>CAITBM010000115.1 GCA_903890485.1 uncultured Opitutaceae bacterium | reverse complement strand
TCCACGATCACCCGCTCGGGCTCCCCGTAGGCGTTGGCGATGAAGGCCCGGAGCGCGTCCAGGTCGGCGATGGCCTCCCCGATCACGAGCCCGTTCCGGCGGAAGCTGGTCGTCGCCACGATCCACCCCTCGTCCAGCGCGGCCTTGATCGAGGCCCGCTCGGGGTTCAGGTCGGCCACGAGCGGCGACGACGCCGGCCGGTAGCCGTGGGCCAGCAGGAGCAGGCGCTTGTTCCAGGCGACGGGGGGATTGGCGATCGCGAACCGGGCCCCGAGGATCTGGCCGACCTCGATCTTGACGACCGGGTCGGCGTTGGCCGTGCCCGCGGCAAGGAGAGCCGCGCAGAGGAGCAGCGCGAACCGGGAGGGGAGGAACCTTGGGGGCATCGGTCCATCCCTAGTGCAGGCGTGCCGGCCGTGGCGAATCCCTTTTGGCTTCAATCGGGGGCGGGCTTCGTCTCCAATGCCCCGGACCCGACTCCCCCTTGAATCCCGCCGAACTCGCCAAGCCCTTCGTCCACACCTACCCGTCCTACGTGCCGGGACGGCCGATCGAGGATGTGGCCCGCGACCTGGGTCTCGACCCCGCCGGGATCATCAAGATGGCCTCAAATGAGAACCCTTTCGGGCCGTCGCCCCTCGCCGTCGAGGCCGCGAAGCGGGCGATCGAGCAGGGGCAGTTCTACCCGGACGGCGGCTGCTACGCCCTGAAGGAGCGCCTCGCCGCGTTCCACGGAATTGCCCCGGGCCAGTTCGTGATCGGCAACGGATCGAACGAGGTGATTGAGCTGATCGGTCACGTGTTCCTTGAGCCGAAGGACGAGGTCGTGATGGGCCAGCCGGAGTTTGTCGTCTACCGGCTGGTGTCGCTCCTCTTTGGCGCCCTCCCGGTCGAGGTCCCCCTGGTCAATTTCAAGAACGACCTCTCGGCGCTCGCCCGCGCTGTCACGGCCCGCACCAAGGTGGTCGTGGTCTCGACCCCCAACAACCCGACCGGCGCCGCGAATTCCGCGGAGGAGCTCGTGGCCTTCATCCGGGCGCTTCCCGAGCGCTTGATCGTGATCGTGGACGAGGCCTACCGCGACTTCGTCGACACCCCCCCCGACATCCTTCCCTTGATCAAGGAGGGGCGAAACGTCATCGGCCTGAGGACATTCTCCAAGGTCTACGGCCTGGCCTCCCTCCGGGTGGGCTACGGGTACGCCTCTGCGGAGATGGCCGCGCTCCTGGACCGCGTGCGCCAGCCCTTCAACGTGAATGCGGTCGCCCAGGCCGCGGCCACAGCGGCATTGGACGACCAGGCGTTCAGGACCCGGTGCATCGAGGGCAACCGCGCGGGCATGAGGCGCCTGGAGAAGGGTTTCTCCGAGCTCGGGCTTGCGTGGGTGCCGAGCCAGGCGAACTTCATCCTGGTCAAGGTAGGTGACGGGGCGAAGGCCTTCGACGCGCTGCAGAGGAGGGGAGTGATCGTGCGCCCCGTCGGCAACTACGGGCTGCCTGAGTGGCTCCGGGTGACGGTCGGCACCGCCGATCAGAACGAGCGCCTCCTTTCGGAACTCGCCGCGGTGGTCCGCTAGCGGGAGGCCGCGCGGACCAGGCGGTCAAGGAGCGCCTCGGCGATCCCGCCGCCGCTCGGCCGCTCGACATGGATCGAGGAGAACCCCCCGTCGTCGAGCTCCCGTAAGACCGAGAAGAGCCGTCGCGCCGCGAGCTTCAGGTCCCCGAGCGGGTCGAGCCAGAAGACATTCGCCGGAAGCCGGCCGAGCGTTCCCGGGCGCCCGATGAAGAGCCAGGCCGCGTTCTGCGGGCCGCGGACCGCCTTTTCGAGCGTGAGTCCCGGGTGAAGGACCACGCGGGTCCTCGGGCTGTAGTGGCGCGCCATCTGGCCCGGGGCCACCCGCGCGCCGGACGAGGCCTTGCGCGGGCGGGCGACGGGACGGTCCAGGACACGGTCGAGCTCCGCCTTGGTGATGGCACCAGGCCTCAGAAGTACGGGTTTCCGGGGACTGCGCAGGTCCAGGATCGTCGACTCGAGCCCGATCGAGGAGGAGCCGCCGTCCAGGATATAGCGGATCCGTTTTCCCAGGTTCCTGGCAACGTGCGCTGCGGAAGTCGGGCTCACGTAGCCGAACGGGTTAGCGCTTGGCGCCGCGAGCGGGACGCCGGCAAGCCGGATCAGTTTCCGGAAGAGGGGATGGGAGGGCATGCGCACGGCGACGCTCGGAAGCCCCGCGGTCGCCAGGTCCGGCACCAGGCCCGTCTTCGGGAGGACGAGGGTGAGCGGTCCCGGCCAGAAGGCCTTCGCCAGCTTTCGGGCCTCCGGATTGGCGACGGCGACCCGGTCCAGGTCCTTGATCGACGCGATGTGGACAATCAGGGGGTCGTCGGTCGGCCGGCCCTTGGCCGCGAAGATTCTCCGGCACGCGGCGCTGCTCGTCGCGTCCCCGGCCAGGCCGTAGACCGTCTCCGTCGGCACGGCCACGATTTCCCCGGCTTTCAGTCGCCTGGCCAGGAAGGCGAGGTTCTTGGGGGTCCCCGTGAAGGTCCGGGCTGTGGCGGCCATGCTGAGAAAGGGTCCTTTTCGGGCCATCCGGGCAGAAAAAGACCGGAGCCTTTTGAGCTCCGGCGTTTAACGGTTCGCGGCTCCTTCGCTCACTTCGTGAGCAGCATGTTGCGCGAGTGCTTGATCGTGCGCGTGACGGCGCGCTGGTGCTTCGCGCACAGGCCGGTGTACTTGCGGGGCAGGATCTTGCCCGTGTCGGTGACGAAGCGCGTCCAGGCCTGGGGGTCCGTGAAGGGGATCTCTGCCGGCGTGGGTGTCTGCTGCTTCTGTTCGGTGGTGCTCATGTCGGTAAGGGAGGGGCGATCGTGCGGCTGGCGGGGCGGTTGTCAACCTGCAAAGGATGCTTCCCTGACCCGGTGCCGCGGAGGGCGTTACGGATAACCGCTATTTCCAGAATAGCCCCTCGAGCCGACCAAACCCCGTATCCGGGACCGCTTTCTCACGACAGGAGGCCTACTTGTGGCGGCCGTGGCGAAAGATGTCCCAGATCACATAGAAGCCCAGAAGCGCGGAAATCAGGTAACCGACAATTCCCAGAGCCGAGTATCCGAAGAGGTGGGGCTGGATGCCGGTGGTCACGATGAGCGAGGAGCCGATCACGAGGGAGCCGATGATGACGCCGAGCGTTATCCGGTTGGCCGCGATCTTCAGGGCGTCGGTCTGCTCCTCCAGCCCCTGGTGGTTTAGCCTGAGCGAGAAGCTGCCGTTTTCCAGGCGCCGCACGATGCGGCGCAGGTCAAAGGGGACCTCCTGGAGGCCGGCCATCGCCTGGCGAAGCACGTCCCGGGTGCGGCGCGCGAGCGTGAATGGGCTCATCTGCTCGAGCCTGAGCTCCTTCAACACGGGCGACACGTAGGTGCGAAGGTCGAAGTCCGGGTCGAGGGCCGTGCCGACCTCCTCGATCGAAAGGACGGCCTTCGCCATCAGCGAATAGTCCCGCGAGAGGTAGATGCCGTTCTGGCCGAAGATGAAGAGTAGGCGCAGCATCGCCTTTCCGAGCGACGCGCGGCCGATCGCGAAGTTGAGCTCCTCCCGGAGCGCGATGTCCTTCTCCATGGACCTCAGGTCGGGGCGGGCGTCCACCGGCGCAAGGTCCGCCGCGATCTGGACGATCCGCTCGGTGTCCTGCTCGACGGAGGCGACCCAGAAGTCGGCGACGGCGTAGCGGAGCCTCCGCGTGAGGTTTCCCGCGAGCCCCCAGTCGAGGAAGCAGAGCCGCCCGTCGTCGGCTATGAAGAGGTTCCCGGAGTGGGGATCGGCATGGAAAAACCCGGAGATGAAGACCTGGTGGGCGATCGAGGCGGCGCCGTTTCCCGCGAGCTCCCGCCGCTTCTCGGGCGGATATTCGTCCGCGTTCTTGACCGACTTTCCGGCGACGCGGTCCATGACGAGGACATATTGGCTGGAGAAGTCGCGGTAGACCTTGGGTGAGTAGACCCTCTCTGGGTGCTGGTTGAGGCTGTTGAAGTACTCCTGGTTGTTCGCCTCAAGGCGGAAATCGAGCTCGCGCAGCATCCAGTCTCTCGCCTCGGCAACAACGGCGGGAAGGTCCGCGGGCCTGAGCGCCTCGACCCGCTGGTGGAGCATGTCCGCGAGCCACAGCGCAAGGTCGAAGTCGATCTCGATCTGCTGGCGGATTCCGGGCTTCTGCACCTTGATGGCCACCTCCTCCCCGCTGTCCTTCAGACGGGCGAAGTAGACCTGCGCCAGGGAGGCGCTGGCAGCCGGGGTCTCGTCGAACTCGTCGAACACTTCGGAGGGCTCGCGCCCGAGGCCGTCGACGAGGATCGGCCGCATGACCTCGAAGGGCAGCGGCGGGATCTGGTCCTGGAGCTTGCGAAGCTCCAGGATGATGTTGTGCGGCACCACGTCCGGCCGCATAGAGAGGAACTGGCCGAGCTTCACGAAGGTCGGGCCCAGCTCCTCCGCCGCGAGCCGGATGCGCTCGGCGGCGGGGCGCGGGGTC
>CAITBM010000114.1 GCA_903890485.1 uncultured Opitutaceae bacterium | reverse complement strand
GAGCTTTTTGACGCGCAGCCTTTCCGGCGTTTCCGCTGGAGGTCCGGTGCGTGGCGGGAAATCGGCGTCCGAGTCACGGGCCCAGGCCCCGAGGAAACGGAGTTTTCGGATCCCTCGGACCTGCCCGCGGGGATTCCCGACTCCCCTGTGGAAGGCTACGTGGTCGATGCCCCGATGGCGGCCGCAGCCCTCGCCCGAAGCCTTGCGGCCGAGCCCTGGTCGGGGCTTTTCCTCGCTTTCGACTACGGGAAATCCTGGGCGGAACTATCGTCGGCCACGCCCCAGGGAACGGCGCGTGCGTACCGTCGCCACGCCCAGGGCAACGACCTCCTGGCCTTTCCCGGCGACCAGGACCTCACCTGCCACGTGTGCTGGGACTGGATCGCCGACGCCCTCAAGGCCGAGGGGTTCCCGGAGCCCGTTGTCGAGAGCCAGGAGGCCTTCTTTGTCCACCATGCCGGCTCCTTCCTTGCGGCGTTCACGGCGGCGGAAGCAGGGCGCCTCAGCCGCGACAAGCTCTCCCTCCTCCAGCTGATCCACCCCTCCCACATGGGCCAGAAGTTCCAGGTGCTCTGGGCTATGCGCGCGTAGGAATCCTTTTGCCGCGCCCTTGCAGAATCCCCTTGCCTAGCGCCAGATCCGCCCGCTAACGTCTTCCTTTTAACTCATTTCACCATGGCCAAAGTTTGCGTAATCACAGGTCGTCGCCCCGTCAAAGGGAGCATCATCAACCGTAAAGGCCAGACCAAGAAGAGTGGCGGCATCGGAACGCACGTGACGAGCATCACGAAGCGCAAGTTCCGTCCGAACCTCCAAAGGGTCAGGATCCGCATGGCCAACGGCGGCACCAAGCGCGTCTGGGTCAGCGTGAAGGCCCTCAAGGCCGGCCTCGTGCAGAAGGCTTAACTCGTTTTGGGTTAGCTAGTTGGCGGTATTCCGCCCTCCCTGCATTGGGGGTATCCCTTTGCGTTGGTTTCTCAGGAACGATCGAACCTTATCGAGGTTGCCGCATAGGTGGACCACGAGCGTTTTTCCCTCATGCTGGAAGACCAGCCGAAGGTCCCGACCGCAGCGGCAATCCATGAAGGGTCGGATTCGCCTAAGAGCTGCACCTGCATGGAGATGAGGCTGCCCTTAGAGCAGAGCCGCCCTCTTCATGGCTGCAAAAACCTCCTCCCGATGCTCGGCAGGGACGCTTTTCAAAAAAGCGGGGCGTCGCCAAAAGCCTCACGGAGCGAGGTCGGATACGCTCTTAACTTCGCGAAGTTTGCCGGCCTTGCGGGCCGACGCGGTCGCCTTGCGCAGGGCAGCCCCTGCCTTGGCCGCCTGGGCTGACGTTAGGCCGTATTCGGTGGCAAAGTAACTGGCGTCCGACTCCATGACTGGAATGGAAGTCCCCTGCGGTGCACAAGCTGGGTAAGGGCCATCGATACGCAGGAACCTGCGTCCACGCCGATTTCTTTTAGGACCTCGTCACTGCGTTTCTTCAGGGTGCTGTCGATGCGTGTCCGGAGTTGAATCGTTGCCATGCCTCAAATGTGCTCAAAAAGGCTCACAGTTTCAAGGGGTGCCCAAAGCCCCCCATTTGAGCTACTTCGGGGGACTGATCGGGTGCAGGTCGCCCGACCACAGCTTGTACGCGATGGGGTCCGACGGCCGGGGTATCCGGCTCATGTCGAATCCGTGCGCGGCCACGTAATCGAAGCCGAAATGGTACGAGGCCCAGAGCAGCGGGTACGAGAAGGCCCCCTTCTCGGCCAGGGCCCTCTTGGTCGCGGCCAAGCCGTCCATGCCCACCTCCAGGTTGGTCCGCCAGTTCCACACCCCGGTCTCGTAGGAGAGGTTCGACACCGCTTTCCACGCCCTGGGCTTGATCTGGAGGAGGCCCCGGTTCTCGCCGCGCTTGGCCCGCGGATCAAAGCCGGACTCGACCCGGACCAGGGCGTAGACAAACAGGGGATCGAGCCCCCGCTGCTCG
>CAITBM010000113.1 GCA_903890485.1 uncultured Opitutaceae bacterium | reverse complement strand
TTGGATTCCGTGATTTTTCAGCTTCAGGAGTATCTATGCCGTTCATTGCTAGATGTTTAAAAACTATCAAGAGAAGCAATCGTCATGCCAATCTGGGAAATCCGGGATTATAGGACTAAGGATTGGATCAGCGAATTGTGGGTCGGAGGCCGGCGGGGCGGATTGGCGCTTGGCGCAGATGGCAAATTGGCCTCCGTCCGAGGACACTACCGGCTTATTGAGAGGCCATTTCTCTTGGAATTCACCTGGGAGGCGAGTTGGGACGATTTTGCCAGCACGGTGGTGAGAATTGAAATCGGCCCAACCCCCAATGGCTCACTATTGAAAGTGATTCATTCTGGCTTCTCGCCGGATAGCAAATCCTGCCAGGGATACGCCCAAGGGTGGGGAGCCGTGCTCAACTGGTGCACAAAATATTTTCCCTAGAGAGCCTCGAACAACCAACAATCCCAGGACAGTTAACCATGAATCCGTCTCTGCTGCTGAAGATAGGTGCCGTCATCCTGTTCCTCTATTCAACGGGCCACACGTTCGGTGCGGTCGTATTCTATCGGGCTCATACGCCCGAAGAGGCGGCGATCATCGAATCGATGAAGGCGTACCACGTTCCGCTGAAGGTGAGCTCTGCGCGCACACTTTGGGACTTTTTCTACGGTTTCGGCCTTGCCGTCGGCATCCTGAATTATGCCCTGGCCGCCATTGCGTGGATTGCCGCGCGCCAGGTCGGCCAAGCCAATTCCCTAATTGCGCCTTTGTGCCTGATTCTCGCTGCGGCATGCGTTTCGCAGACGGTCCTGAGTTGGCGTTACTTCTTCTTAATGCCGCTCGTGCTTTCGTTGGCGGCGGGCCTGGTATTTGTCGCGACATATTTTTATCTCGCAGCGGCTGCCGGCAATCCGGCTCACGTCCCGGGCACCTAGGGGGGCGGTCTCTCAAATCGGACTTCTGTCTCGATCTGTATGCCACCGTTTGGCGGCAGGTAGGGTTTCACCCTATTTTAGCCATTCCCCTTTGGGCGTAGGTTTACTGTGGAGGCTCGGATATGCCTTCAAGCGACGTATGCCTAAGAGAATCCGACTTGCCGCAGAAGATTGCCCAAGGATAGGCGCATGTAGTCCGGCGACCCCAGGCATCGAGGGTGATGGGGCTGCCGGGAAGCCGGTCTTGCCGGATAGGACGGGCCCTTTGGTGACGTCCGCCACCAAGCAGATTCTGGTCATCGATCACGATCCCGATATGCGCGAATTGGTGGCGACGACCGTCATCCGTGCCGGATTTCGGGCCGACACCGAGGGAGACGGGGAGAACGGGTGGAATGCCTTATGCCGGATTGCCTATGACTTGGTGATAACCGGCAACGAGATGCCGGGGCTAAGCGGGATGAAGCTGATCGAGCGCATAAGGGACCACTCGAATGAGCCTCCATGTATTCTGATCTCTGCGGGCCCGTTCGAGGCAACCGGGATGCCCGACGTCGCACCGGACGGTTTTTTGGTGAAGCCATTTTCACCCGCTACGTTGATCGAAAGGGTGTACGATCTTTTGCTGCACGGCCAAAACAGGGAACCGCGAGCCTCGAATCCACACCCACTTGCCTGAGATAGCAGAAGCCTTAGTGTGAGGGAGCCCGGGCAGGTGGGTGGCTTGGAGACAATGGCTTCGCTTTTCCGCGTCTTCGCCCGGCCAAGCGTCGGTCAATGAGTCAGGCCTTCCAGAACGATACGATCAGGCCCCCGGCGACGATTAAGGCACCGCCCAGCAGAATTGGAGCGTTTGGCACAGCGCGGAACGAGACAAACGCAACCACCTGCCATACCAAGAAAAGAGTTGCGATATAGAGTCCGACGATTCGCCCAAAGGGAAGCGGCGCCAGATTGAGCATTACGCCGTAGACGAGCAACAAGACTGCTCCGGCAAAAATGGTAAAAATCTGGGGTGCTCCAGTTCGCTCGAAGAGGCCGATCCTTATGGTTGCGTCACCGTACGATTCTGCGAGGGTGGCGACAAAGAGACAGCCGAAGACGATCAGATACTTCATAGGTAGGGAATGCGGCTGTGCCGCATATGCAGATATTGAAGCAATGGCCCGATTGCTTCTGATGCCTTCGGTGCCCAGGCACCGAACCCGTTCGCAGGAAGCCAGCGATAGAGGGCACAAGCAAGGCAAATTGGGTACGGAGCGGTTATGGTGCCAAGTCTTGACAGGTACCCAGCGCCACAGGTTTTCTCTCCAGTATCGCACAATATACATTATGTTAAGTAATGATTTTGAGAGTGTAAACCCCTGATTATCCGTGTAGCTCCTTGTCCGAGGAAGGGAAACTCACTCCATACTGTCAGGGAAACACACTCCATTTTCCTCAAACGGATGACTTGGCCCGCTAAGAGCCCGGTCCCCTGCCTTTAGATTCGGTTCTTTGGAGTCAATTCCTGGGCCTTTTCGGCTCAGTTTCATAACGGGTGAACCACTTTGTAAGGGAAACTCACTCCATACCGGACGACTTCGTAAGGGAAAGTCACTCCACGGCGGACATCGTAAGGGAAACTCACTCCATTGCCGACGGAGACCCCTGCTCCGCTCCAGAAGCGCATGATCCGGAGTCGTAGTCGGCACTACACAGCCGCAGTCGCCCATGGGAGCAAAGATCACTCCATCCCGAACATCGGGAGGAACAATGACGCCATGCCGGACGGAACGCTGTAGCGAGAGGCCCCGAAGCCGCCCGCCCGTGGGTGTAATGGACCCGCTACCGTGTTAAACTGCCCATCCCGCTTCCTTTAGAATCATCCCGGCAAGATGGATGGCGACTTGGGCGTCACTCTCATCAATTGCGCGAGGGCTGTGCTGCTCCTTCACATTCGGTTTGGACCGAGTGTGCAGCCGCGCCAACGAGCGGCCTGACCATGTCAATACGCCCTCTTTCTTCGTGGGAAGTTTGATGTACGCGTCGATTGCCTCAGTTAAAGGCGAGCGAGGCGCAGCGCGTTGCGGCCAAGGGCCGCTTTTCCAGCCTCACCGGACTTGTTGCTTTTTCAGCCTCTTCGGCGGATAAGACCGACGAAAGGGGGGTGCGTTGGGAGGAGATTCCTGATTATGGTCGCGGAGCCTCAGCGATGGGGATTTATCCGGTTAATACCCCAAGCATACTGCCGCCGGATCCAGCGCCAGAGCTGCGATATCCGGTCTATTTGTCCAGCGAGGGCACCTTTGAGGTTACGCTCGAACTCGGCCCCGTAATGGATTTCGTGCCCGGCCGCGGTATGCGCATTGCGGTGTCGTTTGACGACCAGGCTCCGCAGGTCCTGGACGTTTTTGCGCATAGGGAGACGGACGGATTTCTCGGGCGAAACTGGGCAAGCCAAGTGGCTCGTGACAACGTGCGATTCCTCAGGTCCACCCACCACCTAAAAGAGGCGGGACCTCATACCCTGACGATTGCGATGGTTGATCCAGGGATAGTCGTGCAGAAGATTGTTATCAGTAGCCGTATTGTCCCCGACAGCTATTTCGGTCCGCCGGAAAGCGTCCGATAATCGCCTCGCCGATTTCAGAGTCCGCTGCGGATTGGGCATGTTGTCTCACGGACACGCCTTGAAATGACCTTTCCTTGATCGGATACCGCGGAGGAAGCCCCTCCCCTTCCCAACTCGGACCCAATGCTAGCGTGATCTCTGTCGGGTCTGCTCCGGTGCGGAAGAGCATTGGTTCGACATCGGGTCCAAAAGCGGGTTTTCGTTGCCTTACCTGTTAGCCCAATAGACCCTCATTGAGTGCCTAATTTGCGGGCTACGAAGTCGGCTTTGCTGACTCCGTGGCCCCCTTTAACGACCCCAGAAAAAATGATACCCTCGATATCCCCCAGCCTTCGCCTCCTGGTCCTAACGGTCACTCTTGCGAGCACGCTGGCCCACGCCGGCGCTCCGGATGGGAATTCCGCGCCCAATTTGGGTAAGGAATCCGTGGCAAACGACAGGCAGGTCAAGGGACCCTTTGATCCGAGTTGGGTTGACGTGCGCGGCGCCCCCTACTTTGCACAGGGCGACGGGAAAACGGACGACACTCACGCCATCCAAGCGGCTCTTGACGCAGTTGGAGGTAAGGGAGGAGGCGTAGTCTACGTGCCCACGGGCAGCTATCTTGTAAAAACCCACCTGTCCGTACCCGCCGAGACATCCCTTGTGGGCGTAGGTCGGGCACCGGAGCTCTACACCGACAAAACGACCGGCTCCACGCTTCTGGCAGTCGAGGGAGCGGGGCATGAGGACGGAGAGGCCTTCATCACCCTCCAGGGCCCGGACTCGACCCTCCAGGGCGTCAAGGTGTATTACCCCAACCAGGTGATTGCCGATCGGCCCATTGCCTATCCCTGGACGATCCGTGGAGGCGCCGGTGACGGTGCGGCGCTGATCGACGTTCTCCTGGTGAACCCATACCTCGCCGTTGACCTTGCTACGCTCGGCGGCAGCCGCCACTACATCCGCGGGCTCTACGGCCAGCCGCTGCTGAAGGGCATCTGGGTCGACAAGTGCACGGACATCGGGCGCATCCACGACGTGCACTTCTGGCCCTTCTGGTCGCAGGACAAGAAGATCTTCGACTTCACGGAGGCCAATGCGGTCTCCTTCATCTTTGAGCGGGCCGACTGGGAGGTCGTAGAGAACATCTTCAGCTGGGGCTACCACGTGGGCCTGCAGCTCTCGGCCTCGAAGGACGGCGCGACGAATGGCCAAATGACCGATGTAGACTTCGACGGTGTGGACATCGGCATCGATGCCCGCGCCACCCAGCAGCCCGGCGTCACCATCTCGAACCTTGCGATCGCCAACGACAACCGCGGCACGAGCAAGATCGCGATATGGGGTCGTGGCGCCGGGGACGGAGCCTCCCAATCCCGGGTCCTGAACGGCGTGAGCGTCACCGAGCCAACTTCTGTCGTCCTCTTCGTGCGCGGAGGAAGCTTCTGGGGCCAGCTGAACCGCACCATTAAATGGGAGAACGACGGTTATGTCTCCCTATCCGATTCCCGATTGGTCCCCTGGTCCCTGAACGGACCCATGATCGAGATCCTTTCTGGGCAGGCCGACATCCACGACAATACGTTCACCATCTATCCCGAGGCCGTGAAGGGCGCCGGGCCCGGCGAAGCGGTCAAGGTCGGCCGGAATGCCGGCAGCGTGAGTATCCATGACAACCAGTTGAACGGAAACCGGATAGCGAGTGAGGCTGGCGATCGCGCCTCAGTGCACGACAATCGCCCCTAGGCCGGGCAGAGCCTGGTTGAAACCGAGGTTGGCCTAAGCGCGGCCCGCCGCTAAACGGCTGTAGATGCAAGAAACACTACCTGAGGCCTCCCCGCGCAA
The DNA here is from genome assembly GCA_903890485.1 of uncultured Opitutaceae bacterium. Lineage (GTDB taxonomy): Bacteria > Verrucomicrobiota > Verrucomicrobiia > Opitutales > Opitutaceae > Palsa-1447. Next base: position 6,880 of record CAITBM010000113.1, on the reverse strand, counting down.
GTTCGCCCCTGGGCGGGCCGCGACTGCCCTGGCCTTGCTCCTGGTGGCGTTCTCGGCGTTCGCAACCTACCGGAACAGCCTCCCCACGCCGTTCCTCTTCGACGACATCCCGTCCATCCTTGGAAACCCGAGCCTCAGGAGCCTGACGCCCCTTTACGCACCGCTCTTGCCGCCGCCGGCTACCTCGCTCACGGGTCGTCCTGTCGCGAACCTGAGCTTCGCCCTGAACTACGCCGTGGGAGGCACGGAGGTGGCCGGATACCACGCGGCCAACCTGCTGATCCACGTCCTTTGCGCATGGGTTCTCTTCGGGCTCGTGCGGCGCACACTGCTCCTGCCCAGCCTGCGTGAGCGTTTTGGAGCCGATTCCCTTTACATCGCAACGGCGGCGGCGGTCGTGTGGGCCGTCCACCCCCTGGCGACCGAGGCGGTCACGTACGTGATCCAGCGGGTCGAGTCGCTGGTCTCCCTTTTCTATCTGCTCACCCTCTACGGGCTCGTGCGGTCGACGCAGAGTAATCGGCGCGCGTGGGAGTCGGCCTCCATAGTCGCCTGCTTGCTTGGGATGGCGACCAAGGAAGTCATGGCCACTGCCCCCCTGGCTGCCCTACTCCTGGATCGAACCTTCCTCGCGGGGTCATTTGCGAAGGCCATCCGGGAACGCCTGGGATATTACATGGGATTGGCCACCACCTGGTTCCTGCTTGCAATACTTGTTGGCTCGACGGGCTGGAGCCGCGCCGGCACTGCCGGGTTCGGCGGGGGCACACCGCTGGCGGCGTACTGGACCGCTCAGTTCCAGGCATTGGCGCGCTACCTCGAACTGTCGGTGTGGCCGGGGTCGCTCACGTTTGACTATGGCACCGCCGCCCTTAGATCCCCCGGGGTATCGTTTGCCTGTGCCTTCGTCATTGTCCCCCTTGTGGCCGCAGTCGGTGTTGCGCTCGTCCGGCGGCCGGCCCTCGGTTTCCTCGGTGGCTTCCCTCTTCTGGTCCTTGCGCCGACCTGCGTGGTGCCGGTGATTACCCAGACCGTGGCTGAGCACCGAATGTACCTGCCCCTTGCGGCCGTGGTCGTACTCGCCATCGTGGTCGCCTATTCCCTTGCCGGTCGTTGGGCCTTTGCTGGAATCGCAGCCGCAGCGGTGGCCCTCGAAGTGGCCACCGAGCGTCGCAACGAGGACTATCGGAGCGAGGCGGCCATTTGGGGTGATACTGTTCTGAAGGCTCCGTCCAATGCCCGCGCCCACTGTGCGCTGGGAATCGCCCTCCTTTCGAATCAGGGCAGCAACGCCGTTGCCGTGGCCGAATTGAGGAAGGCCGTGGAGCTCGAGCCGTACTATCCCCTGGCGGAGACCGAGCTTGGGATCGCCCTCAAGGCCTCGCCCGGCAACGCGTCCGAGGCGATTGTGCATTTCCGGAACGCCCTCCGGATGGATCCCGGATATGCGCTCGCCCATTTCCAGCTCGGGCTCTCGCTCGCGGAATCGGGGCAGTCAGATGGCGCGATCGAGGAGCTCGGCACCGCGGCCCGGCTCGATCCGAAAAATGCCGAGGCCCACAACAACCTTGGGGTCGCGCTCTGCGTGGCCGGTCGCCTCCCCGAGGGCATCGCGGAAATGCGGACCGCGCTCCGGCTGAGGCCTGACTTTGAACCAGCGCACTTTGACCTGGGCTGCGCCCTTGAGCAGCTGGGCCGCCACGGCGAGGCGGCTTCCGAGTTTGAGGCGGCTCTGGCCCTGAAGGCAGGCGACCCGGCCGCCCTTCAGATGCTTCGGCGCTCGCGGGGAAAATAGGCGTTGCGGCCGCTCTGCCGGGTAGTGCTGGTTCGACCGGACCGCTACCCCGGGGGCGCGGATCGGGCACGGGCAATCGCTGCGCGGCAATTGCCAAGGGATGCGCAGCGCAGTCACATCCGTTGGGGCTAGATTGGGACCCGCAAGGTTACCCCAAGATTCCAACGTCAAAGAAAGGAGTGCTTATGAGGTCCCCCGTCGTCGGCCTTCGCGCATCGAGTATCCTGTTCGCCCTGGTCTGCTTTGGTCATCTGATACGGCTCTGGGCAGGCTGGGAAATCCGCGTCGGACCGGTGGGAATCGGTCCCATCGGAAGCATCATCACGGTCGTGGTGACTGCGTTGCTCTCGGTCTGGCTGTGGAGCCTTTCCAAGGCGAGTGGCGCAAGGTAACGCGCCCCACCTCTCACGAGTCGGACTAGCCCCCGGTCAGGCTGGCCCAAAGGACAAGTACCCCCAGGGAGAGGGCGGCGATCGGGAACCCGATTCGGGCGAACGCACCGAATGAGATGATGATCCCCTGGCGCTTCGCCTGCTGGACCACAATCAGGTTGGCGACGCTCGCCGTCATGATCACGTTTCCAGCGAAGCTGTTGGACGCAGCCATGACGTACGCGATGGACGTGTGGGTGACTGGCAGGATCTTTATCAAGAGGACGACGGCCGGGGCATTGTTGATCAGCACGGAGAGGACCGTGGTGAGCAGCGTTTCGTTGAGGGGCCTGGACGGGTCGAAGCGGAGGCCCTGCATCCAGCCCATGAGGTGATCACCGTAGCCCGTTGCCTGAAAGGCGCCGCCCACCACGAAGAGCGAGGCAAAGAGGACCAGGATCTGCCAGTCGACCAGGCCGAGGATTTGTTCGGTCTTGAATTTGGCGCTCAGCAGGTGGATCCCGGCCGCGACCAGGACGACGATTTCGCGGGGCAGGCTCGTGAAGAAGAGCGCAAAGGTGGCGCCAAGGACGACCAGGCCCTTCACCATATGGTAGCGGTCCAGGGGATAGGACGGCCCGTCGGGCTCTATGTCGTCGGTGCTGATCTTGGGCGGCACGGGCTTCGTGAGGAGCCGGGTGACACCGTAGGTGATCGCCAGGCCCGCGGCAACGGGGACGGCGCTCCAGAGCATGTAGTGAGCGAACCCTAGGCCTGCCACGGTCCCGATCAGCATGTTCTGGGCGTTGCCGACGAGAGTGGCGGCCGCGCCGATGTTGCTTGAAGCGGCGAGGGCTATCAGGAACGGCACCGGGTCGATGTTGCGCTTCACGAGCGCCAGGCCCACCACCGGCGCCAGGACGTAGCACACGACGTCGTGGTTGAGGAATGCGGAAAGCGCCGCCGTGACCAAGATCAGGAAGAGCAGAAAGTGGGTCGGCGCGCTCAGTCGTTCGGAAATGGCCTTCGCCACCCAGTCATAGAATCCCGACAGCCTGAGCTGGGCCGAGATGACGAAGAACCCCAAGAGGAGGAGCATCGTCGGCCAGTTGATCATGCCGACGATCTCGTCCGGCGTCCGGCCGGAGAAGATCATCATACCGATGGCTCCCAGAACGGCAAAGCCCGTCCGGCTGAGCTTGAGGCCCGGGATCTTGCCAACGGCCAGCCCGATATAGGTCAGCACGAAGATCGCAAGCACGGCGGGCCGGTGGTCGATAGGTGGGTTCATCGCAGGGGGGGCATCGTCGGGATCGCCTTGCACCGGCGACACTCTGGGCATAGGGTTGCACCATGGGTACAGCGACAAAAATTCTGATCGGGTTGGTGGCGCTCGCCGTGATCTTCGGCCTCTACGTGGTGTCGAGCTACAACGGGCTCGTGGGCCTGCAGCAGGCAACGGATGCGCAGTGGGCGCAGGTTCAGAACGTCTATCAGCGCAGGGCCGACCTGGTGCCAAACCTGGTGAGCACCGTCTCGGGTGCCGCCAACTTCGAGAAGTCCACCCTCCTGGCCGTCACCGAGGCGAGGGCCTCCGTTGGCCGGGCCCAGCTGCCGTCCGGCACCGCGCCGACCGATCCCGCCCAGCTTGCCGCCTTCCAGCAGGCCGAGGGCCAGCTCGGGTCCGCCCTCTCCCGCCTCCTCGTTGTCTCCGAGCGCTATCCCGACCTGAAAGCAACCGCGGGGTTCCGCGACCTCCAGGCCCAGCTGGAGGGCACGGAGAACCGCATTGCCGTCGAGCGGGGCCGCTTCAACGACGTCGTCCAGGCCTACGACACGGCGATCCGCCGGTTTCCCGCCGTCCTCCTCGCCGGGGCGCTCGGCTTCTCGTCCCGGCCGTACTTTACCGCAACCGCCGGCTCCGACACCCCACCCAAGGTCCAGTTTGACTTTGGCGGTGCCGCGCCGGCTAAGCCGTGAGCGTCCGCACCCTCGGGCTGCTTGTCCTTTGTTTCGCGGCCGGCGGAATCCGTGCTGCGGAGGTGATGCCGGCCCCGCCCCGGGCCCATTTTAACGACTACGCGTCCGTCGTTAGCCCCGCCACCGCCCAGGCGCTTGATACCAAGCTTGCGGACTTTGAGCGCCAGACCTCCAATCAGGTGGTCGTTGCCATTTATCCGAGGTTCGAGAGCGACTCGTCTGTGGAAGATTATTCGGTGAGGGTAGCCCAATCGTGGCACGTCGGGCAGAAGGGAAAGGACAACGGCGCGGTCCTTTTCATTTTCGCCCAGACCCACCAAATTTACCTGGAAGTGGGCTACGGGCTCGAAGGTGCGCTGCCCGACGCCCTGGCTAAGCGCATCATCTCGGACGAGATCGTTCCTCGCTTCAGAAAGGGAGATTTTGACGGGGGCGTGGTCGCCGGTGTGAACGCCGTCATGGCGGCCACCCAGGGCGAATACCGAGGGACGGGGCGGACAGCCGCCGACAGGAACAAGGGCATGAACCCGATAGCGTTCCTTTTCCTGCTCTTTATCGTGGTCGTGTTTATCATCACCCTGGCCCGCAAGAACGCGGCGATTTACCACGGCGGCGGCCGCGGAGGCTTCGGAGGCCCGATGATCTTTCCCGGGGGCTTTGGCGGTGGAGGCGGTTTTAGCGGTGGCGGCGGAGGAGGAGGCTTTTCCGGCGGCGGGGGCAGCTTTGGCGGCGGCGGAGCCGGAGGAAGCTGGTGATCCAATGAAGATTCCCTTTCTCCTGCCCAAGATTGACCACGAGCGAGTCGTAGCGGCGATCGTCGCGGCGGAAGCACGGACCTCCGGTGAGATTCGCGTTCTGGTGGCCCGGCACAAGGTCGAGGACCCCGTTGCGTCGGCCCAGGCGTATTTCAACAAGCTGGGCATGGCTAAGTCGGCGCACCGCAACGGCGTCCTCATTCTCGTCGCCCCGCGCTCGAAGCGCTTTGCGGTCATCGGGGATCTGGGCGTGCATGAGAAATGCGGCGACAGCTTCTGGACAGGCCTGGCGGAGGCCATGGGCGGCCACTTTAAGGCAGGGGATTTCACCGAGGGAATCGTTCACGGGGTCGAGCGCGCGGGAGACCTGCTGGCCCGGACCTTTCCCCGGACACCCGAGGACGCCTCGGCGGGACCGCCGAGGGTCACCGAAGTGGACTGACTCCTAGGGTGCCAGGAGCCTGCCTGCCAACTGGGCCTCAAAGCCGTCCCGGTTCTTCCAACGAAGCGCTACCCGGGCGGTGTACGCCCCTGTGGGCGACTTCCGGGTGTAACCGTCGTCGGTCACGTCAAACCTGAGCGTCTCGACGTCCACCAGGTCCTCGGAATAGGCAAGGTAGACGGCGACGCAGTCAAAGAGCGTCGTGGAGTGGGTCGCGAAGTAATCGCAAACCATCCAGTTCTGCCTCGGCGCGAAGATGCAGTAGCTTTCGACGAGGGCGCGAAGCAGCGGGTCGCCCGTTGCGCTCCAGATGGCGTGGTAGCGCTCCCCTGCGAGGCCGACGGACCCGCAGGTGTCGAGGGGCGTCAGGAGGATGTCCTTCCAGCCCGCGGCCATCACGGCTCGAAATCCCGGAGGGTCCACGCGCACGTTGGTTTCGGGAGAGGGGTTTCCGGCGCCGCCGTAGCCCACGTCGAAGCTCCCGTACATGCCGACAAAGCGGCATTTCGGGGCCAGCGAGGGGTCCCGCTTGATTGCCAGGGCCACGCTCGGGACCGGCCCGATCGCGATGATCGTGATCGGCTGGTCGGACTTCGCCACGGTGTCGATCAGGGCCCCCACCCCGTCCTGGTAGACCTTGCCGGGGTACTTCCCGATATCGTAACCGGCGATCCAAGGCGTGAGGGTCTCCAGGGCTTCGCCCTTGGCCGGGTTGTTGTCACCGATGCCAATCGGGATGTCGCTCCGTCCGGCAGCCTCAAGGAGCTTTGCGGCGACCTTGGCCCGGTAGACGGTGTCGGCGGGATCCGTCAGCACGAGCTTCAGGTCGAGCTCGGGCGAGCGCAGGATGAGTGCGATCGCCCAGGAATCATCGATGTCGGTACCTATGTCCGTAACCAGGATCACGGGCGTTCTGGCGGCCGCAAGGAGGGGGGCCGCGCCGAGAGCGGCGAGCGTCAGGAGCGTGCGCAGGGATTTGAGCATGGCCAAACGCTAGATGAAGCGAGGCCACCCGTACACCGGAAAACCGTCACCCCAAAGCCCTGCGGCGCCGGAGCGCAGCCAAGGCCACCAAACCGAGCCCGCTGGCAATCAAGGCGTAGGTCGAGGGCTCGGGAACCGGGGTGAAATTGAGGATCAGCTGGTTGTCGGCGCCGTTGACGGAGAGCGAGAACTGGGAGGGAAGGAGCATCCCGTTCTCGAAGCCGGTCACGCCGATCGTGAACGCCGTCGTGTTGAAATTCAGGATGTGGCCCCCCGTGGTGGCGATCACCCAGGAATAGGGAACACCCACGTTGAAGTTGCTGGCCGGGTTCTGGGCGCCGGTCGCATCAAAGCTAAAGAGGTTTAGGCCAAACGCCCCACCGGTGGCGTTGATCGTCAGGTTGCCCGCTATTGCGTGACGTGATCCCGCCGCTTCGAGCCGCTTGAAGAGTCGGTCTGGGCCAACATAAAGGACCCAGACCATGAAAGGTAAACGCTACAGTACAGAGGAGAAAGTCCGCATCCTACGAGAAGCGGACGCCGGGGAACAGAG
>CAITBM010000112.1 GCA_903890485.1 uncultured Opitutaceae bacterium | reverse complement strand
GTGAGCGCAGCCCTGTGGGCGCTCAGGCGGCGCTCGCCCGGGCTTCTCGCCGGATGGCTCCTCTTCGTGGGCTCGCTATTTCCCGCATTGGGCTTCTTCAACGTCTACCCCTTCGTCTTCTCCTATGTGGCCGATCATTTCCAGTACCTGGCGAGCCTGGGATTCATCGCCACCGTATCCGCGGTGTTCACGGTCGGGGTCGCCCGCGCGGCCCCGGCCGCGAGGATCGCCGCGTGGGCCGTGGCCGCCTCGGTTGTCGTCTCGCTTGCGCTCCTCACGTTCCGCCAAAGCCGGCTGTACGTGAACGACGAGACCCTCTTCCGCGCGACGCTCCGACAGAATCCGCAGAGCTGGATGGCCCATCACATCCTGGGATTCAACCTGGCGATGTCGGGGGAGCACAGCACCGAGGCGATCGCCGAGTACCAGGCCGCGCTCCGGATCAACCCCGACTATCCCGACGCGCACATCGGCCTTGGGATCGAGCTGGCGCGCAGGCCCGAGACCCGTGCCCTCGCCCTGGAGCACTACGAGAAGGCCCTTGCGCTCAAGCCGGGGGCCTCGGACGCCCACAACGACCTGGGCCTCCTGCTCGAGACGATCCCAGGGCGGGAGGGCGACGCCGTCGCCCAGTTTGAGACAGCGCTCAGGATCAGGCCTGGACTGGCCGAGGCCCACCTGAACCTGGCAAACCTCCTCCGGACTGTACCCGGGCGCTCTGGGGAGGCGCTGTCGCATTTTTCGGAGGCGCTTCGGCTGCGTCCCGAATCGCCGGAGGCGCACGAGGCCTATGCCAGGGCGCTTTCCGCGATGCCCGGCCGGGAAGCCGAGGCGCGGTCCCAGTTCGAGGCCGCGCTGGCGCTCCGGCCCGACTTCGCCGAGGCCCATGCCGGGCTCGGGAGCCTCCTTGAGTCGGTGCCGGGAAGGCAGGACGAGGCCATCGCGCACTACGAGGCGGCCCTCCGGTCCGATCCCTCCGTGGCGTGGGTCCACCTGGCGCTCGCCCTGCAGCTCTCCTCGGTCCAGGGCAGGCAGCGCGACGCGGCGACCGAGGCGGAGGAGGCTCTCAGGCTAAGGCCCGATTTTGCCGAGGCCCACAACTGCCTTGCCATACTCCTTGCCGAGCAAGGGCGCCTGGCCGAGGCCCGGGCACACTGGCAGCAGGCCCTCGAGCTCAAGCCGGACTACCCGGCGGCAAGGGAAAACCTCTCTAGGCTTGAGCGGCTGATGCGGCAGGACGCCGGGCTCCACTGACCCGGCCGCCCCACCCCTTCCTCTGCCTACAGGACATCCTTGTTGAGGACGTCCCGAACCGCTGCAAGGAGCTGGATTGTGTTGTAGGGCTTGCGAAGGAGGCGCAGTCCCAGGTTGCCGAGGCCCTCCACCCCCACCTGGTCGCCCGTGAACCCCGAAACAAAGAGCACCTTCTGGGTGGGCTTCTTCAGCCTGAAATCGGCGGCGACCTTCGCCCCGCTTCGCCCGGGCATGATGATATCGGTCAGCACGAGGTCGATGGCCCCGGACTCCCGGTCGAAAATCGCATGGGCCTCGTCGGCGTTTGCAGCCACAAAGACTCCATACCCGGCGGCCTTCAGGATCCGCTCCATGGCGTTCCTGAGCGGCGTCTCGTCCTCCACCACGAGAATGGTCTGTCCTGCGCTGCCGACCTTGGCCGGAGCCCCGGCCTCGGCCTCGCCCTTGTCCTTGTCCACCTCCGGGATCCAAAGCTTAACGACCGTGCCCTTGCCCGGTGCCGATGAGAGTGTGCCCCCCCCCTTAGACGCCTTCACCATCGTGTAGACCGACGCCAGGCCGAGCCCCGTACCCTTCAGGCGCTCCTTGGTTGTGAAGAAGGGCTCGAACGCACGGCGCAGGGTCGCATCGTCCATGCCCGTCCCTGTGTCCGTCACCGAAATGCAAAGATACCTTCCCGGGACGACCTCAACGTAGCTACCCGGAAGCCGTCCCTCAACCTTCGCGGGCTCGACGGCGATCGTCAGCGTTCCACCCTCCGGCATCGCGTCGCGCGCGTTGCTTCCAAGGTTGATCAGGGCCTGGATGAAATCGTCGGGATTGACCTTCAACGCGCCGCATCCCTGCCGCACCGAGGTCACCACGTTCACCGTCGGCCCCACCGTCCGCTGCAACATCGGAACCGCATCCCTGATCAGCTCCTCGACCGGGATTGCGCGGGGCTTGACGACCTCCGTCCGCGTGAAGGCGAGCAGGCGGTTGGTGAGGGTAGCCCCCCGGGCCGCCGCACGCCGTATCTCGTCGATGTCCTGCCGGACCGAGTCCGATTCCGGGGTATTCCTGTCGTCGAGCTCGCTCGAGGCGAGGTCCGCATTCGTGAGGATGACGGCCAACAGATTGTTGAAGTCGTGGGCCACGCTGCCGGCCAGCCGCCCCACGGCTTCCATCCTCGCGACCCGGTGGAGCTGTTCCTGGAGCTGGGTTCGCTCGCTCACGTCGCGCGTATTGAGGACTATGCCCTCGATGTCGGGCTCTCCCAGGAGGTTGCTTCCAGCGGTCTCCAGGTGGCGTACGGAGCCGTCGGCCTCGGCCAGGCGCCACTGGATCGTCCCGACCTCCTTCGGGTTTAGAATCAGCTTATCGAAGAACGTGGACGCCTCCGCCTTGTCCTCCGCGTGCACCAGGCTCAGCAGATCGGTCCCCACCATCGACTCCGGAGACACCCCGAGGACTCCCCGCGAGGCGAAGCTCGCAAAGCGGATGATGCGACGGTCATCGACCACCACCACCGCATCGGAGGCGTAGCGGACCAGGGCCTCGAATCTCGCCTGGCTCCGCTGCCGGGCCTCAACCGAGACAAGGCGAAGGCTGTCACGGATAACGAAGAACTCGCGCGCCAGGAGGATGCCAAGGAACGGGAAGAAGCTGATCAGGAGCTTGGGGTAAAGATGGGGGTCCGGGTCCCTGAAGAGCACCAGCACGACGACGAAGCCAACCTCGGCCACGATCGTGATCAGCGGCAGCGGGCTAAATTCCACGAGCGGGCGCCGGTCATGGTCGTTGTACGGGTCGACGCTGAATCTCCAGCCGGCGACGAGCCAGAAGCACAGGGCCACGCCGGTGATCAGGTTGGCCACGTCGATCAGGACACCCCTCGGGATGCCGCTCGCCTGGCCTATCGAGAAAATGACGTCCGTGACCCACACCAGCCCCATGCCGACCAGGAGAAGCCGGACGGCTGGCCGTGACGGCAGAGGCGTGCGGGTCTCCAGCGACCAGCTGAGGACCAGGAGCCCGAAGAAGGACTCCACGGGAAAGAGAACGGTGAAGGCGTCCTCGATGATCGATGGGGATCCGAGCAGCGGGCGCACGGAGAAGAGCCAGTAAGGGACCCCGGTGCCCACGATGAAGGTGAGCGGGTCGACAGCCGACCGCGCCCGGGTCCTCATCACGTTGGAAGCCCTCCCCATGCCCAGGAGGCCCACGATCAGGAAGGCGGAGGAGAGCATGAAGAAGACGTTCGCCACGATGCTCATCACCTCCGCGGTCTGCCCTCCCGGGTTCAGGGCGCGGGACACGAACATGATGATCAGCATCAGTCCACCCAGCGCCTGAACAATCAGCGCCGTCCGGGACCACCCCAGGAGCTTCTTCGCGCCGGCGGGAAGGTCGGGGCGCCCCTTGGCGACCCCGAACATCCAGATCCCGAGCAGGCAGAAGGCCTCGAGCGCCGCATAATCGATCAGCTTGCGCCCCGGCGCCCGCGAAAGCGGCACGAGGGCATCGAGAACCGGGTCCGCCAGCATCACCGCGAGCGCCGCCCAAAGCCAAACCGGCATTTCGCGAAACGACCGACCTATCGACTTGCCGGCTGTGGACATAGAGCGGGATTAATGTGAACGCCACCCGAGTCAGCAAAAAACACCCCAAAAAACACGTGACGATCGATCGGATTGCCCAACGCAGAACATCCCCCCAATCTCCGCCGCGATGAGCGAGCCCTATGAGGAAACCCTAAACGGCGAGACCCTGTTCCGGAGCGCCCCGGGAAAGGCCCATGAGCTGCTGGTTGGCCGCCTCCACCAATGGGTGGCCGGCTGCCTGGCACCCAACTCGACCCTGGAGGTCCTGCCCCCCCGAACCGCCCTGGACTTGGGCGAGACCGGGCACCTCCAGCCCGACCTGTGCGTCATCCGCCGTGCGCCCGGCGCCTCGAAGGAGGACAGCACCCTTTATCTCGTGGCCGAGGTGCTATTTCCGGGAGACCACCATGCCGATACGGTTTTGAAGAAGCAGGTCTGGGCCGACCTGAGGCTTCCGCGGCTGTGGATGGTGGACCCGAGGTACCTGAACGTGGAGGTCTACGCCTCGACGGAATTCGGGTTCACCCTGCTCGACATCCTGGCAAACCGACACCCGCTGACGGACCCGTGCCTCCCGGGGCTAAGCCGTTCCATGAACGAACTTTTCGAGGGCGTATAGGCCCGCCCCCATGGAACCCAATTCGGACAGCCAGAAGGCCCATCCGCTGGGCATCGAGGACGCGAAAGTCACCGTCGAGACCGTCCGGGGCCACTTCAATGAGATCCCCTCCATCCTCTACTATACCCGGGCGGCGCATTTCCTGGGGCTCTGGAAGTCGGAGCGCCTGCTGATCGAGCGGTTCCTGCCCGACCCGAATACCCGGGTCCTGGAGGCGGGCTGCGGGGCGGGCCGCGTGGCCATGGGCCTCTGGAAGCTGGGATACAGGAACATCGCCGCCTTTGACTTTGCGAGCGAGCTACTCGACCAGGCCCAGAGCCTCGCCTCGGAGCACGGGGCCTCCGAGATCCTCTTCCGCTGCGCCGACGCGACCCAGGTTGAGCGCTCAGCGTTCGGCCTCCGGGACGGGGAGGCTTTCGGCGGCGCGCTCTTCATGTTCAACGGGCTCATGCAGATCCCGGGGCGTCTGAGCCGGCGGTCCGCGCTCGCCCGGATCCGCGCCCTCTGCGCCCCAGGCGCCCCCTTTATCTTCACGACACACGACCGAGAGAATTCCCATGACGACGGGAATTTCTGGCCCGCGGAGAGGGATCGGTGGGAAAAGGGCCGCCAGGACCCGAGGCTAAGGGAGTTCGGGGACCGTCACTTCAATGACGAGAGCGGAAAGGTCTTCATCCACATTCCCGACCGCCGCGAGATCCTCGAGGACCTCGCGCAGACGGGGTGGTCCCATGTCGCCGACACGATGCGGAGCGACCTGGTGCTCGAGACGCCGGCCGTCGCCGAATTCTCGGACGACTGCCGTTTCTGGGTCGCCAGGCGGGACGGCTAGGGCGCCCGGGGTTTAGACGCCCCGCCCCTCCTGAAAGCCGAAGTCGCGGTAATGGTCGCGGCCGGAGGTGCATTCGCCGGCCCGGACGGCCTGCCTCACGTCGGGGTTTCTTTCGAGGTAATCATCCTCTGGGAACGGACAATGCCCGCCAAATGCTTCCGGCTCGACCCTCACGGCCTGCCGCTGGCGCCTGAGCCAGTAGCCCTGGTTCAAGGGCTCGACCTGGAGCCCCCTCTCGGCGCAATCGGCCTTCCCGAAGTAGTGGCAGACGAGCGAGCCCCGCGTCCGCCCGGGATCGCGGATGGGGCTTCCCCCGTGCACAAGGTCGGCATGCCAGATGAAAACGTCGCCCTTGCGCGCGAGGAACGTCGTCTCCCTGAGGCCGCGCAGCCTGATCTGGACGTCGATGTAGTCGAACCAGTCCACGATCTCGTCCCTCGACACATGGTGCGTGCCGTCGTTGAAGACATAGAGGGGGATCTTGTGGCTGCCCGGATAATAGACGAGGGGGCCGGCGTCCGGGTGCACATCCTCCAGGGCAACCCAGGTCGCAACCAGGGAATGCGGCGTACGGGGCGTCATGTAGAGGGAGTCGATGTGCTTGGGCTGGGAACTTCCCTTCTCGAAGTTCAGGCTGTTGCAGAGCACCGCAGGCTCCCCCAGCAGGTCCTCGAGCGTCATCGCGAGCGCCGGGTCCAGCGCGAGATCCCTCACCTCCCCGCAGAGCAGGTAAAGGTCGTTGAACTTGAAGTTGCGGCTCGCGGGTTCCCTGGCCTGGGACCAGAAGGTCCGACGTCCGCTCCTCAGGCAGTCGACGACGACCTCGCTCGGCCTCTCCATGAGCACGCTCCGTACGGCCGCCACGGCCCGGTCTATCCTCGCGTGCGAGAAGAAGCCCTCTAGCACCGAGTACCCGTCCCGCCCGAAGTGCGCGGTGCCGGCGAACGCATCGGGGTAGCGGATCCTGTCCAAGGCTAGGCTCATGCTAACCCATGACAGCGTACAGCGGCGGAGCCGCTACCAGTCCCCGAAAAAATCCTCCGGCTAGATCTGGGAGAACGCCGCCGGGACCAGGAAGCGGCTGGTGATCTTCGAAACGGTGTCCGCGTACTGCGGGTCGTTCTTCAGGGCGACCCAGGTGGGGTGCACCCCGAACGCGGCCCAGTTCTTCTTGTGCGTTTCCATGTCCGGGCTGCAGAGCAGGTAGGTGAGCTGCGGCAGGTCCCGGCCGACAAGCGCCTGTCCGTAAAAGACCGGGGACAGGTTGAGATCCTGCATGAGCGCGATCTCCCCGGCATTGAACATCGCCACCTTCTTGAGCGCCTTCAGCTCGCTGTAGCTCTCGTACGTGCGCATCTCGAACACCCTGGGCTTGCCCTCCTTGGCAAGCTTGGGGACCACAAGCCTCGGCAGTCCCGCGAACGGGAGGAACGACCAGCTGTCGATGCGGTCGAAGCCGGGATTCTCCTTGGAGGTGCCTTTAAGGTACGCCTCACCGGCGGCCTGGACCCCGGGATCGGCGTTGATCGAGGCCGTCGCGGCGGCAAGGGCGCCGAGGCTCGGGTAAGGGATCAGCACCCAGACGGTCTTGCCGTCCTTCGCCTCGGGCTCCGTGAAAACGCCCACGGCCTCGACGCCTCGGCGGTTGAGCGCCGGGATGAGCGCGTTCTCCAGGTAGGCGTCCAGGAGCGTGTGCGGGGCGTTGGGCCTGAGCCGGTAGGCGCGCAGCTCGATGTATTCGCCGCCCCCCTCGCTGGATGGGGCACCCTTGGCGGGTGTCGACGCGGCGAGGGCTGCGGTGGCAGTGGCTGCGAGGGAGGTCTTCAGGAATTGGCGGCGGTTCAGGGATTTCATGAAATGTTTGGGGTGAGTGTGTAGCGAGGATCTATTTGTCGGGAAAGAGCTCCCTGAGCGCGGATTCCGACGCCTTCACGATGCCGCGCTCGGTGATGAGTCCAGTGACGAGGCGGGCGGGAGTCACGTCAAAGGCGGGGTTAACGGCGCCGCTTCCCTCGGGCGTCAGGGCCACCGTGGCGACGCTGCCGTCCGGGAGCCGGCCGGAGAGGTGGGTCACCTCCCGGGCCGAGCGGTTCTCGATCGGGATCTCCTTCAGTCCGTCCCTCACCCGCCAGTCGATCGAGGGTGACGGGGCGGCGACATAGAACGGCACGCCGTTGTCCTTTGCTGCAAGCGCCTTCAGGTAGGTGCCAATCTTGTTGCAGACGTCCCCGGTCGCCGTGGTGCGGTCGGTGCCGACGATGACCATGTCGACCTCCCCGTGCTGCATCAGGTGGCCGCCCGCGTTGTCGGCGATGACCGAGTGGGGAACCCCGTGGTTGAGCAGCTCCCACGCGGTGAGGCTTGCCCCCTGGTTGCGCGGCCTGGTCTCGTCCACCCAGACGTGGATCGGGATTCCGGCGTCGTGCGCCGCGTAGATGGGCGCCGTTGCGGTCCCGACATCCACGGTGGCAAGCCAGCCCGCGTTGCAATGGGTGAGGATGTTCACCACCGCGCCCCGGCCCTTGCCCACCGCGATTGCACGGATCAGCGGGAGCCCGGCGGCGCCAATGGCGCTGTTGATGGAGACATCCTCGTCGCAGATCTCCGCCGCTCGCCTGAGCGCGGCCTCGGCCCTCTCTGCCGGACGCAGCGGGGAAAGCCACGCGGTCATCCGTTCGACGGCCCACCTCAGGTTGATTGCCGTCGGCCGGGTCGCCATGAGCGCCGCCCCGGCATCGGCAAGGCCCTTGTCCGAGGGGTCCACCCTGAGCGCGAGCCAAAGCCCGTAGGAAGCCGTCGCGCCGATCAGGGGGGCTCCCCGGACCAGCATCGCCTTGATGGCGTGCGCCGCCTCGCCAAGTGTCCCCAGGCGGGCGACCACAAACTCATGGGGAAGGCGTGTCTGGTCGATGATCTCGACCGAGACGCCGTCGGCGCCGGGCCAGATCGTTCGGTGCGGCTTTCCCTTGATCTTCACAGCACCCTCTCGTTTCCGCCGTCCACGGGGACTTGCGCACCGGTGGTCTTCGCAAAGAGGGGCCCGCAGAGCTCGGCCGCGAGCTCGGCCACATCCCGGCTGGTGATCTCCACCTTGAGGAGGTTGTTGGTCTTGTAGGCCTCAACCGAAAGGCCGTAGTGCCGGGCGCGCGATTCCAGGATCTCCGGAGTCCAGAGCGCCGTGTCGAAAACCATGTTCGGGTGCAGGGAGTTTATCCGGATTCGGTCCGAGCCCCATTCAAGGGCGGCGACCCTCATGAGCTGGTTCACACCGGCCTTAGAGGCGGAGTAGGCCGCCGCGCCGGGCCCCGGCGCCGGCACGTTCTTGGAGCCGATCACGGCGACCCTTCCGCCCCGAGGCGCTTCCTTGAGCAGGGCATGGCACTCCCGGAGCATGACAAAGCTCGCATCCAGGTTCACCGCCATGACCTTTCTCCACAGGTCGGTGCCGAGTTCGGAGATCTTGCGCCCCCCGGGGAAGATCCCGGCGTTGAGGATCAGGATGTCGAGCCCCCCGAAGGCGCGGGCGGCCTGCTCAAGGGCCGCCGACACCTGCCCCTCCTCCGTCAGGTCGCAGGCAATCCCAAGGTAATCCGGCCGATCGAGCATTTCCGCCACGGCGGGGTTCAGGTCCAGCCCGACGACGGCCGCACCGCGCGCAAGGAGGGCGTCAACACACGCCCGCCCAATCCCGGAGGCCGCCCCGGTCACCAGGGCCACCTCGCCCTGGAAGACGGGAGGGGAGCCCGGGCGCCTGAGCTTGGCCTGCTCCAGGTCCCAGTACTCGCAGTCAAATATGTGCTCCGGCGAGAGCCCCCGCCAGCCCCCCAGCAGCTCGGCGCGCAGGATGATGTCGATCGTGTGCCGGTAGAGGTCGTGGACGATCGAGGCCTCCTGGGCCGTTCGCCCGACCGCCAACATCCCCCAATCCTTGTCGAGCACGACGCGTGGCGCCGGGTCGAGCATCGTGGGTCTGGGATCCGCCCTGTCGGCCCACGTGTTGAAGTACTTCTCGTAGGCCGCGCGGTATCCCTCCAGGTCGCGCCCCATCATCGGGACCCTCTTGGTGCGGATCACGTGGTCGGGCGTGGCCGGTGCCTGCTGGGAAAGCCGATCCAAGTCGGGCCGCCGGGCGAACCCGAGGCAGGCCGGGTCCGAATGCACGGTGAGCACCGCCGGGCAGCCCATCTCGCGGGAAAGCGAGCGCCGGAAGGAGGCAAGCTCCGCGCGGATCGGCCCCGGGGGGGCAGGAGCCGGCCCCGCCCCAAGAACCCATGCCTTGCTTCGCGCGAGGTGTTCCTCGGCGAGTGTGGCCAGATCGATCATCCGCGCGTAGGATTCCTCGGCTGTGGATCCGAACGAAATCAGCCCATGGTTCATGAGCACAACCCCCTCGGTCCGGGGGGTGCATCCCTTCGGGAAGAGCTCGGCAAAAAGCCGCGCCAGCTTAAAACCCGGCATGACGTAGGGGATGATGATCACCCGGTCGCCGTAGATTTCCTGCACGCGCTTGAGCCCGTCTGCCGTGTTGGTGACCGAGATCAGGGCATCGGCATGGGTGTGATCCACGAAGCGGGCGGGAAGCGCGGCGTGAAGGATCGCCTCAACCGAGGCCATTGGCGCCGAGGGGTCAGTCATGCAGGCCCTGAGCTCCGTGGCCATCCTCAGGTCGGAAAGCGAATCGAGGGTGGCCAAGCGCGTCAGGTGGGCGAGGCGGCAAGGGGCGAATCCCCGCTCCTCGATGCTTGCCAGGTCCCATCCGCTGCCCTTTACGCGGAGGATCCTCTCGGACTCGCCAAATATGTTGGCTTCGACGGTCTTCACCGAGGTGTTGCCCCCGCCGTGGAGGACGAGCGACGGGTCGCGGCCCAGCAGCCGCGATGAATATACCCTCTGGCCGAGGTCCCCGGGGAATCCTGCCGCATCCGCGCCGTTCCAGAGATTCCTCATTGTGGGGTCTTGGGGGTTCCAGCCGCTCGCTGCGTCATCCCAAGAGAGGTGCCGCGGCCGACCGGCCTAGTCAAGCGCACCACCCTTGCGGACTCAAGCAAGCCGCTCCATAGTCTCCGCAAAGAAATCCCCTCCCCATGACCATGCACTACCGCCAACTCGGAAAATCAGGCATCAAGATCAGCGCCCTCTCCTTCGGCGCATGGGTCACCTTCGGAAAGCAAATCGGGGACCCCGTGGCCAAGAAGCTCCTCCACACGGCCTACGAGGCCGGCGTCAACTTCTTCGACAACGCCGAGACCTACGCCGACGGCCAGGCCGAGGTGGTGATGGGGGCGATCCTCAAGAAGTCCGGCTGGCGGAGAACGAGCTACATGGTCTCAAGCAAGGTGTTCTTCGGCGGCCCGGGCGACCGGCCCAACGAGAACGGGCTTTCGCGCAAGCACGTGGTGGAGGCCTGCCATGAGGCGCTCGGGCGCCTGCAGGTCGACTACCTCGACCTCTACTACTGCCACCGGCCCGACCCGAGCGTTCCGATCGAGGAGACCGCCCGCGCCATGCACGACCTGATCACGCAGGGCAAGGTGCTTTACTGGGGAACAAGCGAGTGGAGCGCGGCCCAGATCGAGGCCGCCCACGCCGTGTGCGACCGCCTCCTGCTCCACCACCCCATCGTGGAGCAGCCCCAGTACAACATCTTCCACCGTTCGCGGGTGGAGAAGGAGTACGGCTCCCTCTACCGGAGCCCGGGACTTGGCACCACCATCTGGTCTCCCCTGGCCTCCGGCCTCCTCACCGGCAAGTACATGAAGGGCGTCCCCAAGGGGACGAGGCTCGGCGTGCCCGGGCTGGAATGGCTCAAGACCGAGCTCCTGAAGAAGCCAGGAATCGAGAAACGCCTGTCAACCGTGCCGAAGCTCGCCGCCATCGCCAGGGAGCTGGGAACCAGCCTCCCGCGGCTTGGCGTCGCGTGGTGCCTTAAGAACCCGAACGTGAGCACGGTCATCCTTGGCGCCTCCCGGGTCGAGCAGCTGACCGAGAATCTCGGCGCCCTCGACGTCGTTGAGAAGCTGACTCCGCAGGTCATGAAGGCGATCGACGCCCTCTCCGCCCCGGTCGCGGACTAAGGGCCGTCCATGAAAAACGGATTATTGCTCCTGCTCGCCGTCCTGGCCGGTTCGGGTTGCGCGGGAAAGAAGGATACGAAGGTCGACCACGCGAGAGTCGAGGCGCGGCTCCAGCACTACTCGGAGCTTCTCCTAAGGATGGATGCGGCGGGGCTTGCCGCCATGTACGCCGCAGACGGGGAGCTCGTCAATCCGAGCCAGCCCCCGGTCCACGGCCGCGCGGCTATACAGAAATTCATCGAGGGGTACAGCGACTACAAGGTCCTCTCGAACTCGGACGTGGCCACCAGCACGCTGATCGACGGCGACACGGCCGAACAGCTGGGCACCTACCACCAGAAGGTCCGCAGCCCGGAGGGCCGCCTCTTTGAAGTCTCGGGCCGACTGGAGATCGGCTGGGTTAAGGACCCCTCGGGGGAGTGGTATATCGCCCAATTGGCCACGTTCCCGGCCAAGTAGGGCCGCAGGACGACCAATGCACCCGGCCGGTTACACACCGGCGCGGGATTTTGGCAGGGATATTTCGGGCCGGGCGTAACTCGCCGGGCCGTAGCGGGCGTCTCGTTCCCCAGCTACGGCAAACCTCACACGAAACCCACCTCAATGAAAAACGAACCCCTGTTCAAAATCATCGCGATCGCCGGCATTGCTGGCGTCTTCTTGGCCTTCGCCAGCGCGGCGCACGCCGCCGGCAAGGAAATCACCCGCACGGGAACCTACACGACAAGCAGGGGCGGGGCTGGAACCCTCTCCTCCGTGACGACCCGCTCGGGCGGCGTCGTGAATCGCCAGGGTACCTGGACCAACGCCGCTGGCGGCTCCGGCAGCTGGCAATCGCAAGCCAACTGGAACAAGGCGACGCAGACGGCGGCGGTCTCCGGCTCGGTGACCCGGCCCAATGGCGCCATCACCACCTGGCAGGGAACGGATGTGCGCACGGCCCCGGGGGTCGTTACCGAGAGCGGGACCCTCACGCGGGCAAATGGAACGCAGGCGACGTACACGGCCACGGATACCAAGGTTGCACCCGGCACCTGGGACAAGACGGAGGTCGTGACCGGCGCGAATGGCAAGACCATCGACCGGACGGTCCAGACGACCGTGGACGGCAATTCAGGTTCGCGCAGCGTATCGACGACACTTCCAAACGGGCAGACGGTCACGCGGGACGCCGTGTTCACCCAGACCGTGTCTCCCCTGCCCGCCCCGACACCCTGAGGGCTTCACCGTGCTTGACGGAGCGGCGCCAGGGCTCGCCCCAGCGCCGCTTCCGCCTGTCCAAAAGACGAGAAGAACCCTCGCTTGCAGTGGCATGCAAAATGGGCCATCCTTACGGGCGCATTGCGATCTCGTGTTAACCTCCGGCAGCCGGGGGCCGATTAACAACATAATGAAACCCGCCGGAGACAGTGTGCCACGGTCCAAATACGACTGGATCTTGGTGTAGAGGCAGGCGCCGCCAAAGCGCACGGCCGAGCTGCGGGTGCTCGACTACAACGAGATCTACGCCGTCTATGACGAGAAGACCGCCCAGGAGCAGG
>CAITBM010000111.1 GCA_903890485.1 uncultured Opitutaceae bacterium | reverse complement strand
GGGTGACTCGAAAAGGTGGATCCGCTCAATCTCATCGGACGGGATGTTTGTGCGTGCTGGTTCTAGCCTTGTTTCCAGTGCAAGAGAGGAAGCTACGCGTGTACCGTTTACGCTGCTTTCGATCTGTTCGTTTTTGACGGTGTGCCCAATCATGGGCGGTGTGATTCCCGGGGCACAAAGCGGAATTGCCCTTCGTGACTCAATAATGGCGGTCCCAGTCACGCCGTCTGGGCCGGGCCCTCACATTACAAGATCAGTTTTGACCGCCCTTGAACAGGAAGCCCCGCTCAATGTCCTCGTTAGCCTTCGGATGCGAAATTTTTCTGAATTGGAGGGCCGCATCCAAGCAGGGGAAACGATTGCCCCTGAGGAAATGGAATCAAGATACCTTCCCCTAAGGGAGGATTACACCCGCGCCGCCGCGTGGCTTGAAGGCGAGGGATTGGCACGAACGCTCAACGACAATCACCACACGAATCTATATGTGCGTGGAAGCATAGCCAAGATCGCTGAGGTATTCAGCGTTACGTTTGCTCGGGTAGCTACAATGGACGGTGAGTTTACGTCAGCAGTTTCCATCCCATCGGTGCCGAGCGACCTAAAGGACGCGGTGCTAGGCATTCTTGGCCTTCAGCCACACATTCGACTCCAAACGAATGCCCATTTGGTGGCCAACGTTGATCTGATGGCAGGCTACGTCACCCCTTCTGATGTATTGGCGGCATATTCGGTGCCGGTCTCCAATGACGCGAACGGCTCTCCCATAATTGGAAGCGGACAAACCATCGCCGTGATCATGGATGCAGCGCCGCTTCAAACTGACCTTAGCGCCTTTTGGCAGGCAGCCGGAATCAATGGTTCCTTGGCCAATTACGCTCTTGAAAACGTGAATGGGGGACCTACCTCCGCGAGCCAGACCAGTGATGCGACTGAGGCTTCGCTCGACGCCGAATGGGCATCAGGAATCGCTCCGGGCGCAAATATCCGATTCTACGCGATACCAACATTGGCATTTACGGACATCGCGGCCGCGTGCACACAGATCGCCAACGACGGAGGGGTGAATATCGTATCCATAAGCGCCGCGGGGCGCGAAACCGACAACCCACCCGCCTTATTGCAGGCGGGAACTCAAGTAACAGCGCAACTTGCCGCATCAGGGATCACAATTTTGGCCGCTTCTGGCGATGGCGGTTCAAATCCGAATGCGCCCAGTCAGGGGAGCGGGTACGTCGCTTCCAATCCTTTGACACCTTCGTATCCGGCCAGCGACCCGAACCTGACTTCTGTCGGAGGGACGACGACGAACTTCAATAGCAGTTTGCAGGCTACGTCCGAACTGGTTTGGTCGGAAATTGGCAGGGTTTCGACGACTCCGATGGCTACCGGTGGGGGAATCAGCAGCTATTTTTCGCGGCCAGCGTGGCAAGTCGGTAGCGGGGTCCCTGCGGGATCGTATCGTTGCGTGCCCGATGTTTCATCCATGGCCGAAGCATATGTCACAGGGGGCGGGTATGCCGGTGCATTTATTGTGCTAAATGGCAGTCAGAGCGGAGTCAAGGGAACCAGCCTTTCGACGCCGATCTGGGCTGGGGTCGTGGCTATGCTGAATCAGTACAGGGCGAGTTTCGGACTAAAGGCAATCGGACTACTGAATCGATGGACATATGCGTTGATAGGGACCAATGCCTTTAACGATGTCACGGTCGGAAACAATGGGGCGTACTCTGCAGGTTTAGGCTACGATTTGTGCACAGGTGTCGGTTCACCCAACATCGCACAGTTCATAAATCAAACGACTAAAGAGATATTTCAGGTCTCTGCTCCTACGAGCCCAGTTGCGGCTGGCACGTCGGTGACATTGTCGGTGACGCCACAGTTCACACCTTCGACCTATCAGTGGCGTCTCAACGGAGCTAATATCGCGGGTGCCACAAATTCAGCTTACCTCATCGCTTCAGCTAGTGCGGCCGACGCGGGTACCTACACGGTCGTCATTACCAATGCCCAGCTTGGCGCTGTGACCTACAGTCTCGGAACATTGAGCGTAAAGGGCTTAACTGCAAACAATACCCGACTGGTCAACATTTCGACCCGTGCGCAGGTGGGGACCGGTGGCAATATTCTAATACCGGGATTTGTGATTTCTGGGAGCGGTACGGAAACGTTACTGATAAGGGCCGACGGACCCGGTCTTAGCCAATTTGGCGTTTCTGGGGTGCTCGCTCAGCCGAGCTTGAGCGTATTCAATAGTTCCGGTGCTGTAATCGCCTCCAATACCGGCTGGGGAACCAGCTCCAATGCGTCTCAAATCGCTTCGACCGCCGCCGGTGTCGGTGCGTTTGCCCTTTCGCCGGGGAGTGCAGACTCCGCCGTGATCATAGTTCTCACTGCAGGGTCATACACCGTTCAAGTATCTGGAGTTGGCAATACGACGGGCGTCGCTCTCGCTGAAATCTACGAGGTCTCCTCGACTGGGACTCGTCTAATCAACGTCTCGACCCGAACACAGGTCGGGACCGGAGGGAACATCCTGATTCCAGGGTTTGTAATCGGTGGAAGCGGAACCGAACAATTGCTCGTGCGGGGCGACGGTCCCAGTTTGGCGCAGTTCAATGTAAGTGGATACCTTGCTCAGCCGAGCCTCAGCCTCTTAAGCGGGACAACGACGGTCGCCGCGAACACCGGTTGGGGCACGAGTGGCAATCCCGCCCAGATAGCCAGCGTCGGCGCTTCTGTGGGCGCATTCACTCTCACCGCTAGCGGTGCTGACAGTGCGATGATAGTGAACCTGCAGCCGGGCGCTTACACGGTGCAAGTATCGGGAGTAAACAATACCACGGGCGTGGCGCTGGCGGAAATCTACGAAGTGCCGTAAGGGCCTATTGCGAGCGTGGAGGAAGAAGATTGTGGGAAACTTGCAGAGTGGCAATCCGAGCGACTGCTGGCTCGCTTCGCTGGAAACGGCCGTGCTCTTGGCGTGTGTCATCCAAGGACGGGCGCGCCGGCGAACGCAGCGGTGCTGGAAAGCCACCCAATGACTTCTCAATTCAAGCGACTCCGAGCGGATTCATAGGACCGGATGGGACGATTAAAAAATCGTAGTATGCCCTCCAGCGGACGAGAGGCTTCGCGCAATGCGATGCAGTAGGGCTTTTGACCGACTGAGTGCGGTCCTCTATGGCTTGACTTGGGGAATCCTAGGCACTCACGTCCACTCAGAAAGTGTTGCAGTTCTGTTCCAGTCGAGTGCTTCTGCTATCGTTACTCATTGCTAAATAGTTACTTAGAATTGGAGGCGCGGGTCGGAATTGAACCGACGCATAGAGGTTTTGCAGACCTCGGCCTTACCACTTGGCTACCGCGCCCTTACCCAATCTGGCGTCGAAGAGGGCTATTACGGTTTGTAGCAAAACTGCTGACAAGCAATTTCGTCGTCGGGTCTGGGTCACACACAGGATAAGGGGAGCTGAACGTAAGATAGGGATCCGGGGCGGCTTTACGTGGGATTGCCCGGCGCAAAAAATGATGGAGCGAGGTATCACGCTCGAATTGCCCTAATACCTGATAACCGGCCCGGTTTCTGGGCTTCCTATGATCCCGCGTAAGGAGTAGGCTCGCCGGACGCTTATGGTGCACGGCCTTCGAACGCTGCTTCACAGCGGGGCCCTTCACCCCTTTTCCGGTCCCGCGTCCTTGCGGTGATACGCGGCACCCCAGAATCCCTTCCTTACCCCATGGCACACCCGAGCATCATCCAAGGCGGCATGGGCGTCGCTGTATCCAATTGGCGTTTGGCCAGAGCCGTGTCCCAGACCGGCGAGATGGGGGTCGTCTCGGGCACCCTTCTGGGAGTGGTCCTTTTGCGTCGGCTGGCCCAGGGAGACCCGGAGGGCCACATGCGGCGTGCCCTGGGCGCCTTTCCCATTCCCGAGGTCGGCAAACGAATCATCGACACGTATTACATCCCTGGAGGGAAGGCCGCTGCCGCACCTTACCGGGGAGTGCAGATGCCGAACCTGGAGTTGGGTTCCGCTCTCACCAAGCTGACGGTCGCCGCCAACTTTGTGGAGGTCTACCTCGCGAAGGAGGGGCACAGCGGCAAGGTAGGGATCAACCTCCTGGAAAAGGTCCAATTGGTGACCCTGGCGTCTCTCTACGGGGCCATGCTGGCCGACGTGGACTACGTGCTGATGGGCGCCGGGATCCCGAGGTCGATTCCCGGGGCGCTCGACCTTTTCTCCGAAGGAAAGGCGGCAAGCCTGAAGATCGACGTCGAGGGTGCGCTTCCCGGTGAGGAATTCCTGTCCTCGCTCGACCCGGCCAGCCTCTTTGGGGGTGTGGCCCCAACGCTCAAGCGGCCGCATTTCATCGCGATCGTGTCCTCGGCTACCCTGGCGCTCACTCTCGCAAAGAAGTCCAACGGCAGGGTAGATGGGTTCGTGGTCGAGGGCGACATCGCCGGCGGCCACAACGCACCTCCCCGTGGACCGATGCAGCTGGACGCGGCGGGTGAGCCGATTTACGGACCCCGCGACGTCCCGGACCTTGGCAAGATCAAGGAAATTGGCCTGCCGTTTTGGCTCGCCGGGGGCAAGGCGAGGCCCGAGCGCTTGGCCGAGGCGCTGGCCCTTGGCGCCCAGGGAATCCAGGTCGGAACAGCCTTTGCCTTTTGCGAGGAATCAGGGATCGAGGAGGAGTTTAAGCGCGAGGCGATCCGGGCGAGCATGGAGGGGACGGCGCGCGTGTTCACCGACCCCAATGCCTCGCCCACGGGTTTCCCTTTCAAGGTGGCGCGGGTCGCCGGCACCCTCTCCGAGTCGGCGTGCTACGAGGAGCGGGAGCGCGTCTGCGACCTGGGGTACCTTCGCCAGCCGTACCGCAGGGACGACGGCAGCGTCGGCTTCCGGTGCTCCGGCGAGCCAGTCGAGGATTTCGTCAGGAAAGGGGGCGCCCCGGAAGACACCGTGGGGCGTATGTGTCTGTGCAACGGGCTCGCCGCAACGGTGGGTTACGCCCAGGTGCGCGACGGGGTTCTTGAACCCGCGCTCATTACCGCGGGCAACGAGGTGTCGGACCTCTCAAGGCTCCTGGACCCCGCCTCGGACCGCTACGGGGCGGCCGACGTCGTGCGCTACTTGAGGGGCCCGGTGTCCTGACCCCATGCGGGGACCCGCGGGGACCCGCGCCTTGACTCGGTAAAACCTGGCCCCGAATTTCCCCACGTGGCTGATTCGCCCCTCAATCCCGAATTCGTGCTCCTGGTCGACTGTCCGGACCGCGCCGGGCTGGTCCACGCCATCACCGGGGTGCTTTTTCGGGCCGGCGCGAACGTGATATCGAACCACGAGTTCGTGGATGCCGAGACCCAGCGCTTCTTCATGCGGACCGGCTGCCGCGGTTCACTGGATGCTCCAAGTGTTACCTCCGCGATCGAAGCGCTCTTGCCGAAGGGGTCCCTGGTCCAGGTGCGCCGGGTCGTGCCCCGGAGGATCGTGGTCCTGGTCTCCAAGGAGCACCACTGCGTGGCCGACATCCTGATCCGCCATGCCTACGGCGAACTGGGCGCCGAGCTCCTGGCAGTCGTCAGCAACCACGACAACCTGAGGCCCTTGGCGGACAAGTTTTCCGTCCCGTTTCACAGCGTGCCGAGCGATGGCCTTAGCCGCGAGCGCCATGAGGAGCTGATCCAGTCCCTGGTCGAACCGCTCAAGCCCGACTACCTGGTCCTCGCCAAGTACATGAGGATCCTGAGCCCGGCCTTTGTCTCGCGGTGGCCGAACCGGATCGTGAACATCCACCATTCCTTCCTCCCCGCATTTGTCGGGGCAAAGCCCTACCACCAGGCCTTCCACCGGGGCGTGAAGGTGATCGGCGCCACGGCCCACTTCGTCTCGGACCAGCTCGACGAGGGGCCGATCATCATGCAGCAGGTGATCCCTATGGACCACTCCTACACTCCTCACGACCTGGCCCGCGCCGGCAGGGACATCGAGCGCACGGTCCTCTCTCACACGCTAAAGCTCCTGAACGAGGACCGCGTGTTCCTGTGCGCCACGAGGACCATCATCTTCGACTAGGCTTGGCGGGAGCGGGCCCCTTTTTTGTGGTGACACCACTGCGTCCCCTCGTGAGCCTTTTTCCGATGAGCGTCACGCCCCGTATGCTTCGGTCAGAAGCCCTTGCGCTGCTCCTCCTCTGCCTTGCCCTTGTCCCGCGCGCCGGGGCCCAGGTCACCGAGACCACCCAGACGATCGAGCCCGGGGGCATCCTGCTGAAGGTGGACGCCATCTCGCTTGGCCTTAGGACCGACACCACCGCCCCGAACCAGTACAAGGCCCTGGCGCTCGGCACGACGCTCCTCTCCGCCGGGCTCACCAACACGGTCGACATGGAGTTTGGGACGCAATTCTTCGTAAGGGACACCTTCTCGCGCTCGGGAAACGACCAGACGCAGAGCGGCATCGGCGACATCACGCTCCGGCCCAAGTGGACGTTCTGGAGGGATCCCTCATCGGGGCAGGCCGCCGCGATCGTGCCCTTCGTGATGCTGCCGACCCACTCGGCGGCGATCGGCAACAACTCTGTTGAGGGTGCCGTCATCTTTCCGTGGTCGATGGACATCGCCGCGGGAACGAAGGCGGCCGCCATGATCGAGTGGGACGAGTTCCGCAACGTCGCCAACACCCGCTACGACACGCGGTGGTACGGGAGCGCCTTCGTCAAGTGGCAGCTCGGCAGCACGCTCGGCGCCTATGCGGAGTCGACCCTGAGCGACTCGACGGCGGGGTCAAAATCCTTCGCGGGGACGGTGGGCGGCGGGGCGACCCTTGCGATCCACAACGGCTTTGAGTGGGACCTGGAGGTGAGCCGCGTGCTGGGCTCGGGCCGGAGCGCCTGGACGGAGGTCCTCAGGTTCCGCTGGAAACTGCTCTGAGGAGAAGGACAGGGCCCCAGGGAGGGGCTCAGCTCTCCTCGAAGTCGGTCAGGATCGAGAAGCGGAAGGTCGAGCCCTCGCCCACGCGGCTCTCGACGGAAATCGTCCCGCCCATCAGCTCGCACAGGCGCTTGGAGATGATCAGTCCCAGGCCCGTGCCGCCGCGCCGGCGGGTCGACGAGGTGTCCACCTGGCTGAAGGGCATGAAGAGGTGGTCCATCTTGTCCGCGGGGATGCCGATCCCGGAGTCCTTCACGGCGAAGAAGAGTCGGGCGACGCGGCGGTTAGATCCGGGCTCCACGGGCTCGCCGCGGGCGCAGGACACCTCGAGGGTGACGCCGCCGCGCTCGGTGAACTTGAGCGCGTTTCCGATCAAGTTCGTGAGGATCTGCCGGATCCGGGACTCGTCGCTGTTAACGATCTCGGGGACGCCCGCGTCGACCTTCGAATCCAGGGCGAGCGCCAGCGAGCGCGCCTTCGGGGCAAAGAAGGCGCAGATGTCCTGGACGCACATCCGCAGCGAGAAGGGCGCATGCTCGATGTCGATCTTGCCCGAGTCGATCTTCGAGAGGTTAAGGATGTCGGCGATGATCTTCTCCAGGGCCAGGCCGCTCGAGTTGATCATCTCCACCTGCTCCCTCTGGTCGAGCGTCAGGGTGGTCGAGCCGAGCATCTTGGAGAAGCCGATAATGGCGTTAATGGGCGTCCGCAGCTCGTGGCTCACGATCGCCAGGAATTCCGACTTTGCCCGGTCGGCGGCCTCGGCCGCCTCCTTGGCGCGAAGGAGCGCGGCCTCGGCCTCCTTGCGCTCGGTGATGTCGTGGCCCACGGCCTGGTACTCCATCGTGTTGCGCTCGTCGTCCTTGATCGCGCGCTGGGTCCAGCGGATCCAGAGGCGGCGGCCGTCGTCAAAGGGCATCTCCGCCTCGAAGGTTTAGGGCTCGTCCGCGATCGCCGCACCGGGGGTAAAGTAGGGGAAATCGACCCCAACCAGCTCGGTCCGCTTGCGGTTCACGGCCCTCGCATAGGCGCCGTTGACAAAGGTCATCTTGCCGTCGTTCCGGTACCTGCAGATCAGGTCGGGCTGGTCCTCGACGATGCCCTTGTAGCTTGCCTCGACCTGCTGGAGGGAGCGCGCCATGCGCTCGATCTTGCGCGCAAGGCCGATGATCTCGTCGGAGTCGCTCTCGTCGCCGCCCGCCGGGGAGTCCACGAGCCGGACCGAATCCGTCGTGTCGTGCATCGACTTGAGGGTCTTCACGAGCTCCTGGTTCCACGCGTAGCCCGCGAGAACGAGGATCATGCACCCGGTGATTGCGAAACCGATAATGTAGAGCGTGCTGCCCAGGTGGTCGCGCACCTGCTTGTCGGTGATGATGACGATCCAGGCCGTGATCAGTGCGCACACCAAAAACAGCACGAACGTCGTCTTACGTTTCATGAAAGGGGTCACTTTCTTGGGTACATTGCCTGTGGCTTGCATCGGAGTCGAGTGCGGAACTTACCTAGAGGGCGGGGCTTAGGACGCAAAGAATGGATTGTGGCGCTTTTCCTGGCCGACGGTCGTGAGCGGCCCGTGGCCGCACGCCAGCACCGTGTTGCGGGGCAGCTTCATGATCTTTTCCACGTCGTTCTTGAGCTGGTCCGCGAAGAATTCCTTGCTGCCCCCGATCGAGCAGGCAAAGAGGGAATCCCCCACGACGGCAAGGGGATAACTTAGGCCGGTGACGTAGAACGTGGTCTGCCCGGGCGAATGGCCCCAGGTGAGCAGGGTCTTGATGGCCAGCGCCCCAAGGTGGAAATGCTCGTTCTCCTTGAAGGTCCTTGCCCCGGGGTGGGTAGAGGGCTCCCGCTCGCTCGACCATACCTCGGCCCCGGTCTCCTTGGCCAGGCGGGGAAGGTCGGCGATGTGGTCGTCGTGCGTGTGCGTGAGGAAGATCATCTGCAGGCGGAGCTTCTCGGAGCGCAGGAGGTCGAGCATCTCCCCGCAGTCGGAGCCGGTGTCAAAGGCGGCGGCCGTCCGGGAGCGGGCGTCCCAGATCAGGTAGCTGTTGACCGTGATGTCCTCGAAGGGGGTGTTGAAGATCGCGAACCCATGCGGGAAGATGGGGGCCTCGGGGTACCACCGCTTGTGGGCGAGCTCCTCGAGCGCGTTGGGGCTCAGCCTCAGATGGCGCGACACCCTGCGGATGACCGCGTCGTTCACCTCGCCCGATTTCACGGCGGAAAGGTCCGCGGGGCTGATCTCGGCCCTCTTGCACAGGTCCTCGTCGGTGATCGCCATGCCCCGCTGGGCCTTGGCGATCACGTCGGTGTAGTTGTCCTCTATCGGGATTCGAGCCATGGTTAATGGGATAGCACTAGGGCTTGGCCCGCGCGAGGTTTTGCGCAGCCAATTGCGCCGATTCCGCCCGGGAGGTCTTGCCGGCCTTTTGGAAGATCCCGGCAATCTTGCGGTAAGCCGCCAGGCCCCGCTTGGGCTCCCTCTTGGCGATCTCCGAGGCCTGGTCCAGGGCCTTGTCGGCGTCCCCAAGCGGCCAGGGAGCCTGCGCATAGAACGACATAAGGCCCTCGCGGGCATCGAGGTCGGCGGGGTTCTCGGAAATGGCCCGAACCATCGCGTTCCGGCCCGCCATCGCCATCGTCAGCGAGCTGTCGCGGTCGGCCAGGAGAAGGCAAACCCCGCCGTACTCGGAGAGGATGGCCTCATTGTCCGGGGCGAGCTTGGTGGCCCTGTCCAGGAGCACCTGTGCCTGGTCCAGGGCCCTTGGGCCGCCCATGTCCTCCAGGGTCATGGCCAGGTAGTAGCACGCCAGGGGATCGGGTGCCGGCGCGCCGGCGAGGGGTTCAAGCACCGCCTTGGCCTCGCCAAACCGCTTCTGTTTGTAGAGTTCCATGCCCTCCGAGAGGGGGCTGCCCATGGCCCAGGTGAAGGCGACCCCGGCGGCCCCGCATGCCAGGGCCCCCTTTCGCATCCACGCCCTGCCCGGCAATCCCCTCATTTCTTAAACGCGACCTTGAGGGCCTGTGCGACGTTCGCCGGCACAAAATGCGCCACCTCGCCGCCGTAGCGGGCGACCTGCTTGACCAGCGAGGAGCTCGTGTAGCTGAACTGCTCGTTGGGCATCACGAAGATCGTCTCGATGGACGGTTGGAGGTGGCGGTTCATGAGCGCCATGTTGAACTCGAACTCGAAGTCGGAGAGTTCGCGCAGCCCCCGGATGATCGCGTCGGCCTTCTGGGCCATGGCGAACTCGACCAGGAGCCCCGAGAAGACCGTGGCGGTCACGTTCGGGAACTCGGCGATGTTGGGACGGATCATGGCCAGGCGCTGTTCGGGCGTGAAGAGGGGCTGCTTCGGGCTCTCGCCGATCGCGAGCGTGACCTTGTCGAAGAGGCGCGCGGCGCGGGACAGGACGTCCATGTGTCCGCACGTGATGGGGTCGAATGTGCCGGGATAGATGCAGTGGCGCATGGCGGGGGCTCGCCAAGAGGAAATGGGTTATGGCGCCCTCTGGCGAGCAGGTTCCTCTCCGTTGTTGCCATCTGGGCCCCTCGGGGTGTTGTTAACCGCGACGATGAACGTCCCGAACGCCATAACCCTTTCGCGGATTCCGCTGATGTTCGTCATCGTCGGGCTGATGTACTGCGGCTGGCCGGGGGCTGCGACCCTTGCGTTCGTCCTCTTCATCTTGGCGGCCGTGGGCGACTGGCTCGACGGCTACCTGGCGCGCAAGCTCCGGCTTGTCTCCAATTTTGGGAAGCTGATGGACGCCATGGCGGACAAGATCATGGTGATGGGCATCGTGATCGCGCTGGTCGACAAGCACGAGGTGCCGGTTCCCCTGGCGCTCATCACCCTCTGCCGCGAGTTCCTGATTACGGGCATGCGCATGGTGGCCGCCTCCAAGGGCATCGTCGTTGCCGCCGACAGCGGGGGCAAGAGCAAGACCATGACCCAGCTGATCGCGCTCGGGTTCCTCCTCGGCGCGCCGATGCTCGCCAACGACTGGGCCTATTTCTTCGGGGTCGACACTTCCCGGTCGGTCGAGTTTGTCGACAAGGTCGGCGTCGTGGTCTTTGTCGCCGGAACGGTGCTCTCCGTCTGGTCGGGCTACCGGTACATTTCGCATAACGCTCGGCTCGTGTTCGCGGACGAGGACAAGGCCCCATGAAACTCACCCAGCCCTCGTGGCCCAAGCACATGCCGACCGAGGCCGTCCTCGGCATCGCCACACTGGGGCCGGTCGGGTTGCGCATGCCGGCACCCGGGACCTGGGGCTCGGCTGCGGGGATCGTTTTCTTTGTCGTGTGCTGCTACCCGCTCTCGGTGGTGGAGGTCATCATCGCGAGCCTCCTGCTCGGCTATTTTGCCGTGGGGGTCTGCGGCGAGGCGGAGCTCCGGATGGGCCGCAAGGACCCCGGTGAGGTGATCCTGGACGAGGTGGTTGCGATGCCCCTGTGTTTTATGGGCTGGCAGATGATCGCACCCTCCGGGTTCCTGGGCTTCATCGGCCTGTTGGCCGCGGGATTTGGACTCTTCCGCTTCTTCGACATCAGGAAACCCTGGGTCATAAACTCCCTGCAGAGCCTGCCGGGAGGATGGGGGATCGTGGCAGACGACACGGCGGCGGCCCTCGCCACGTGCGCCACGCTCCACTTGGCCCATGTAATTTGGGTTCTGATCTAGTCTCGACCGGTGACCGGGTACGCCGAGGCGGGACCTCGCACCGGTAGCAATCGCCGGGATACCCGGGTCGGAAAGGAACCAGCCTACCTGCCGAGCAGGAAACGGATGGCGGCGTGGTAGCCCTCGAGCCCGAGGCCGGTGATCACCGCCACGCAGGCCGGGGCCGTCAGGGAGGTGTGCCTGAATTCCTCGCGCTTGTAGATGTTCGAGATGTGGACCTCGATCGTCGGCAGGTGCGCCCCGAGGAGCGCGTCCCTGAGCGCAACACTGGTGTGGGTCAGGGCGCCGCCATTGATCACGATCCCGTCAAACTTCTGGTCGGCGAGGCCGGCGATCCGGTCGATCAGCTCGCCCTCGTGGTTCGACTGGAAGAACTCGAGCGTGGCGCGGTCCCCGAACTCGGTCCGCAGCGCCTTCTCCAGGTCCGCCAAGCTCGCGCTCCCGTAGATTTCGGGCTCGCGCTTGCCGAGGCGGTCGAGGTTGGGTCCGTTTAAAATCGCGATCTTTTTCATGGCCGGTGGGTGGGGCGTCTCAAAGGGGATTTTCGGTCGCAATGAACTCCCACGGCAATCCAAACTTCGCGGAAAGCTCCGCGGCAAGGGCCTTCACGCCGTGGACCTCCGTGGCGTAGTGGCCGCAAAGGTAGAGATTGAGGTTTCGCTCCTGGGCCACGTTGAACCACTCCTCGCGCAGTTCCCCGGTTACCAGGGTGTCGGCCCCTGAGGCGAGAAGGGCCGCCATCGCTCCGTTGCCGCTGCCGCTGCAGAATGCGATCTCCTTGGGCCTGGCCGAGCCGAACTCGATCGATATAACGCGGGGGTAAAGGGATTCCAGGCGTCCCCTGAGGGCGGCGCGGGTTGCCCGGTTCTTTGCAATCCATCCCACGGGCCCCCCGTCGTTTTCGACGAAGCCCCGGGCGGGCCTAAGGCCCAGCTGGGAGACGAGCACCGCGTTGTTTCCGATCTTGGGATGGGCGTCCAAGGGCAGGTGGCTCGAATAGAGGGCGCAGTTGCCGCGCACGAGGGTGGTTAACCGGTCGTAGACCGGTCCGGTGAGGGCTCTCGGCATGTCCCAGTACATCCCGTGGTGGACGATCAGGAAATCGACGCGGGAAGCGACGGCCTTCCGGAAGGGGATGAGCCCGGCATCGACTGCCGCCCCAATGCGGGTCACTCGGCCGTCGTTCTCCAGCTGCAGGCCGTTAAAGGCCCCCGGTGCGTCCTTGAAGGCCTTCAGCCGGGTACGCGTGTCGCAGTAGGAGACAAGGTCGGAGAGCTTGGTCATGGCTTAGGCGCCTATTCGGCACGTATGTGCGCTAAACCCTGCGCCGAAACTCACGAGCCAAAAATCTCCCCTGGAGGTGGCGGGCGGGCCCTTCAGGGACTCCTCCAGGGCAAAGAGAACGGAGGCGCTGCTCATGTTCCCGTTCTCCCTAAGGGTGCGGGCGCTTGCATCGAGCCGGTGGGGGGAGACGACGGGCTCGACCGCATCGAGGACATCCCGGCCGCCGGGGTGCACCACCACCCGGGCTACGGGCCTCTCGCTGCGCTCCGCCCAGAGCCGGCCCACGGCGCCGGCGGCCACCTCGGGGACCGCCCGATCCAGGAGGTTGCGCAGCTTGCCGCCGCGCTGCTCAAACCGGAGTTTGTCCCGCTCGGCGGGCAGGTGCAGGGACCGAAAGTCGAACGCCCTGAGCCCCGTGGGCCCGGCCGTGGAGCTCCAAATCGAGGCGGCTGCTCCGTCCCCGAAGAGGCAGGCGCTCACGATCACGCCCTGGTCGTCGTCCAGGTAGAAGGCGGCCGAGCTCACCTCCACGGCGACGCAGGCCACCTTGGCTCCGGGGTGGGCCGCCAGGAGGTGGTTCGCCGACCGCAGGGTGGGGATGGCCGCACCGCACCCGAGGCCGACCACGTCATGGAGAATCGCGTTTGGGGCAATTCCCATGCGCTCGGCCACATAGCTTGAGAGGCCGGGGCAGAGGTAGCCCGTGCAGGTGCAGATGAGGAGGGCGTCGAGGTCTCCCGGCTCCAGGTCCGCCTTCTTGAGCGCCAGGCCGAGTGCCCTTTCGGCGAGGACGGGGGCCTCCGCCCTGAAGGCCTGGTTGAGCTCGTCGGACGTGCGGTCGAATATCCGCCCGATGTCGGGGGTCGCGAAATGGCGGGTCCTTATCCCGTGTTCCCCGTTCAGGATGGTCTTCAGGACCAGCATGGTCCGTCGGCTCAGCTGCGAGCGGACGCCGGACTTCTCGATCAGATTCCAGCACTCGGGCTGGGTGAAGGTGGCGGTCGGCACTGCGGTCGCCACGGTGTGGAGTAACATGAAGGTTTGGGTGGGGACGGGTCAGCCTCGGTCCCGCCTTACCGCGACCATGCGGTAGGCTCCGGTCACGGTCGTCGTGCAGGTCGTGTCCCAGTGCTCCGGCAGGAGCCCCAGGGCCCGGGGGAGTTCGTCCCCGAGGAAGCCGGCGGCGATGCTGACGTGGGCGTCGTGGAGCGTCACCCGATTGGCCCCGAATAAGGGAGCCACGGCCCTCATCATCCGCTGGGATAGGCGCCTGCGCGTGGGCTCGCTGGCGACCACGACCCGGGCGCACGCCGAGAGATGGGCTCCCAGATCTGCAAGTTCCCCGTCGGTGAATTGGTGGAAGATCAGGTTTCCAATCACCACAGGGTAGTCTCGGTAGCCCTCGAAGGTCTTCAGGTCCTCCTGGTGCCAGGATCTCTCCCTTGGCCATGGCGCCGGCTCGGGGCACAGGTCGAGGCCGTCCGCTGCGAGCCTAAGTTGGTGGAGTTTCCGGGAGAGTTCGCCGGTCCCGGCGCCCAGCTCCAGGATCCGCTCGCCTGGCCGCACCAGTCGGGGCAGGGTCCGCCCGAACCAACCCGGGTTGCCCATGAAGCGGTTCACCAGCCTCAGGTCCCTGCGGCTGTGCAGGGCCTCGGGATGGTCGTGGGGCAGGGTGTCCAGCAGCTCCGGCAGGCAGGTGCGCCCCCTCTCCAATTCGGAATCAGGGTCCATTCGCGGCTCGAAAGGGTTCAGGGGATTCCATGTGCCCGGCAACCTTGTGGCAGGCACGCTCCCATGGCAACCGTGGGCGACGTTTTGGGCCGCCCCGGCCCGGGCACCCGAGGAAACTGGAATGACAGTCGAAGGTTGCCGTGCCCCGTTCCCCGCTGCAAGGTGCCGGCACTCCAGACCATGTGTGCCGCCAAGAAGACCCCCGTGGACCTGATAGCCCAGGCCACCCAGAAATTCAGCCACCGCCCCTCCTGGGACGAATATTTCATGGCGACCGCCGTGTTGATGTCCAGCCGCTCAAACTGCGAGCGGCTTCACGTGGGCTGCGTGATCGTCTCGGGCGGCGAAAAGAGAAACAGGCTGGTGGCGGCGGGCTACAACGGGTTCCTCCCGGGAACCCCGCACGTCTCGCGGGTGCGCGCGGGCCACGAGCAGGCGACCGTGCACGCCGAGCAGAACGCCATTGCCGACGCCGCGCGCCGGGGCAGCTCGGTGGCGGGCTGCGTCGCCTATGTGACCCACTTTCCCTGCATCAATTGCGCGAAGATATTTGCGGCGTCGGGCATCTCGGAGATAAAGTACCGCTCGGACTACCACAACGATCCCATCGTCGGGCAGCTGATGGCGGACGCCGGGATCACGCTCAAGAAGCTCTGATCCTCCTGTTCCCACCGTGAGAGAACGCACCGGCACCAAGCAGTCACTCGCGGGTTCGCTCCTCCTGGCGCACCCGGTGCTGCGCGATCCGAATTTCAGGCGCACGGCAATTCTCATGTCGACCCACGGCCCGGAGGGGGCGATGGGCGTCGTCCTGAACCGGCCGCTCGGAAAGCGCCTGGGCGAACTGAAGGGGGACTTTGCCCTGGGGCCCCTGGCCTCCACGCCCATTTTTGTCGGGGGCCCGGTCCAAGCCGAGCAGCTGATCCTCGCCGCCTGGCAGGCCCGCGAGGACGCCTTCCAGCTCCACTTCGGGATCGACCCGGAGAAGGCGGTTCAGCTGATGGCGGACGGCTCCACTCAGATGAGGGCCTACCTGGGGTATTCGGGGTGGTCGGCCGGCCAGCTTGAGAACGAGCTGGAGAGCGGGACATGGATCGTGGCCAGCCCCCCGGCTGATCTTTTCGAACGCCCTGTGCAGGAGGCTCTTTGGCGTTCCCTGCTCTCGGAGGAGGGCGCCGAATGGGAGCTGATGGTGGACGAGCCCGAGGAGCCGGGGAAGAACTGAGTTGACAGGGTGGGGGGCCCCTCTCTGTTTTGTACCCTTTTATGAAAGTTGTTTCCTCCATCAAATCGGCCAAGAAGCGTCACCCGGACTGCCAAGTGGTGCGCCGCAAGGGCAAGATCTACGTCATCAACAAGACTGACCCGCGTTACAAAGCGCGCCAGGGCTGAAGCTTAACCCTATCTCCACGTGAAAACCGAAGGTCACCCGACGCTCAACCCGGTCTGCTTCCTTGATGTCGCCACCGGCAAACGCTTTCTCACCCGCTCGACCATGAAGTCGGCGCGTAAGGAGAAAATCGACGGCATCGAATATTTCATCGTCCTGCGCGACGTGACGATGGACTCGCATCCCGCCTACACCGGCGAGAAGCGCCTGGTCGACACCGCCGGCCGCGTCGAGAAGTTCACCACGAAGTTCAAGCGCAGCACGAAGAAGTAGGTTTTTCGGCAGTTGAAACTGATCTGTTTTGACTGCGACAGCACGCTGAGCTCGATCGAGGGAATCGACGAGCTGGCCCGGCTCCGCGGGCACGAGGTTTTCGGGCGCATCGAGAAGATGACGGAGGACGCGATGAACGGACTCATCCGCATCGAGGACGTTTTTGGACTGCGCCTTAAGGCGATCAACCCGACGCGGGCGGATGCCGAGAGCGTGGGGCGGCGCTACATTGAAACCGTGGAGCCGACGGCCAAGTCCACGATCGACAGACTCCGCACCCTGGGATGGACCCCCGTCATTGTGAGCGGCGGCTTCCGGCAGATCATCCGGCCCTTGGCCGAGCACCTGGGGGTGGCCCGTATCGAGGCCGTGGACCTCTCCTTCGCCCCCGACGGGAGCTACCAGGGCTTTGACGCCTCGTTTCCGACCACCCGCTCCGGCGGCAAGCCCGAGATCATCTCGAGCCTGAAGGCCGAACTGCACCCGGAGAAGGTGGTGATGGTGGGCGACGGGGCGAGCGACCTGGAAACGCTCCCCGTTGTCGACCTCTTCATCGGATTTGGGGGCTACGTCGCCCGCGACAAGGTGAAGCGGAATTCCCCTGCCTTCGTCACGTCGCTGGCGGAGATTGCAGCCCTCGTCTGACGCCCCTCCCCGGCGGCGCGGCTGCCGCGAGGGGAGCTCCATCCCCTTAGGGCTTGCCGTCGCCAGCCGCCGTATCCAACGATCCCGGCCCAATGAACCCCGTAACCCCCTAGGAGAGAATTGATTCCGCCCGTCAATCTCGCCTGGTCTTTTGGCTTGGCTGGGCCGTTTTGCTTTCCTGTCTGGCCTACTTCGTCGTCAAGAACGTCCCGCATTACTTCGTTTTCACGGCGCAGTCCTATGGGGGCTACTTCTGGCCCCGCGTTTCATGGTTGTTCCCGCACGTGGTCAGCGGGCTCATTGCCATCCTGATCGGCCCGCTCCAGTTCTGGTCGGGGATGCGCCGGAAGTACCTCCAGGCCCACCGGATCGCGGGACGGGTCTACGTGGCAACGGTCCTTACGGGATCGGTGGCGGCCCTTGGGCTGGCGGTAACGATCGACCACGGGTCAGCCTACTCCCTAGGTCTTGCCGGGCTCGCCGTAGCCTGGGTCGCCACCACCGCGATGGCCTTTGTCGCCATCCGCATCAAGAACATCGAGCAGCACAAGCAGTGGATGATCCGCAGCTACGTGGTCACGTTCGCCTTCGTTACCTTTAGGCTCCTCGATGAGGTTCTCGGCAGGCGTCACATCCTCAGCGACGACGAGCGCGGCAAGCTGCTTGCCTGGTCGTGCTGGGCCATACCGCTTCTGTTTGCCGAGGTCGTGATCCAAGCCCGGGCTATGTCCAAGGCCCGAGCCTAAGGCCCGGATCACTGCCCGGGGTAGCCTCCGCAATTTCTAGGGGAAGAGCCCTCGCTTCTGCTTGGCTTCGGCGACCCTGCCGATCCCCAGGGTGAGGGCGGCCAGCCGGCGGCTGAACTTGAACTTCCTCTTCTGGTACTCCACCGACTCCTTGGCCTTCTCGAGGATGGCGTGGAGCTTGCGGATCACCTCGTCGCGGTCCCAGTAGAAACTCTGCTGGTTCTGGAGCCACTCGAAATACGAGACGATCACGCCGCCCGAGTTGCACAGGACGTCGGGGATGATCTCGATGTCGCCGCGGTCCTCGATGATGCGGTCTGCTGCGTTCGTCGTCGGGCCGTTGGCCGCCTCGGCCAGCAGGCGGCATTTGAGCTTGGGCGCGTTGTCCTGGTGGATCACCCGCTCCAGGGCCGCTGGGATCAGGACCGTGCACTCAAGCTCCAGGAGCTGCTCGTTGGAGACAGCGTCTCCCCCGTCAAAGTCCTTGAGCACCCGCTCACTCTGCAGGTAGGCAAGCGCCTTCCTCAGGTCGACCCCGGCAGGGTTATAGATCGCTCCGGTGTAGTCGCTGATGGCGACGATTTTTGCCCCCATGGCGGACAGGGCGAGGGCCGTCTCGCTTCCCACGTTGCCAAATCCCTGGATGGCCACGGTCGACTTGGAAATGGGCAGTTTCATGTCCTCCAGGTACTTGCCCACCAGGAATGCCACTCCCGCTCCCGTGGCCTCGCGCCGTCCCTGCGAGCCGCCCACCGCGATCGGCTTGCCGGTCACCACACCCGGGCAGATGTAGCCCACGTGGTTGGAGTACGTGTCCATCATCCAAGCCATGATCTGCTCGTTGGTGCCGACGTCCGGGGCCGGGATGTCGAGCTGGGGGCCGACAAAGCCAATCAGCTCCTGCATGTAGCGGCGCGAGAGGTGCTCCAGCTCGGTGGCCGAGAGCTCGCGCGGGTTCACGATCACGCCGCCCTTCGCTCCCCCGTAGGGCAGGCCCACCAGGGAGCACTTCCAGCTCATCCACATGGCGAGGGCGCCCACCTCTCCCAGGGTCACGCTCTCGTGGAACCGCACGCCGCCCTTCGAGGGGCCGGTGGAGATGTTGTGCTGGACCCGGTACCCCTCGAATACCGTCACGCTACCGTTGTCTCGCTTCACCGGCAGGGACACGGCGATGCAGCGGCGGGGGTACTTGGTGCGGTCCCGAATCTCCTCCGGAAGGTTGATCGCGTCAGCGGCCTGGTCAAATTGCCTGCACGCCATGCGAAAGACGTCCGAATCATACAACGTCGAGACAACTGCCTTTGACATGGGCAAGGTATGCCCCAACTCATAGCCATTGGCCATGCTTTTTAAGCTCTCCTCCGACTACAAGCCGACGGGTGACCAGCCCCAGGCCATTGAGCAGCTCGTGGACTCGATAGCGGCGGGCAACCACTTCCAGACCCTCCTCGGGGTTACCGGGTCCGGGAAGACGTTCACCATGGCCAACGTGATCGCGCGCTGCGAAAGGCCTGTCCTGATCATCTGCCACAACAAGACCCTCGCCGCCCAGCTTTTCTCCGAGTTCAAGGGGTTCTTCCCCGATAACGCCGTCGAGTACTTCGTGAGCTACTACGACTACTACCAGCCCGAGGCCTACATCCCCTCGAGCGACACGTACATCGAGAAGGACTCTGCGATCAACGAGGAGATCGAGCGGCTCAGGATGTCGACCACCAGCTCGCTCGTGAGCCGCCGGGACGTGATCGTCGTGGCGAGCGTCTCGTGCATCTACGGCCTCGGGTCGCCCGAGGATTTCACCGAGCTGAGGATCTCGATCAAGACCGGGAGCGAACTCGGGCGAAACGCCTTCCTCGAGCGCCTGGTCGACAACATCTACGAGCGAAACGACTACGAGCTCAAGCCCGGCAGGTTCCGCGTCCGGGGCGACGTGGTCGACGTGATGCCGTCCTACCTGGAGCACGGGCTCAGGGTCGAGTTCTTCGGCGATACGGTGGAGGCGCTCAGCGAGTTCGAGCCCCTCACCGGCGAGGTGATCCGCACCCTCGACAAGTTCGACCTCTATCCCGCCAACCAGTACGTCCGCACACGCGGGACGCTCGCCCCGGCCATCGCCTCCATAAAAAAGGAACTCGAGGAGCGGGTTGCCTGGTTTGAGGGGCAGGGCAAGTACCTGGAAGCCCAGCGCATCAAGATGCGGACCAATTACGACATCGAGATGCTCCAGGAAATGGGGTTCTGCAACGGGATCGAGAACTACTCGCTGCACTTTGGGAACCGCCGGCCGGGCGACCGCCCGTTCTGCCTGGTCGACTTCTTCCCGAAGGACTTCCTGCTGATGGTCGACGAGAGCCACGTCACCATTCCCCAGGTCGGCGGGATGTATAACGGGGACAAGTCGCGCAAGCAGACGCTCGTCAACTTCGGCTTCCGGCTTCCCTCGGCCCTGGACAACCGGCCGCAGAGCTTCGAGGAGTTCGAGCGGATCACCGGCCAGACGCTCTATGTCTCGGCGACACCCTCGGAGTTCGAGATCAAGCGCTCCTCTGTCGTGGCCGAACAGGTCATCCGGCCCACGGGCCTGCTCGACCCCGAGATCACGATCCGGCCCATCAAGGGCCAGGTCGAGGACCTGATCTCCGAGGCGAAGGCGGCCGCCGCCAAGGGGGAGCGGGTCCTGGTGACCACCCTCACCAAGCGCCTGTCGGAGGACCTGACGACCTACCTCCGGGAATCGAAGGTCCGGGTGGAGTACCTGCACTCCGACATCGATACGATCGAGCGGATCGAGATCCTGCGCAACCTGCGCCTGGGCAATTTCGACGTCCTGGTGGGGATCAACCTCCTGCGCGAGGGGCTCGACCTGCCGGAGGTGGCCCTGGTTGCGATCCTGGACGCCGACAAGGAGGGGTTCCTGCGGAGCGAGACGAGCCTCATCCAGACCGCCGGGCGGGCGGCGCGCCACGAGAAGGGCAGGGTGATCCTCTACGCCGACACGATCACCGGGTCGATCGCCCGCACGCTCGAGGTGACGCGCAGCCGCAGGGCCAAGCAGATCGCCTACAACGAGGCCAACGGGATCATCCCTCGGAGCGTCAAGAGGGGGGCCCAGGCCAGCCTTCAGACCTACGATGGGACCGGCAATCGCGACGAGCCCGAGGCAGAGGAGAGCGCCGAGGATGTCGCAGCCGTCATCGCCGAGCTCGAG
Source organism: uncultured Opitutaceae bacterium (assembly GCA_903890485.1). GTDB lineage: Bacteria > Verrucomicrobiota > Verrucomicrobiia > Opitutales > Opitutaceae > Palsa-1447. The sequence goes on along the minus strand of CAITBM010000111.1, from coordinate 67,898 downwards.
GACGAAATGCAGGAGGCGGCTGGCCGGCTCGAGTTCGAGAAGGCCGCCGTGCTCCGGGACCAGGTCGATTCCCTGAAGTCAGGAAAGTTCAAGAAGCTCGGCAAGCCCGCGCGCAGCCGCCCTAGGCCCAGGCGCTAGGGTTTTGGAGCCGGGGGCTGAGGACCCCGATGCAGGGTAGGTTCCGGTAGCGCTCCGCGAAATCGAGCCCGTAGCCCACGACGAACTTGTTCGGGATCTTGAACCCAACGAAATCGGCCTCGAAATTCACCTCGCGGCGCCCGATCTTGTCGAGGAGCACGCAGGTCCTCAGGCTGGCCGGGTTCTGCTTCTTCACCAGTCCCGACACCAGGGTGATCGTCTTGCCCGTGTCCAGGATGTCGTCGATCAGGAGAACGTGGCGGTCGGCGATGTCGATCGTCAGGCTGGCCACGATCTGCGGCGCCCCGACCGACTTCGTCCGTTCCCCGTAGCTCGAGATGCGGATGCAGTCCAGGCGCACCGGGTTGTCGATCTCGCGCATCAGGTCCGCCGTGAACATGACGGCCCCGTTGATGATCGAGATCATCGTGAATTCGCCGGACCCGAAAACGGCCCGGATCTCCTGGCCGAGCTCGCGGACCCTCGCCTTGATCTGGTCCTCCGTGAACATGACGCTCTCTAGGTCGGGACGTCCCTGGGTCCTCGGTTTGTTCGGCATGGGGATATTCCGAGAGAGACCGAGCGTGGAGCGGGACGCAAACCGTTACGCAGAAATAACAAAATCCGGGGGCTGTTTTTCTTTTTGACTTCGACTCCGGCCCTTCTTGCGTCCTGTCTCAATTTCCCGCGCGCGGCATGATTTCCATCCGGATAGAGAACCTGACCAAACGATTCGGTGCCGTGACCGCGCTGCACGGCCTCGACCTCGTGGTTGAGCCCGGGGAGCTCTTCTTCCTCCTGGGGCCGAGCGGCTGCGGAAAGACGACCCTCTTGAGGTGCATGGCCGGCTTCTACATCCCGGAGGAAGGAAGGATCCTCTTCGGCGACGAGGATGTGACCCGGCTGGCGCCCCACAAGCGCAACACCGGCATGATGTTCCAGAGCTACGCCCTCTGGCCCCACATGACCGTGGCTGAGAACGTAGCCTTTGGTCTGGAGGAGCGCCGGCTGCCGAAAGCCGAGATCCGCACGAAGGTGGGCGAGGCCCTGGAGTCGGTCCACATGGGAGCCTACGCCGAGCGCCGCCCCAACCAGCTCTCGGGCGGCCAGCAGCAGCGGGTGGCCCTAGCGCGGGCGCTCGTGATCCGGCCCAGGTGCCTCCTCCTCGATGAGCCGCTCTCGAACTTGGACGCCCGGCTCCGGCTAGAGATGCGCATGGAGATCCGGAGGGTCTGCAAGGAGTTCAAGCTGACGACGGTCTACGTGACCCACGACCAGAAGGAGGCGCTCTCCGTCTCCGACCGGATGGCGGTCCTTGACGCCGGCCACATCCTGCAGGTGGGCACCCCGCAGCAGATCTACCGCCGCCCGGCGCGAAAGACGGTCGCCGATTTCATCGGGGAGACGAACTTCATCCCGGGAACCCTGGTGGCCGACTCTGGCGGGCATCCGCGCGTGGCGACGGCCATCGGCGAATTTGACGGCGTCTATGGCGACCCGAAGAATCCGCCCGCCCCAGGAACTCAGGTCACCCTCTCCATCCGGCCGGAGTGCCTGACGATATCCCCTGAAAAGGCCGGCGAGAACTCCGTCCTGGGCCGCATCGGCAAGTCCGTCTATCTCGGAGAGAACGCCCAGTACGACTTCGTGTCGGGCCCCGCGTCGCTGAAGATCCTCGAGCTCAACCCGCGCTTCGTCGACCGGTCGAGCACGGAGGAGTTCCATGCGAGCGTCCAGCCCGAGGACGTCGTGGTCCTGAAGGACTAGCGCCCGGCCCATGCTCAAGCGGGGCTTCATCATCCTTGCGCTCGTGGCGACGGTCGCGCTGCCCTTCCTGTTGAGGCCCCACCGGGAGGCCCCCGGTGAAGCGGACGACACGCTGGTCATCATCACCCCCCACAACGAGGCGATCCGGCACGAGTTCTCCCTCGGCTTCCGGGAGTGGTACAAGGCGAGGACCGGCCGGTCCGTCGTCCTCGACTGGCGGATGATCGGCGGCACAAGCGAGATCGCCCGCTACCTGGAGGGCGAATACGTGGCGTCCTTCCGCAACCTGTGGACCGCAAAGATGGGCCGGGCCTGGAGTGCGGAGATCCAGTCGGGGTTCCAGAACGGGCGGCTGCCGAAGGATGCGCCAGCCCTGGTCAAGGAGGCCCGCGCCGAATTCCTGGCTTCTGGGGCCAGCTGCGGGATCGATTTGTTCTTTGGCGGCGGGCCCTTCGACTTTGAGCGGCAGGCCCGAGCGGGGCGCCTGGTTGACTCGGGGATAGGGCGGTTGCACCCCGACTGGTTCACCCCCGACTCGATCCCGCGCACCTTCGGCGGCGAAGTCTACTGGGACCAGGGCGGCCTCTGGTACGGCGCGGTCCTGAGCTCCTACGGCATCCTGTTCAACCGTGACGCGCTCAAGCGGCTCGGCTTTGAGCGCGAGCCCAAGGCCTGGAGCGACCTTACCGATCCCCGCTACGTCGGCCAGATCGGCATGTGCGACCCGACCAAGAGCGGATCGATCGCCGCGGCCTTCGAGAACGTGATCCAGCAGGAGATGCACCGGAGCCTGGACCAGCTCCAGGCGGCGGACGCGGCCGGCGAACCCAAGGCGCGGGTTCAGAGGGCCGTCCGCGAGGGCTGGGTCCACGGGCTCCAGCTGCTGCAGCTGGTCGGGGCAAACGCGCGGTATTTCACTGACACCTCGCAGAAGCCCCCGATCGATGTCGCGTCGGGCGACTGCGCGGCGGGCATGTGCATCGATTTCTACGGCAGGGAGCAGCAGGAGGCCGTCCGGCGCCGGACCGTGGGAATTGAGAGGCTTGGCTACGTGTCGCCCGAGGGCGGGGCGGCCTACTCGGTGGACCCGATCGCGCTCCTGCGCGGGGCCCCGCATCCTTCCGTGGCCCTCGCCTTCATGGAGTACACGCTTTCCCTTGAGGGGCAGAAGCTCTGGAACTTCCGGACGGGCACCCCGGGCGGGCCCCGGCAGTTTGCCCTGAGGCGACTGCCCGTTCGGAGGGACTTCTACGCGCATCCGGAATGGAGGCCCTTATTGAGCGATCCCGACACCAACCCCTATTCGCAGAAGAAGGTCCTCGTCCACGAGAACGACTGGACGGGGCAATTGTTCCAGGAACTGGCGGTGGTCATCCGAATCACGACCGAGGACACGCACCCCGAGCTGGTGCGCGCCTGGCGGGCCATCATCGCGGCCCCCGAGCCCGCGCGCTCAAGGGCGCTCGCGGTGCTCCAGGACATGTCGGCCGTCGATTACGACCAGTCCCTCGGGCCCATCAAGAAGGCGCTCACCTCCAAGAACCTGGTGGACGCGATCCGGCTCTCGCGCGACCTGGACGACGTCTTCCGCCGCAACTACGCGCACGCCGAGTCGATAGCTCGGGGCGGCAACTAGAGCGCTGCGAACTTCGCCGCGAAGGCGGCCCTGTCGGGGGCCCTGAAGAAGGAGGTCCCCGCGACAAAGGTGTCCGCTCCCTTCGAGCGGCAGAGGGCCCCCGTGGCCAGGTCGATGCCCCCGTCGACCTCGATCCTGAGGTCCAGGCGGCGCTCCCTCCTCCAGCTGTCGACCCGGGCGATCTTGGGAAGGGTGTCGTCCCTGAATGCCTGGCCCCCGAAGCCCGGCTGGACGGTCATCACGAGCACCAGGTCCACCTCGGCCAGGAAGGGCTCGACCGCCTCGACGGGGGTGCCCGGGTTCAGTGCCAGGCCCACCTTGCAGCCGTGGCTGCGGATCGCGGCAAAGGTAGCTACGTGGTTGATCTGGGGCTCCACGTGGATGGTGATCCGGTCGGCCCCCGCCTTGGCAAAGGCGGCCACATAGCGGTGGGGCTCGGACAGCATGAGGTGCGTGTCAAAAAAGAGCTTTGAACCGTGCCGGCGGAGCGCGGCCAAGGTTTCCGGCCCAAAGGAGAGGTTAGGCACGAAGTGCCCGTCCATGATGTCCAGGTGCAGCCAGGATATGCCAAGGGCCGCCACGGCGGCGGCGGCTTCACCCAGCGCGGCATGGTCCGAGGCCAAGAGTGAGGGGGCTAGGATCGGTTCTTTCATGGGTCGGACAGGGGGTCACCACACGTCGAGCACCGCGTGGGTCACCTTCTCGGAAAGCTGGTCGGCGAGGAGCGGCAGGGTGTTGTATTCCGACTGGAGCTGGTCGTTGCTGGTCCCGAACGGGACACTCCCGAGCCCGTTGTCGGTGAACGCCTCACGCTGGACCTCGACCAGCCTGCCGTCAAAGAGCATCCGGCCAGTGCGGTTGTCGCGCAGGCTCAGGCTCACCGTCAGGCGGAGCGTGAACTTCCTTGCGAGCCCGTTGTCGTCCTCCCGGTTGGCCGCGTTGTCCCTGCGGTACTTGACGAGCACCACCTCGAGCGTGGCGTCCGCGTCGGATGCGCTGCTCACGACCGTGACCCGTCCGTCCCGGATGAAGGCCTGCCTGACCATCGTGCTGACGACGACCTGGGATTGGGCCATTGTCGTCGTGTTCCGGGAGGGCTCGATGTAGAGGGTCGCGAACGTGGGAGCCGGCCCGGCCCCGAGGTGGTAGTGCGCGCAACCCTGGAAGAGGACCGCGAGCACAAGGACCGTGCCCCAGATGCGCGTCATCGGGAAGCGGCCGCTACCGCCTAGAACAGCCAGAACCGCTTCTTCGGCGCGGTCGTGGGCTTGATCGTCTGCTTGTTGACCCTCGCCTCCAGCTCCTCGAGCCGCTTCTTGGCAAGGCGGGCCGGGTTAGAATCCGGGTAGGCGGTGATTGCCTCGTTGTAGAAGACCTTGGCCGCCACGTAGTTAAGGCGCTTGTAGAAGTAGTAGTCGCCGATGTAGATTTTGCTGTTGGACAGGATGGTCTTCATCTTGTCGACGCCGGTGGCGGCGGCGGCCAGGTTCGCGTCGCCCGGATAGAGGATCATGAAGTCCTCGTAATAGGTCATCGCCTCCTTGGTGGAGGCCTGGTCGTACTTGGGCCCCTCGGTGAGCGAGGCATGCAGGTCGCCCAACTTAAGGTAGGCGACGGGCGCCAGGACGCTCTGGGGATAGGTGTTCACCAGGCGGTCCAGGGAATCGATGGCCTCTTCCTTGTCCCCGCTGAACTGGTAGCCCCGGGCGACCTCCATGAGGGCAAGCGGGGCGTAGTCGCTGTAGGGTGCGTCCAGGACGATCACTTCCAGGTACTCGATTGCGCGGGTCCGGTTAGAGAATTCAGGAATGAAGCCCCAGAGCCGGTTGTGGCCGCCGTCCAGGAGGATGGAAGCCAGCCGGTAGAGCTGGCCGATGGCGTCGTTGAACCGCTTGGTGTTCGGGTAACGCCGAAGCATGAGCTGGAAATCGCCGAAAGCGTTGTAGTACTGCTTCCTCTGGACGAGCAGCGAGGCGGACCTGTAGAGGGCCTCTGGGGCGTAAACCGAGCTCGTGTACTTGGCGGCCACCTTCTCGTAGGTCTTAATCGCAGCGTGGAGGCTTCCTTCCTCCTCGTACCTGCGGGCCTTGTTCATGAGGGCCAGGGCGGATTTGCCCTGCGGTCCGGCCAGTCCGGACAGGGCGCCCCCCTCGAGCTGCCATCCGGTGGACGGGGTCCAGGTGAGGTCGGCTGCCAACCTCGGGGTGGCAACCAGCGCGAATGCCGCCGCAATCCAGAGGGGCAATAGGGAGCGGCGGGAAAAAGGGTTCGGCATGAGGGCGGAAATCACCAGCGAATCAGGGCGCTACCGTAGGTCAAGCCTGCCCCGAAAGCGACGAGGAGCGTCAGGTCGCCTTTCTTGATGCGGCCGCTCCTTCGGGCCTCATCCATGGCGATGGGAATCGATGCGGCCGACGTGTTTCCGTAACGGTCCACGTTCACGAAAAACCGCTCGACGGGCAGTTCCAGGTACTGGGCGATGGCGTCGATGATGCGCAGGTTGGCCTGATGGGGGATCACGAGGTCAATCTGATGGGCTGCGAGGCCGTGTTGTTCCAATATATCTCTCGCGGCCTCCTCCATGACCCGTACCGCGAGCTTAAAGACCTCCTTGCCCTTCATCTTGATGAACTGGTCGCCCCGGGCGATCGACTCGGCCGAGGTGGGCATCCGGCTGCCCCCCGCGGGGATGAAGAGGAGGTCGGTGTCCTCGCCGAGCGCCCCAAGCTTGGTGCCGATCAGGCCGACTCCTGCCGTTTCGCTCAGCCCGACGACGACGGCCCCGGCCCCGTCGCCAAAGAGCATGCAGGTTCCCCGGTCCTGCCAGTCGACCACCGAGGAGAGCTTCTCGGCCCCGATGATCAGGGCCTTCTTGTACCGGCCCGAGCTGAGCATGGCGCAGCCCGTGTCCAGGGCATAGATGAAGCCCGAGCAGGCGGCGTTGATGTCAAAACAGGCCGCGGTTGTGGGAATCCCGAGCTTGTGCTGCACGATGCAGGAGGTCGACGGCATCGGGTAGTCCGGGGTGACTGTGGCCAGGACGATCAGGTCGATCTCGCCCGGGGCTACGCCCGAGTCCTGGAGCGCCCGGCGGGCCGCCTCGACCGCCAGGTCCGAGGTCGCCTCTTCCGGTCCCGCTATTCGGCGCTCCCGAATGCCACTTCGGGCCCGGATCCACTCGTCGGAGGTGTCCACCATCTTGGATAGATCCTCGTTGGTGAGGATGCGCTCCGGGGCATACGAGCCTGTTCCAAGGATTACGGTCGATTGGGTGGGCATTCCAAGAGGGTTATGAGGGGGGAGCGATGAGCAGGTCGTTCGCGCGAGCGATGTCCGCCTCTATCCTCTGGTTCATGTCCGCCTTGATGATCTCTCCGGCCGCGCGGATCGCACTCTTGATCGCGTTGCGGTTCGAGGAGCCGTGGGCCTTAAGGATGTTGCCGCGCAGGCCCAGGAGGGGAGCGCCGCCGTAGGCCTCGGGGTTGATCCGGTCCTTGAGCGCCGCGAAGGCCCCCTTGGACAGGAGGGCCCCTGTGCGCCGCATCGGGTTGGCCCCCAATTCCTCGCGCAGCATGCTGCGGATGAATTTCTCCAGGGACTCCCAGCTCTTCAGCATGATGTTGCCTACAAAACCGTCGCAGACGACGACGTCGACGTGCTCGGCGAACACCTGGAACCCCTCGATGGGTCCCGAGTAGTTGATGATGTCGCCGATCTGCTTGAGGAGGTCGTTGGTCTCAGTGATCAGCGAGTTGCCCTTCCCGTCCTCGGTGCCGATGGACATGAGCCCCACGCGCGGGTTCGGTATCCCGAGCATCACGCGGCAGTAGTGGCTTCCCAGGATCGCGTTGTGCACCAGGTGCTCGGCCTTGGCCTCGGGGTTGGCCCCCGCGTCGATCAGGACAAAGTGTCCGCCCTCCCTCGGCACCACGGCGGCCAGAGCCGGCCTCGCCACGCCGTCCATCGTGCGCAGCCTGAGTGTCCCGCACGCCATCAGGGCTCCCGTGTTGCCGCAGCTCACGACGACCTTGGCGTCGCCCGCCTTCACGAGCTCGATGGCCCGGACCATGGACGAGTCTTTCTTCCGCTTCAGGGCGACGAGCGGCTTGTCATCCATCGTGATGACCTCGCTGGCGTGGTGCACGCTCACGCGCTCGCTCCGGTTCAACCCGTAGTGCACGAGGATCGGCTTCAACACCACCTCGTCTCCGACCAGAGTGATCGGATTCAGGTTCGGACTCTGGGTCAGGGCCAGCTTGACCGCGGCGACGACCTCGCTTGGGCCCAAGTCGCCGCCCATCGCATCGACCGCGATCCGACCGGGTGTTCCGGGGGACATGACCGTCGGGCTTACCGTCGTTGCTGGACTGTAAGGCTTAGACCTCTACGTTGAGGACCTGGCGGCCCCGGTAGGTACCCGTCTTGGGATTGACCCGGTGTGCCCGAACGAGGCTTCCGTCGGAAGGGTCGCGTGCGAACTCAGGCGCTATGAAAGCGTTGGCTGCACGGCGGTTTGCGCTACGGCGCTTGGACTGCTTGCGTTTCGGATTTGCCATTTGTAAGGGGGTTAAAGGTTGACCGTTTAAAGGCCACGTCGACCTGCCGTCAAGCGCACACTCTCTTGCACACAAGACTTGTACCCTAGTCAGGGTCGCGTACCAAGGAGTAAGCCTATGGCGCCAACGCTTTTCCAAATCCTCATCCTGGGCCTGGTCCAGGGTGCCGCAGAACTCCTGCCGGTTTCAAGCTCTGCCCATGTCATTGCGGCAGAGAAGCTCATGAAACTGGATCCCTCGAGCCCCCAGATGACGTTCCTCCTGATCATGCTGCACACGGGCACGATGTTCGCGGTGATCTCCTATTTCTGGGATTCCTGGAGAAAGGCGTTTTTTTCAAGCGCTGCGGCCTTTACGAACGCCGTCATGAGGGTGTTTGTGGCCACCCTGGTGTCCGGGGTCGTGTTTGTGGCGTTTAACTACGCGATCAAGAAGTTCGTCTTCCACGGGAGGACGGGGGCCGAAATCGAGGACCTCTTTTCCAACCTTTACCTGATCAGCGCCTCCCTAGCCGCGGTCGGCGTCCTGATTCTCTTGGCCGGCCTCCGGGCACGGTCCACGCCGAACGAGCCCCCGGCGCCGGTGTCCGACGGGCGCATGATGCCGATGCGCGAGGCCTCCTGGATAGGATTCGCCCAAGGCATCTGCCTTCCCTTCAGGGGATTCTCGCGCTCCGGTGCGACGATCTCCACCGGCATGCTCCTCGGGGTCCCCAGGCGCATCGCGGAGGAATTCAGCTTCGCCCTAGCCGTCGTCATCACCCCTCCGGTGATCCTGCGGGAGCTCATGCGGCTCATGCACGCCCCGTCGGAGGGCGCCGGGGGTCCGGGCCTTGGCAGCCAAGTCCTTCCCGGCCTCTTCGGCATGCTCTGCAGTTTCGCCGCGGGCTTGGGTGCGCTCCGCTGGCTCTCGGGCTGGCTTGAGCGCGGCCGTTGGCACCTGTTTGGCATCTACTGTTTCGCTGCCGCGGCCGGCGTGGCCGCCCTGGCCGCGAACGGCTACTAAGATGAGCGACCTAGCCACATTGGCCTCTGCCCTTGAAGGGGGCAAAGACCTCAGCGACCTGCAGGCGAGGCAGGCCGCCGAAGCCCTGACCTCGGAGGCGACTGCTGACGAGACCAAGGCCCGGTTCCTCTCCGCGCTCTCCAGGAAAGGGGAGACGTCCTCCGAGATCGCCGCATTTGCCGGGTACTTCCGCACGTTGGCCCTCGACCCGGGGATGTCGGCCTGGTCCGGGCGCGCGATCGACATCGTGGGAACGGGCGGGGACCACGCCGGAGGTTTCAACGTGTCGAGCCTGGTGACCCTTGTGGTCGCCTGTGCGGGCGTGCCGGTCATGAAGCATGGCAACCGGGGCATCACCTCGAAATGCGGGAGTGCGGATCTTTTTGCGGCCCTGGGCGTCGCCCTGGATGCCCCCGCGGAGCGGCTGCGCACGGCGCTCGACCAGCTTGGGTACGTCTTCTTTTTTGCCCCGTCCTGGCACCCCGGGTTCAAGCGCATTTCGCCGGTCCGCAAGCTGCTCGCCACCCGGGGCGAGCGGACGATCTTCAACATCCTCGGGCCGCTCCTCAATCCTGGCAGACCTGCGCACGTGATCCTCGGGGCGGCCTCGCCCGAGCTCGCGAACAAGCTGGCCGACGCCCTGGAGGCCCTTGGGACGCCGGCTGGCCTTGCCGTCCACGGCGTGATCGAGCCGGGGCGCGGCATCGATGAACTGACCTCGGCCACCCGAAACCAGGTCCGCGGGGTCGGTCGGCTCAGGGCCGTGCGCGAGGAGTGGCTTCCCGAGACGTTCGGCCTGACCGAGTCCCCCTTTTCGGACATCCAGGGAGGGGACGTGGAGGCCAACTTGGCGATAGCAACTGAGCTTTCCCATGGCCGGGGGCCGCGCGGTCTCGCCGACACGATCGCCCTCAACAGCGCCGTTTCGCTCTGGGTGACGGGCGTCAGGCCCGACATCCGGTCGGCGATCGGTGAGGCGAGGGAGCTTCTCCTCGGGGGGCCGGTGAAGCAAAAGATCGCCGACACGCGGGACTTTTTCTCCCGCGGGAATTGAAGGCATGAAGCGGCACTATTTTGGCACGGATGGAATCAGGGGCCCCTACGGGGGACCCGTTGTGAACGAGGCGTTTTTCCGGGGCCTGGGCGAGGCGGTCGGCCGGTGGCTCAAGGCCCGCGGCGCCGCATCCGGGCCGATCCTGGTTGGGCGCGACACCCGGGCCTCGGGAGCGTCACTAGGCCGCGCATTTGGCGATGGCGTGGCTTCGCTTGGTTTTGACCCAGTGTATATGGGAGTCGTCCCAACGCCCGCCGTCTCCCAGGGTCTGCGCAATGCGGGAGCTGTCCTCGGGTGCTCGGTAACAGCGTCCCACAACCCCTCGACCGACAACGGAATCAAGTTCTTTGCCGCGGACGGGGCCAAGCTGACCGATGCCGATGAGGCCGCGATCGAGGCCCACCTGCCCAAAGTGACCCCGGCCGTGGGGACCGTGGAGCTCTCCTCTTGCGGGCCCAACGACAGCTTTATCGAGTCCTACATCGAGAGGGTGATGACGGTTCTTCCGATGGATTCGCTCGCCGGGTGGAAGGTGGCTCTCGACACGGCCAACGGCGCCACGGCGCTGACAAGCCCCGCTGTGTTCCGGGCCTTGGGCGCTTCCCTGGAGTGCATCGGCGACCGGCCCGACGGCCACAACATCAATTCGGGGCTGGGGAGCGAGCATCCCGGCGCCCTTTGCTCCCTGGTCAGGGCGTCGGGCTCCAGGGTAGGGGTGGCCCACGACGGCGACGGCGACCGCGTGGTCCTTTGCGAAGAGACGGGTGGCCTCCTCGACGGCGACGAGGTCCTGACGCTCCTGGCCCTTGAGGCCCTTCGCCGCGGGACCCTGCGCAACAAGACCCTCGTCGTAACGGTTCAAAGCAACCTGGGCGTCGACCGTGCGGTCGAGGCCGCGGGCGGGCGGGTCGTGCGCTCGTGCATCGGCGACAGGCATGTCGCCGAGCTGATGCGCCGCGAGGGCGCGTCCCTCGGGGGAGAGTCGTCGGGCCACATCGTGAACTTTGACTTCGGGGCCACCGGCGACGGCCTGGTAGCCGCCCTAATGGTTGCCTCCGTGATGCTCGGCACGGGCAAGCCCCTCTCGGTCCTGCGCACGGCCCTCCAGAAGTTTCCCCAGGCCACAAGGGCCCTCGGGGTCCGTGAGAAGATCCCGATCGAATCGCTCAAGGTGCTTAGCGGGGTGATCAATTCCCTGGAGAAGGAGCTCGGGTCCTCCGGCCGGGTGCTCGTCCGTTACTCGGGCACCGAGTCCAAACTTCGGCTCCTGGTCGAAGCTCCTTCCGCCGAGGCGGTCGACCTGGCCATGGCTCGCCTGGTGGCGGCCGCAAGCGGCGAGCTCGCGCTCACCTAGGCGCCATAGAGGGCTTGCGCGGGTGCCCCTGCGGAGGTTTGTTCGGTCATGTTCGCTCGAAAACTGGCCCTGTTTGCAGTGGGCGTGCTGGCGTTTTCCCTCACGCCTGTCGCCCGTTCCTCCGACTTCGACGCTCGGTACGACGAGATTGTTGCCCGCGCGACCCCCGCCCAACTCTACGCGTTCCTCTACGACATGCCTAAGGGCGGGGACCTCCACAACCATGCGGGCGGCGCAAACCGCTCGGAGTGGGTTTACGACGTGTGCACCGACCCGTCCCGCAACGGCGGCGAGGTCTTCTACACCCGGGCGCGCTTTCAGGGGGCGCCCGACGCGGTCGACCCGACCTCCTACTACCGGACCATCCGAAAGAAGACCTACGAGATGCTATCCGACAGGGTGAAGGCGGAGTACGTGCCGCTCGCTGGGCTGTCCGCCCAGGAGAAGGCCCGCTGGATGGCGTCCATGCGCCTGGACGGGACCGGGGACGGAAGGGTGGAATTTTTTTCGCACATCTGGCCGCGCCTTGGCCAGATTGAGCAGTGCCTGCCGGTGATCACGGAGCTCGTGGTCGAGAATATGAAGGCGTTTGGCGCGGAGCATGTCGGCTACCTCGAGACCCAGTTCCTGGTCGAGGGCATGGTCGACAACGATGGCCGGACAATCCCCGACGAGGAGGCCGTGGCGTTCGTGCGCGAGCGCCTGAGGCACCCCGACGTGGCGGCCACCGGCGTCACCGTCCGCTTCCAGCGCACGATCCTCCGTTTCAGCCCGGACGCCGAGAAGCGGCTTGAGCAGGGCTACGCGTTCGTGAACGCCCACCGCGACCTGTGGGTGGGGCTCAACATGGCGGGAATCGAGGAAAACGGCTACGGCTACCCCTCGCGCTTCCTCGACACGTTCCGCAAGCTCCGTTCCGAGTACCCGACCTTGGCGCTGTCGATCCACGCGGGCGAGATGGACGGGCCGGACAGCCACATCCGCGACACCCTTCTTCTCGGGGCAACCCGGATTGGCCACGGCGTCAACCTCATCAAGGACCCGGAGACCCTGCTGTTGTTGCAGCAGACCCGGCGCGTCCTGGTGGAGGTGAATCTGATTTCGAACCGCCTGCTGGGCTACACCCCCGACCTCTCCCGCCATCCGTTTCCGGAGTACCTGAGGACCGGGGTTCCGGTGTGCCTGAATACGGACGACCGAGGCATGTGGGACTCCAACATGACCGATGAATACTACACGGCCGTGACGCTCTTCCACCTTTCCTGGGAGGAGATCCTGTCCCTCGGCCGCTCCTCGCTTGAGCACTCCTTTGTGCAGCCCGACGAAAAGGCGAGGCTCCTCGCCGACTACGAACGCCGGATAGCGGCCTTCGAGGCCCGCTACCGGGCCGGCACCGCCGACTCCGCGCTCGGGTCTCTGGCGGCGATCAGGCCGGTGACCTACAGCTACGCGAAAAGGACCTGGGGGTTCGACTTCAACTAGCCCGGCCCGGACGCGCCGGCCTACGCATCCGCATTGGAGCTTCCTGCTGCCCAGACGCCGAGCGCCATCAAGGCTGCGCCCACCAGTAGCCTGGGGATATTGGCCGATTCCCCAAACACCAGGAGCGAGCAGGCGATGCCCAAGGGAATCTTCGCGTTGTTGATCGCCGCAAGGGAACCGGCATTGACGCGGGTAGCCCCGACATTCCAGAGGAAAAACCCGAGGCCCGAGGCCACGGTGCCCAAGTAGGCGAGGGTGGCCCACTGCGCCGGGCCTGCAGAAAACCCGTGCCAAGGCGTGGTGAAACAGGACACCGCGAGCGTCAAGGCGAGCGCACCCGCGTAGAGCAGGGCAAACACTGAGGCCTCACTCTTTCCCTCCGGCAGCCGGGAGTTCTCGCGCCTCCAGGCAATCTGGCCCCCCGCGAAGCAAATGTTCGAAAGCTGGACCAGGGCAAACCCGGTTAGGACGCCGGAATCGCCGATTGACCTCCAGACGACCACGGCGGCGCCCGCCACCGAGAGCGCCGCGGCAACAAGGAACCGGGCTTTCCAACGGCGCCGCCCCAGGGCGTCAAGAAGCGTGACAAAGAGGGGTGTCGTGATCGTAAAGAGCGCCACCTCGTAGGCATGCAGGTGGGCGTATGAGCGCAGGTAGAGCACGTAGACCGCGCCAAACTGCAGGGCGCCAATGGACGCCAGGCGGAGCATTTGGCTTCCGCCGAGGGACCGGGGCCGGAAGACCGGGGCGAACACCAGGAGCGAGAGGGCGATCCGGATCACCGCGACAGCCGTGGGATCGAGCCCGGCGAGGCCCTTGATGAGCCCGAACGAGAATGCCCAGATGATGGAAACGATGAGCAGCAGGATCATCCGTGAACGGGCGGAACCCTTCGGGGGCTAGACCCGGAAGATCGCCCCCAGGCGCTTGCCAAGCAGGAGGCTGATGCCGGCCACCATGGTGCCGAGGAAGACCATCGCCCATACCCCAAGGGCGCAGGCCAGGAACTTTCCATCGCCCAGGAGCTGGAACAGCTCGAGGATGGCCTTGGTGATGGGGAAATAGACCATCTTCTGGGCCAGGATGATCGAGTCGCTCACCTCGAGCATGGCGAAAGCAAAGGCGAGGAGACCGCCGGCCATCAGGTTGGCGGCGATCAGGGGCAGGGTCACCTTGATCATGGCCTTCAGCGGCGGGCACCCCAGGTTCTCCGCGGCCTCCTCCAGGGTCACGCTCGTCTGCTGGAATCCGGCGGCCGCCGACCGCACCACGTAGGGCAGGCGGCGGATCGAATAGGCAATGATCAGCAGGACGGTGGGATTGCGAACGGGGTTGATGAAGCTAAAGAAGCGGCCCTCCTGCGACATGGCCAAGTAGCCGAACGCCAGAACGATCCCGGGAACGGCGAGCGGGAGCATGGAAAGGAAATCGAGCACATTGCGCCCCACCAGACGGGTTCGCACCACCACGTACGCGATCGCCACGCCGAGGAACACGTCGACGACGGTCGAGATGCTGGCGAACTTGAGGCTGTTGGCGATCGCCGGGACCGTGAGCTCGTGGCCCAGGGCCGCCTTGTAGTTGTCGAGAGTGAAGCCGTGCGGAAGGACGCTTGAGTACCAGTCCTTCGAGGACGCGATGAGGATAACGCCCAGGTGGGGCAGGATCGCGAAGAAGGCCACGGAGCCAAAGATCAGCGTGCAGAGGAGGGCTTGTCCCCTCGGCAGGGAGCGTGCACCCCCGGAGGAGGTGGCCTTGGCCATCATGGCGTAGCCCGATCGGCCGAAGACGCCCTTTCCCACGGCGTAGATGGCGATCGAGCTGAAGAGCATTACGGCCACGAGCGTGTACGGGAAAGGGTTTCCGCCGATGTCCTTCAGGCCGTAGAAAATCTGCACGCTCGTAACCTGGGCGTAGTCGAAGACCAGGGGGGTGCCCAGCTCCGTGAAGATCCAGATGAAGACGATGGTGCCGCCCGCGAAGAGGCCGGAGTGGATCAAGGGGAGCGTGATCTTGCGGAAGCGCCGGAACCCGGTGCACCCCAGGTTCTGGGCCGCCTCCTCCATCGCGGGGTCTATGTTCGCTAGCGCAGCCACCGCGTTCAGGTAGATGATGGGGTAGAGCGACAGGGCCTCCACGATCGCGATTCCCCAGAACTGGTTGGCCGCAAACCAGTCGAAGGTCCAACCGTGGGGCCTTAGCCCCAGATCGATGATGAGCGCATTGAAGGCCCCGTACTGCCCGAAGATCTGCTTGATGCCGATCGCCCCGACGAAGGGGGGCAGGATCATGGGGATAAGGACCGCCGAGTTGAGGAATCCCTTCAGGGGGAAGACGAACCGGTCGGCGATGAAGGCCAGCGGGACGGCGATCAGGATGGCCAGGGACGTCCCCGCGCACGCCAGGAGGAAAGAGTTGCGCAGGGCCGTCAGGTAGGTCGGATCGGTGAGGAGCGTCCTCAGGAAGGCGAAGGTGAGCTTGCCGTCAGCGTCGATGAACCCGCCCTTCAGGATCTGCATGATCGGCCAGACAAAGAACGCCGCGAAGAAAGCGGCGGTGACCAAGAACACGATCCGAGCCGTTGTCCGGGACATGGCGGAGACTGGGGTTTCAGCGGAAGGGCCAGATCTTGAAGAACGAGAGGAAGAACATGGCCGCGACACCGTAGCCAATCGGCGGCACATGGCGACTGCGTCCCATGCCGACACTCAACAGCACCGAGCAGATCAGCCCAATGCCGATCCCCTGGGCGATGCTGAAGGTGAGCGGGATCGCGAAAATCGTGAGGACGGCCGGCGCCGCGGTCTCAAAGTCGTTCATGTCGATCTCGACCACCGACTGCATCATGAAGATCCCCACGATCACGAGCGCCGGGGCGGTCGCGCAGGGGGGTATGGCGAGGATCAGCGGGGTCAGGAAGAGCGCCGTCAGCATGAAGAAGGCGACCCAGAGGGCGGTAAGGCCGGTGCGTCCGCCGGCCTCGACCCCGGAGGCCGACTCGATATAGCTCACCACAGTCGAGGTCCCGCACAGGGCGGAGAGGATCGTGGCGATCGAGTCCGCAAGGAGCGCGCGGCCCGCCTTGGGCAGGACGCCGTCGGCGTTCAGGAGGCCGGCGCGCTTGGTGACCCCGATCAGGGTTCCGATGTTGTCGAACATGTCGACCAAGAGGAGCGTGAAGATCAGGGGGAGGGCTGTCTGGAACTTGGTCCAGCTGGTGAGGAAGCCGAAGGTGAGCTTCAGGAAGACGGGCGAAGCCGAGTGGGGGAGGGAGAATATCCCCGCTCCCAGGTCGGTCACCTTGCCGCCGGCACCGTTCGAGGTGAAGAGCCCGATGACGGTGATGATCAGGATTCCGAGGACGATCGAGCCGGGCACCTTCCGGGCAACCAGGAGCGCGGTGAGGATGATGCCCGCCAGGCAGAGGGCTGCGGGTCCCGCGGTGAAGTCGCCGGGTCCCACGAAGGTGGCCGCGTTGCCGGCGATAACCCCGCCATTCTTGAGTCCGATGAACGCAATGAAAAGCCCCACGCCGCAGGTGACGGCGATCTTCAGCCCCAAGGGGATGGACGCGATGATCTTTTCGCGGACCCCGGTGACCGAAAGGGACAGGAAGATGACCCCGTTCACGAATACCATGCCCAGGGCCTCGCTCCAGGGAACTCCCTTGGCGATGCAGATGGTGAAGGTGAAAAACGCGTTGATGCCCATGCCCGGAGCCATCGCTATCGGGTAGTTCGTGAACAGGGCCATGAGCGTCGTCGCCACGGCCGCCGTTATGGCCGTGACGGTGACAAGCGCCCCGCGGTCCATTCCCGTGTTGGCCAGGATCGACGGATTGACCGCGAGGATGTAGGCCATCGCCGCGAAGGTCGTCAGGCCTGCCTGGAATTCCCTAAAGGGCGTCGTGCCGCGCGATTCGAGGTTAAAAATGCGAGATACCATGCGTGGGCGGTTGGCTGCGGAGTGTGTGGCTGAATGCGTCTGTGGCTGCAATGTCAGTTTTTTTGAGTGGAATTCCCCGCAGCAGGAGCGAGAGTCGTGCCATGAGCACCCCAGAGTCCAAATTGACCGAACTTGGCCTGTCCTTGCCCCTTCCCCCGGCAGCAGCCGGCAGCTACGTCCCCTCCGTTCGCACGGGAAACCTGCTCTACTGCGCGGGAACCCTTCCGATGCAGGACGGGAAACTAACGCACACCGGGCAGGTTGGCAAGGAGCAGACCGTCCAAACCGGAGCCAAGGCGGCTGAGCACTGCGCCCTGAACACGCTGGCCAACGTCAAGGCGGCCCTGGGCTCGCTCGACCGGGTCTCCCGGATCGTCTTCGTGAGCGGCTTCGTTAACGCCGTCGACGGCTTCGCGGAAAGCCCCGCCGTGATCAACGGTGCCAGCGACCTTTTTGTGAAGGTTTTCGGCGAAGCCGGCCGACACGCACGGGCCGCCGTAGCGGTGAACGGGCTGCCCCGGGGGGCGACGGCGGAGATCCAGGTGGTGGTCGAGGTCCGGGACTAGGACGTGCCCGGGGTTTAGCGCCAGTAGCCGCGCACGTAGATCCGCGAGCCTCCGCGGTACACGTAGCGCGGACCGACCCAAACGGAGCCCGGGTGGGGCGGACGAGCATAGTGGCCGCGGTACCACACCCAGCGGTTGCCGTACCAGTGCCAGTAGCCGCCCACCCAGAAAAACCCAGGCCCGGGGGCCACGCCGATCACCTCGGCGTAGGGCTGGGGGGGTTCCTGGGTCACGATCACTTCCGCGGGCGAGGTGTAGACCTCGGCCACCGGAGGCGGGGGCGGAGCGGGGCGCACGGCAACCACGCAACCCGAGGTGAGGGTGATGAGGGCTGCGAGGGCTGCGGCGGCGAAGGCCGTGCGCAGGGCCCGGGAGCGGGCGTCTGAAAACAGGGAAGGGAGTGGAGTATTCATGGATGAATGATGTACACCCTCTCAGACGCCGGCCCGCCCAGTCTGGTTACGCGATATTCTTGACCAGCACCCGCGCGTTCCGGCCATTGTCCTCGTAGAGCTTCAGTCGCGCCTCGGGAAGGATGTCCTTGGTGCTCTCCTCGAAACCGCAGACGTTGGAGAAGAACCCGAAGCTCTGGGTTGAAAGCGCGATCACGCGCTTTGCGCCCCGCTCCTTGGCCTGGAGGCACGCATACTCGACCATCTTCTTTCCGATCCCGCGATTGTGGTAAAAGGGCAGGACGTAGAGCGATCCTACCTCCGCGGTCTCCGGCTGGTCGGGGTAGAACCAGAGGGTGACGCAGGCGATGATGGCCTCGTCCACCTCGAAGAGGAAAAACTGGTCGATGTTCTTCTCGATCGCCTGCTGGGTGCGGTGGATCAGCTCCTCGCGCTTTACGGCGTTTCGGGTGAGGTTGTAGAGGAGTCGGGCGTCCCGCCGGCTCGCCTTGCGGATCTGCTGGTAGTCATTGCCGTAGACGAGAGAGCCCACGCCCTCATTCGAGAAGATCTCGTTCAACAGGCCGTCGAAGACCCGGCCGTCCACGATGTGGACCCGCGGAGTTCCGGTCTCAATCGCCTTGATCGCGTAGGTCGCCTTGCTCCGGCTCGACTCCCCGAGCTGCTCGGGGTGCTCGGTCAGGAGCGTGCGCAGGGCATCCACCGAGATCTCGTGGGTCACGCCGCCGTCGATCTCGAGTCCCTGGTTGGGCGCCAGGTAGATGATCTTGGTGGCGTGCAGCGCCTCGGCCATCTCGGCGGCCAGGAGGTCAGAGTTCACCCGGAGCGACTTGCCGTCGGGTCCAAATGCGACTGGGGAGATGAGCGGCACCACCTGCCGCTCGATGAGCGCGTTGATGAGCTCCTTGTCGATGCGGTCCACGCGGCCGGTCAGCTGCTGATCGACGCCCTTGATGATGCCGACGGGCACCGCACGGACTGCGTTTGTGATCACGGCCTTAAGGGAGCTGCCCGTGAGGCCCTCAAGGATCAGGTGGGAGACCCGGGAGGAGGCGCGGATCGCAAGGTCCAGGGTCGCCGCATCCGTGGTGCCGGTGCCGTCGCTGTTGGAGATGGGGATGCCCCGTAGGACCGAGAGCTCCTTGAGCTGGTGTCCGATGCCGTGGACCAGCACCACCTTTATCCCCAGGCTCCGCAAAACCGCGATGTCGACCAGGAGGTTGCCGAAATTCTCGTCCGCGACGATCGATCCGTCGATCGCGATGATAAAGATCTGCCCCTGAAAACGGGGCACGTACTGGAGGATGCCGCGCAGGTCCGTGGGCTTGATTGTCGTGGCCTGTGCGGCCGCGGGCTGGGGTGCCGCGGGCTGCGCGGCGGTGATCTGACCGTTTCCGGTGGTCATTTGCTTGTTCGCGTTCTCATGGAAGTCTCCCCGCACGTCAAGGGACCTCTCAGGGCCATTGCGGGGGGGCCGGCGGTCGAAGGCCCCCCATCAGCGGATGGTGAGCGTCCACTGCCGTGACGAGCGCTCGCCCACCAGGACGACCCGGTACGTTCCCGGCCTGAGCGACCCCGGGGGCACCTGGAGAAGGGCCGTCCCCTCGCGGGTCCGCGCCATCAGGCCGCCGTCCAGGCGCTCAAAGTCGGCAACGATCACGATCTCACCCTCGCGCTCGTAGAGGTGAGCGCCCGAGAGCTGCCTCTTGTTGTCGGGCAGGGTGTAGGTGATCGCAATCGGGTAGTCTATGCCCGATACAGCCGTTGGCGAGGCAGCCACGGCGCTGATCTCCAAGGGCAGAAGCGGGCTTTCCACGAGCGTCTTTCGTAGCTCGTCGGGCAAGCCCCCCGGGGCCGGCATGGTCTGCGCCCCGGCGGGCGTCGCCAGGTCGGCCGGACGGCTGGCGTCAATCGCCACGCGGTGGTAGCCGGCCTTCAGCAGCCGAATGACATCGGCCCTGTCACGCATGTCCTGATAGGGCCTAAATGCCGGGCCGGGACGGCGATAGTGCAGCGTCAGGTAGGTGTAGACCGGGATGAAAAGAAGGATTGCCAGGACGATCCATTTCATCGGCCAGGGTTTGCGATCCTTGCGGGGTGCGGTCATAGGCACCAAAGGCCAATTCGGCCGGGCGCAATTGGCAACAAACGTTTTCGCGTGTTGCCAATGGCCCCGGCCCTTTCTTGGCTGTACCGCTCAAATGAAATTCTGGTCGCGTTACTTTATTCCCACCCTGAAGGAAAGCCCGGCCGACGCCGAGATTGCGTCGCATAAGCTCCTGGTAAGGGCTGGGCTGGTCCGCAAGCTCGGCGGGGGACTCTACACGTTCCTGCCGATGGGCCTGCGCGCCATGCAGAAGGTCTCGAAGATCTGCCGCGAGGAGATGGAGCGTTCGGGGGCCATCGAGCTCCTGATGCCGCACATCCATCCCGCCGAGTTTTGGGCCGACGGACCGCGCTGGGGCCCGGTCCGCGAAATCATGTTCAGGGTGGATAGCGCCGGCGACGGCAAGCGGGGGCCCCGTGAGCCCGAGTTCGTGCTGGGGCCCACCCATGAGGAGGTCATCACGCCGCTCATCAAGTCCGAGATCACGAGCTACCGCGACCTGCCGAAGTGCTTCTTCCAGATCGGCACCAAGTTCAGGAACGAGATCCGTCCCCGCTTTGGCCTGATGCGCGCACGCGAGTTCGTCATGATGGACGGGTACTCCTTTGACGCCGATGACGCCGGGGCCGTCAAAAGCTACATGGCGATGAAGGACGCCTACGAGGCGTTCTTTAAGCGCATCGGCACCCAGGCCATCGCCGTCGAGGCCGACACCGGGGTGATGGGCGGAAGCTTCTCCCACGAGTTCATGGTTCCCGCAGAGGTGGGCGACGACGACCTCTTCTATAACGAGGAGAGCGGCTATGCGGCAAACCGCGAGAAGGCCAGGAGCGCGATCGTGCCCGAGGGCCTCGCCGACCCCGCGCCCTTGGGCCCGACCGAGGAGTTCCCGACGCCGGGAGCCGTGACGATCGCCGCACTCGAGGCCGCCCCTTACTCCGTGCCGGCGGACAAGCAGTTCAAGACCCTGGTGATGATCGGGGACGGAAAACCCTTCCTCATGGTGCTCAGGGGCTGCGACGACCTTGAGGAGGCCAAGCTCGGATCGCTCGGCTTTGCCCTTGTGCGGCAGGCCACGCCGGAAGAGATCGAGCCGGTCATGGGCGCCAAGCCCGGGAGCCTGGGCACAGTCAAGGGGACGATCAAGGACCGGGCCGCACTCGCGGGGATCTTCGCCGACAACGCGATCCGCCTGGTCGGCAATGGAACGACGGGCGCCAACAAGGACGGCGTTCACATCAGGAACGTGAATATCGCCCGCGACCTGGAGATTTCCAAGTTCGGGGACTTCCGCCGCGTGAAGGCGGGCGAGCCCGATCCGATCGGGGGCAGGCCGCTGCAGGTACGCCGCGGCATCGAGGTGGGCCATATCTTCAAGCTCGGCACCAAGTACTCGGAGCGGATCGACGCCGGCTACACCGACGACAAGAAGGAGAGGCATCTCTTTGTGATGGGCTGCTACGGAATCGGTATTAGCCGGACACTCCAGGCGGTGATCGAGCAGAGCCACGATGCCGACGGGATCATCTGGCCCTGGGCAATCGCGCCGTTCCAGGTGCTTATCTGCCTGCTGGATCCGCAGGACGCCGAGGCCACCCTGATTGCCGCACGGTTGGCGACCGCCGCCGAGCACGCCGGGGCCGACGTCCTGGTCGACGACCGCGCGGAAAGGCCCGGGGTCAAGTTCAAGGACGCGGACCTGATTGGTGTTCCGCTTCGCATCACCGTGGGGGGACGGGGCATCAAGGAGGGAATCGTGGAAATGAAGTGGCGTGCGGCAAAGGAAGTGGTCAAGATTCCGCTCAATGATGCGGAAGCCACGATTGGCCAGATCATCCGGGACAAGGCCTGAGCCGGCCCCCGGTCGTTTACACATTCGTGCCTGAATCCCGCTCCCACACCCGATCCGACCCACGCGCCTCCACGGAGGTGCAGCTGGAGGACGCGTGGCGCGTCGTCGTGCTGAACGACCCCGTGAACCTGATGTCCTATGTGGTCATGGTGTTCAAGAAGGTGCTCGGCTTCGACGAGACGAAGGCGCGAAAGCACATGTTGGAGGTCCATGAACAGGGAAGGTCCGTCGTCTGGGTGGGGCTTCGGGAGACCGCCGAGGCGCATGTCTTCACGCTCCAGCAGTGGCACCTGACCGCTGTCCTTGAATCCGATGAAGCGCGTTGAGGTAAAGTTGAGCCTGCCGGTGGTTGCCCCGCTCCTGGACGTGATCCGGGAGCTTTCGGTCGATCTTCAGAAGTCGCTTGCGGCGCCCCAGGCCCTGCACGACCTGGACCAGGATTTTCGGGGCGCGTGGATCAACGACCTCCTGGCCAGCCAGAACGAGGACCTCCACGCCCTCCTCTCGCTCTTTGACGGGGAGTTCTTCACCGAGGGTGTGGTGGCGTTCGACGAGTCGAACGCCGAGCCCATCGTGCGGGCGTGCACGGCGTTCCGGCTGCAGCTGCGCGAGCGGAGGCTGAAGACGCTGAGCGACGACACCCTGGAGACGGGAGAGATCGACATGAGCGGGCTCGATGAGGAGGTTCGGAAAGCCTTCATGTGCTACCTGTTCTTGGCCACGGTCCAGGAACTGATCATCCAGCACCTCGACTCGAGCATCATCGGCTCCTAGGGACTGCGGCCCGGGGCCAGAGCCTCGATCAGGGCGCACGCTCTGAGGCAGGCGGCCTCGCTGTCCACCTTTGAGGAGAATTGCCGGCACCGGTCCAGGATTTCTCTGGACCCCGTTGCAGTCCGAAGGGCGTCTGTGGCCTCTCGGACTCCGAACCGGTGTTCATCGAGTGAGACGCCGAGCCCGAGGCGCTCAATCCGTCGTCCGTTGTCGGGCTGGTCGTGTGCGTTGGCCACGACCACCTGGGGGATGCCTGCGCGGATGGCCTGGGCCAAGGTGCCGATTCCTCCATGGTAGACGATCGCCCTACACCGCGGCAGCACCCGGCTAAACGGGACATAAGGGAAGGCCCGGACTCCTGGCGGAAGCTCCCGGGGCAGCTGGCCCGGATGATTGGTAACGAGCATGGCCCGCTGGCCTGTGGCCCTGCAGGCTTCCACCATGTGGGCAAAGAACCGCGTCCGGTCGGTCGCGGCCGAGCCGGGGGTGATCAGGACCGGAGCGGCCCCTTGGTCGAGGAAGCGGTCAGCCTCGGCGTGGTCGAGGGGCTTTCCCCCGGAATCCTGAAGGATAAAGCCGGTCAGATGCGTGTTGGGGGGCCAGTCGGGCTGGATGGGGGCAAACCAATCCGGGAACAGGCCCAGCACAAGCTCCGGCGAGTGGATCTGCGAGGCGAATATCCTCTTGGCGGGCGCCAGTCCTAGCTCAGCTCGATAAGTGTTCAGGCCGGGTCCGATCAGGCGATCGACGACCAAGGTGTCCATGATCCAGAAAGCAGCTTTTTTCACGATCCGGGGCATCCCTGGGCCCATGTCGAGGCCTCCCAGGTGGCCGTTGTCGACATGGCTTCGAAATACGGACGGCTGGAGATGGAGGGTCGCAGTCGGCACCACGAGCTTCTCCTGGGCAAGTCGGGCCCCAAGGCAAAGGGTAGTGGCTGCAACCACGGTCGAGTCGCCTGCCCGCTCCTCAATGATCCGGTACAGGCGCCTGATATTGGGCAGGATTGCCCCCCGGATGATGCACGGAAATCCCCGGTAGCGGTGCCAAAGGTGGGGGTCGTCCATCATTTTCTGGGCCTCCTCCCGGGTCCCCAGGGCTGCGAATTCCAGACCGCAATCCCGCACCAGGGGCTCGAACAACTCATTGGTGGCCAACGTCACACGGTGTCCCCTTGCCCGGAGTGCGATTCCAAGGCCGACTACCGGGTTCACGTCCCCCGAACTGCCGATTGACGCTAGGAGAATGCTCAAGGGCATACTTGACGGTGGGCGGGTAGCTCCCAAACTCAACCCCAGACACCCTGCAGTGTTCGAGGTGCTTTCAATAACTGCTCTTTGCCTTGGAAACATTACGGGAGCCAAACCCGCCGCGGAAGCTGCTAGGCCGTAAACCGGAAAGCAAACGCCGCGACGGAGGCGCCCACCTTGACATGAAAAGGTCTTGAGCCTTTGGGCATACGGCACAGGTGGGGTGTCTTTTTCATTTTCCAGATCAACCTAACATCATGTCACTCAATACCTACCTCGTGTTGCATCTGAGCTCGATCATCGTGCTCCTCGGCTACACTTTCTACGCCTTCGCGGCGCCTGCCGAGACACGGAAACGGGTGCTCATGATCACCGGGGTTGCAACGCTCCTCATCCTGGTGACCGGTTTTGGGATGCTGCACCGCCTCCAGCTCGGCTTTCCGGGCTGGGCGATCGTGAAGCTCGTTTGCTGGCTCGGCCTCTCGGCGATGACCGGCCTTGCCTATCGCCGCAGGGCGAAGGCCGACCTCTTCATGATGATTACCTTCGCCCTGGCAATAACGGCCGTGGCCATGGTCTTCGTCCGACCGTTCTGAGGCGGATACCCACCGCGCCATGGACGGCACGCTCTGTGGCGTCTGGATAGACGGGGAGGGAAGGGCGAGGGTGTGCTTGGCCGGGCCCGACGGCGGTCGCCAGGAGAAGGTGCTTCCCTTTGAGCCGTTTGCGTGGCTCCCCTTGGATTCAGTCACGGGACCGGTTGCCGGTGTGACCTTTGATCGGCTGAAAGGCGGGGCTGCCCTGGGCCTATTGGCCCGGGCTTCCTCCCTCGAGGCGTTCGAGGCCTTCCTCAAGTCGGCGCGGGACTCGGGCGCGGTCGATGTCATCCGGCCCATGGAGAGCCAGTTCCTGCTCCAGAACCGGGCGCGCCTGTACTCGGACATGGCCTTCGCCAAGCTCAGACGGTGCCAGGTCGACATCGAAACGGGTTCGACCGGCGGGGCCTTCAGCAATGCGGAGAACCCCGACGACCGGGTGCTGGCAATCGGCATGCGGTGCGAAGGCAAGAACCGGCTCCTCCTGCTTGAGGAAATGACAGACGCGGCGGAAAAGGCGCTCCTCCTGCGGTTCAACGATGCGCTGGCTTCGGACGACCCGGATGTGATTGAGGGGCACAACATCTTCAAGTTCGACCTGGACTACCTCCGGCAGAGGTGCCGCATGCGCCGGGTCCCCTGCGCCTGGGGCCGGTTTGGCCAGCGCGCGACGTTTCGCAGTAGCCGGCTGAAGGTCGCGGAGCGCTGGATTGATTTTCCGCGGTGCGACCTGCCCGGCCGCGCGGTGGTCGACACCTACCTTCTTGCCCTCCTCAATGACATCAGCACCCGCGAGCTCAACTCCTACGGACTGAAGGAGGTGGCGATCCATTTCGGTATCACCGACGAGGAAGGCGACAAACGCACCTACATAGAGGGCAGCCGGATCGCGGAGGTGTTCCGGACAGACCGCGACAGGTTCTGCG
Organism: uncultured Opitutaceae bacterium; assembly: GCA_903890485.1. GTDB lineage: Bacteria > Verrucomicrobiota > Verrucomicrobiia > Opitutales > Opitutaceae > Palsa-1447. Next base: position 42,477 of record CAITBM010000111.1, on the reverse strand, counting down.
CATATTTGGAAGATGACCTGAGGGAAACCCAGGGGCTCTCGGACCTGCTGCTGCCGACCTATTTTGAGCAGGCGAGGACGTTTCCCATCCCGCTGCAGGAGGCGACGCTCCGGGGGACGACCGTGAAGATCGATCTGCTTTTCCTCGAGGAGTACTACCACGCGAGGCAGTCGTGCCCCCAGCCCCCCGAGATCCGGCCCTTCGACGGGGGCTATACCCGCAGCTTCAATGAGGGCGTGTTCCGGCATGTGCTCCACTTCGACGTCGCCTCACTCTACCCGAGCCTTCTTCTCAACATCGGGCGCAATCCCTCGAACGATTCGCTCGGCGTCTTCATCCCGCTCCTGAGGCACCTGCTCGAGTACCGCCTCAAATACAAGCAGCTGGCGCGCACCGCGCCGACAGAGGAGGAGAGGGCGGAGGCGAAGGCCCGGCAGGCGACCACCAAGATCCTGATCAACTCGTTCTACGGCTACCTCGGGTTTTCGGGCGCCCGTTTCGGCGACGGTGACCTGGCCGCGGAGGTGACCCGCAGGGGCCGGGAGCTCCTCCAGTCCCTGATTGATGAGTTCGGCCGCCAGGGATGCCGAATCCTCGAGGCCGACACGGACGGCATCTACATCTCCTCGGACCGATACTTCGAGAAACCTGAGGAACTCCTGGCACTGGTCGTCCCGGTCCTGCCCTCGGGCATCGACCTGGAGTTCGACGGGAAGTACGATGCCATGTTCTGCTACAAGGCGAAGAACTACGCACTCTTTGAGTCGGGCAAGGTGACGCTCAGGGGAAGCGCGCTTCGCTCCCGCGGCGTAGAGCCCTTCCTGAAGCGCCTTACGGACGCTCTGATCCACTACCTTCTGGGTGCGACCTCCGTTTCCCCGGCCGGCCTCCTGGCGGACTATCGCAGGCGCCTAAGCGACCGGTCGCTTCCCGTTGCCGAGGTTGCCAAGGGCGAGGTCCTCGGGATGAACCCCGAGGCCTACGAGCGCTTCATCGAGGGAGGGGGCAAACCCCGGCGTGCCTCGGCGGAAGCGGCCCTGCAGATGTCGCCCCGGCCAAGGATGGGGGAGCGGGTGACCTACTTCATCACGCCCAAGCAGAAGGGAAAGACCAGCGACTGGCAGAGGGCGCGCCCGATCGACCTCTTCGACGCCGTGTCGGCTCCCTACGACCCGGACCACTACATCGGAAAGTTGGACGACTGGATCGAGCGTTACGGCCGATTCATCGGCGTCACGCCCCCGCCCGCAGGCTCCGACAGCCGGCAAGGCGAGCTCCTCTAGGCGGGCCGAGGCCTACCGGGAGGACGCACTCCGCGCCACGACCCAGTCAACGGTCGCCGCGTCGTTGTCCCCGTTTCTCCAGATCAGGGTGAGGAACTCGGACGGCAGGATGTCGTGGGCCTTGAAAAACCGCCTGTCGCCTCCGCAGCAGTACATCAGGCTGGCCGGCAATTCCCCCCGGAGCTTCGCCTTGGCCTTGGGAATGATGCGCGGAAGCCACTCTATCCCCTTAACGGCGTCGGCTTTGGCGGGCATCTTGGATTCGTCGAGCACGGCCATCGACGGACGCCCCTTCTGGACATTGATGAAAAAGTCGCGGCGGATCGTCTCGATCGACAGCGCGTGCCCGAACCCTGGCTCTCCCCCGGAGTTCTCGTCCTCGGCGTAGTCATACAGGTGCTGCGCCGCGATGCCGTTTGAGACAAGCCAAGTCGACTGCTCCTTGTCGAAGAAAGTGTCCGCGCCCCTCTGGCCTTTGGCATAGAGGGCCACCGCTTGGCCGTACAGGGCTAGGAACTGGGCTGGGAAATCGTAGTTTTTCATCGTTGGCTAGAATGAGTTTCAGGCGGGCCGAAAATCAATGATTCGCTTGAACCGGTCCACCTTGTCGACCACGACGTCCAGCCTCCCGTTCAGCTCGTAGGTCCGGTGCTTCCTGCGGCCGACGAGGGCGTTTCCCTCCTGGTTGAGCTGGTAGTAGTCATCCCCGAGCGCGTCCGCCGAGATGAAGCCGAAGGTCATCGACTCGACAAGTTCAATGAAGAAGCCGTGGCGGCGGACGTCGGTGATCACGGCGGCGAAGGCGGTCCGTTTCTTTTTTGCCAGCTCACGCTCGAAGAACTCGAGGAGCTTGATCTTCACGCTCTCCCGCTCCGCCTCGGTCGAGTTGATCTCGGTCTCGCTCAGGTGGTCGGCGAGCTGGGTGATCCCCTTCACATCGTGGCGCACGGCCCCGCCGTCGGCCTTGCGGTTCAGGTAGGACTGCAGGACCTGGTGCACGACCAAGTCGGAGTACCGGCGGATGGGCGAGGTGAAGTGGGTGTAGTCCTTCTTGTGGAGCCCGAAGTGGCCGTCGGGGGTCGCCCGGTAGCACGCCTTCTTTAGGCTCCTGAGGAACTGGGTCCTCAGGGTGTAGCCCTGGGGATGCGTCTTCAGGATGGCGAGGAGCTTCACCACCTCCTCGCGTCGGCTCAGGTCCCCCACCTTGATCCCGAAGGTGGCAACGAATTCGCGGTAGTCGTTGAGCTTCTCCGCATCGGGCTGGTCATGGACGCGGTAGAGGGACGGCAGGCGCTGGGTCCGGGTGAGTCGCGCAACGGCCTCATTGGCCGCCAGCATGAACTCCTCGATCAGCTGGTGGCTCTCGTCCTGCTCGATCCGCTCGAGGCGGTCGGCGTACCCCTGGGGGTCCACGAAGATCTTTGTCTCGGGCATGTCCAGGTCGAGGCTTCCGTGGCTCATGCGGTCGCGTCGAAGGGAGCTGGCGATCCTCCATAGCGCGCGGATCCAGGCCTGGAGGTCCTCCAGCTCCCAGTCCTCGAGCTCGCGAAGCGCGCGGCCCGTGGAGCCCGTCTGGTGCTTCGGGGGGACCGGCATGGCCCTGATCTTCTCGAGATTGTCCTCAAAGAGGAGCGCATAGGCCTGTTTGTAGGTGAGGCGCTTCCGGCTGCGGATCACGGTGTTCGCGTAGTCGGTCTCCTTGATGCGGTAGTCGGGTCCGAAGGTGAGGAACACGGCCTTGCACAGCCGGTCCTGGGCCTCGACCAGCGAGCAGAGCCCGTTGGAGAGCTTCTCGGGAAGCATGGGAATCACGGTCCCCACCAGATAGGTCGAGTTGCCCCTCTTACGGGCCTCCCTGTCGATCGCCGTGCCGTGCTTCACATAGGTCGAAACGTCAGCGATATGAATCCCCACGCGGGTGTGGCCGTTGCCCAGGTCCTCGATCGAGAGGGCGTCGTCGAAATCCTTGGCGTCGTCCGGATCGATCGTGAATACGGGAATCTTGCGGTAGTCGCGGCGGCCCTCCGTCTCCTTGGCTGCGACCCGGTCGGGCAGGCCGGATGCCTCGCGCTCGACGTCATGGGGGAAATTGGGCTCCAGTCCGTGCTTGATGAAGATGCCGAGCAGTTCCGCCCTTGGCTCGTGGGTCCGACCGAGGCGGTCAACGATCTCGCCCATCAGGGGCTGCTCGCGCCGGCGCCACTCGCCCAGCTTGACGACGACCTTGTCGCCGGGGTGGGGCGCGGGTTTCACCGATGACCTGGCGGGGTCGGGGACGGCGATTTCATACACGAACCGCGGATCGTCGGGCGCCACGACGAAATTTCTGCCCTCGCGGCGCAGGTCGCCCACGATGGTCGTATGCGCCCTTTCGAGGATCTGGCTCACGCGGCCGACGCGCTCTCCGGGGCGCTTGCCGGCTACTCCATGGTAGATCCGTGCGACCACGGTGTCTCCCGGTAGGGCGACCCCGGTGTCGTCTGGGGACACCTGGACCGAGGGTTCGTCGCGGTTGCCCCCTACGATGATAAAGGCGGAGCCGCCTGCTCTGAATTGGATTACGCCTTTGACTGAGTCATCGGCCTGTGGGCCCTTGCGGCCCGACTTGGTATTGGACATTTCTTAGTGGGACTCGCATTCGGCGGGTCAGCCGGTACCACCCTCGCCCAAACCCCCGCAATTGGCGAGTGGATTAAGCGGATTGGCTTTTGATACCCTCTTGGACTCGACAATGAGTGGGTCGTGCTAGAGTATCTATCCCCCCTCCCATGAAGATCGTCCACGCGGCGAGTGAACTGTTCCCCTACATGAAGACGGGAGGCCTCGCGGACGCCGTCGGAGCCCTAACGGGAACGTTCGCACAGCTCGGGCACGAGGTGTCCGTTTTCCTGCCCGGATATAGGGGCGCCCTCGCTCACCCACTAGCCGCCAAGGCCGAGCGGAAGTTCCGGCTCAAGGTCGAGATGGGTGACCAATACCTGTCCGGCGATGTGTACTCGTTCTCCCCGAGCAAGAACCTGACGGTGTTTCTCATCGTCCGGGATGAATTCTACGACCGGAAGTATCCTTACGGCAACGGGGAGCGGGACTACGAGGACAACTCCGACCGTTTCATCTTCTTCTGCAAGGCTGTCGTCGAGACCATGCGCTTGGCGGACTTGGGCGCCGACATCGTCCATGCGCACGATTGGCAGACTGCGCTCCTTCCCCTTCTCTTGAGGGAGGCGGAGCGGCGCTTTGGCGTGACGCTTGGCATGAAGACGGTCTTCACGATCCACAACATCGCTTTCCAGGGGCTCTTCTCGGCGGCCTGCTACCCGAGGACGAATCTCCCCGACGAGCTGTTCAGCATGGATGGGCTCGAATACTACGGTCAGGTGAATTTCATGAAGGCCGGTATCCTCTTTGCCGACCGCGTGACGACGGTCAGCCCCCGCTACGCCAAGGAGATCCAGACCCCTGAGTTCGGGTGCGGCCTTGAGGGTGTCGTGCAGACCCGGATCGACGACCTTTCCGGGCTGATCAACGGCGTGGACTCGGCCGTGTGGAACCCGGCTTCGGACAAGCTGATCCCCGCCCGCTACACGGCCTCGGACCTCGCGGGAAAGCGGGCCTGCAAGGCGGAGCTCTTGAAGGTGTGCGGCTTCGACCCCGCTTTCCAGGGTCCGATCTTCGGGATGATCTGCCGCTTGACCGAGCAGAAGGGGATCGACCTGGTGCTGGCCAATGCCGATTTCTTCACGGGCAAGATGTGCCGCTTCGTGATCCTTGGTGCGGGCGAAAAACGCATGGAGGACGCCCTCAAGAAGATCGCGCTAAGCTATCCGGACAAGGTCTTCGTTTGCCCCAAGCACGATGAGACGATGAGCCACTTGATCGAGTCGGGGAGCGACTTCTTTGTCATGCCCTCCCTCTTTGAGCCGTGTGGGTTGAACCAGATGTACTCCCAGGTGTACGGTACGGTGCCGATCGTCAGCCGCGTGGGCGGCCTTTTCGACACGGTGCGGGACGCCGACGAGGACCCGGTTAACGGAACGGGAGTCATGTGCGCTCCCAATGCCCTCGAACTGAGGGGCGCCCTGGAGCGGGCCCTGCGTCTCTATGACGACAAGGCCCGTTATGGGGCCGTCCAGCAGCGTGGGATGGCCCGCGACTTCAGCTGGAAGACGGCGGCGTTGGCCTACGAGACGCTCTACCGCGACGCCCTGTGACCCCGGCCATTGTTTGGTTTCGGCAGGACCTTCGCCTGCGGGATAACCCTGCGCTAAAAGCGGCGGCGGAGCGGGGAGGCCCCATCATCCCGGTCTATATCCTGGACGACCTGGGGGACGGCCGGTGGGCCATGGGCGGGGCCTCGCGTTGGTGGCTCCACCATTCCCTCGCATCCCTCGGCGAGTCGCTCAGGGAGAGGGGGTCACGCCTCGTCGTGGCCCGCGGGGATTCGCTTAAGGAGCTCGTGCGCCTGGTGGCAGCGACGGGGTCTGGGGCCGTCTATTGGAACCGCCGCTACGAGCCTGCGGTTATAGCCAGGGACAAGGGAATCAAGGCGGAGCTTACACGTTCGGGCGTCGACGCCAGGAGTTTCAACGGGTCGCTGCTTTTTGAGCCGCACACGATCGCAAACAAACAGGGCGGTCCCTTCCAGGTTTTCACGCCGTTCTGGAGGCACTGCCTGGAGCAGCCCGTTGCGGTGCCCCTCGTCCTGAAAAGCGACACGTTTGGCAGGTCCCTTGATTCGTGGCCCGACTCGATCCCGCTTCCTGAGCTGGGCCTCCTCCCCTCGGTGAGGTGGGATGCGGGAATCGCGGGAACCTGGGAGCCGGGCGAGGCGGGCGCCGCCCGCCGCCTCAAGCATTTCGTGTCGACGTCGCTCGAACCCTACGACGAGCAGCGCAACAGGCCGGACCTCGACGGGACATCGATGCTTTCACCCTTTCTCCATTTTGGTGAACTCAGCCCCCGTCAGGCATGGGCGGCGGTAAATTCGCTCTCGACCGAGTCCGGCGTATTTCCCCCGAGCGCGGGAGCGGAGGTTTTCCTTCGAGAGATTGGGTGGCGGGAATTCGCCCACCACCTCCTGTTTCACTTCCCGACGACGCCGGAGTCGCCCCTCAGGCCCGACTTCAGGCGGTTTGCATGGGCCAAGGACCCGGGCGGCTTGATGTTAAAGGCCTGGACCAAGGGAAAGACGGGATACCCGATCGTCGACGCAGGCATGCGGCAGCTCTGGACGACCGGTTGGATGCATAACCGGGTGAGAATGATCGTCGCCTCCTTCCTTGTGAAACACCTGAGGATTGCGTGGCCCGAAGGCGCAGGGTGGTTTTGGAATACATTGGTGGATGCCGACTTGGCGAGCAACACGCTGGGGTGGCAGTGGAGCGCCGGTTGCGGGGCGGACGCGGCGCCATACTTCCGCATTTTCGCGCCGGTCACCCAGGGCCTGAAGTTCGACCCCGACGGGCACTATGTGCGCCGCTGGGTTCCTGAACTCGGGGGCCTTTCGCCAAAGCACATCCATGCGCCGTGGGAGGCGCCGTCCGAGGTCCTCGCCGGTGCCGGTGTTCGCTTGGGCGAGACGTACCCGAAGCCGATTGTCGACCATGCGGCGGCGCGGGCCGCTGCGCTCGGCGCGTTCAAGGCCCTGCGTGGAAAAACGTAAGCGTGACGCTTGCACTTTCCGGGGGGTCGATTGGGATCGGTACATGGGCCAGGTCACAATGAAAAGCCTATGAGGATCCTTGTTGCAGGGGCCTCCGGCTTGATCGGAAAGGCGGCGGTCGCCGCGCTCAGGTCTGACGGACACGAAGTCGTCCGGCTCGTGAGGCGTGCCGCGGTCGAACCCGACGAACTGGCCTGGTATCCCGCAGCCGGTGAGATTCCTCTCGAGGCGTGCCGCTCGGCTGATGCAGTCATCAACCTCTGCGGAGAGGACCTGGCCCTGGCTCGGTGGTCCCGCAAGCGAAAGAATGAGCTCCGGAGCAGCCGTATTGATGCCACGCAGGCCCTAGCCCGGATTTTTGACCCTGAGGGCGGCGGGAGGCGCCCCGCCATTTTTGTGAGCGCGTCGGCGACAGGCATCTACGGGGACAGGGGCAATCTGGAACTCACCGAATCGAGCGGCCCGGGAAATGGGTTCCTGGTCGACCTTTGCCGCGACTGGGAGGGCGCGGCGTTGGTGGCCTCCGAATTCGGGACGCGGGTTGTCTGCCTTCGCTTTGGCATCATCCTCTCCGGCAAGGGGGGGCTCCTCAACCGCGTGGCGCCCTTCTATAAGGCGGGACTGGGGTGCCCCATGGGCTCCGGGCGCCAGTGGATGAGCTGGATCGAGATCGAGGACGCCGTCGGCGCGATCCGTTTCGCGCTCACCCAAGCATCGCTTTCGGGCCCGGTGAACGTGGTTTCGCCGACCTCGGTGATGAACTCCGGGTTCACGCGGGCGCTGGGACGAATCTACGGGCGTCAGCTTCCCATGCCGCTTCCGCGGTTCCTGCTTCGCCTCCTTTACGGGGAAATCACCGACGAGGTCCTGCTTGCCAGCACGCACGTCGTTCCCCTGAAGCTCGTCCGGGCCGGGTATCCTTTCAGGTATCCAAATCTAGAGGATGCTCTATATCAGGCCCTTACCCTAGAAAAGGCGGAAACTTAGCCGGCAAAATCAGGCTTTCCATCGGGTGGGGCTTCCGTATGTTGATCCCTTCCTATGGAGAAAACCCTGATTATCTTTAAGCCCGACTGCATGGAGAAGCACCACGTTGGAAACGTGCTCGATCGCTTTGAAAAGGCGGGCTTCACCATCGTGGGTTGCAAGATGACCCAGCTTACGGCGCAGGTGCTGCGCGAGCATTACGCCCACGTGGCCGAGATGCCCTTTTACCCGGAGATCGAGAAGTTCATGAGCTCGCGCCCGGTGATCGTAATGGCGCTCCAGGGAACCGCCGTGGTGAGCCGCGTCAGGGATCTGCTCGGGCCGACCGACTCGCGCAAGGCCGCCAAGGGAACGATCCGCGGCGACTTCGGCACCGAGATGATGAGGAACGTGGTCCACGCTTCCGACAGCGTCGCCAACGCAAAGATCGAGCTGGCAAGGTTCTTCCAGCCCGAGGAACTCTTTATCGCCTAAGTTCGAGGTGGTTGGCACCTGCCGCGAGTGGGGAGCTCTCGCCTTTCCATAGGAAGGTGCCCGTGACCCCGGGGGGAAGCGAGACGTCGAACGCCGCGTTTCCGCCCGATGCCTGGTAGTGGAGGGATATCTGGCCGTGCGGATGGGGCATGGCCACGTCCAGCAACGTCAGAGTGCCCGGGTGTGGGGATACCCTCACCGTGCGAAACCCCGGGGAGGCGGGAGCGATGCCGGCAACCAGCGTGAGGAGGTCGTAGTTGGGATGGGCGCTCCACGCATGATCGTCTGAACGCGTCGGCTCTGCGGTCTCCGCCCAGGTCGTGAGCCCGAGCGTCATCATTTTCCTCCAGGGCCCGAGGGTCTCCAGGTAGCGGTCCGCCAAACCGGCGTGGTCGAGGGCCCGGGCGACGTAGAATCGGAAATAGATGCTGGCGGGGGAGAACTCGCCGCCCGGAGGCAGGGTCCCTTGGTTTGGCTTGTGGCTGAGGACAGCGTTCATGACGCCGACCTGGACATCGGCGGGGACCACATCGAGAAGCACCCCCATCGCATTGGTTTCCTCGCTGAAATGCCCGTGGCTAGGCGTGTCGGCCAGGAGCCCGAGCGCGGGATCCCAGCAGAGCTTTCCCACCGCCGCACCGACCCGCGCCGCATGGGCGCGGTCGTCGGCTGCGAGCGCCGCGTTGCCGAGGTAGGCCTCAAGGTCCGCCGCGTCTCGGAGCGCGGCCATGTAGATGAGCGAGAGGAGCGCCGATCCCCCGTCGGGATCCTGGGGAGGGACACCAAAGTCAAAATCCTTTGTCCAGTCCCCGTAGTTCCACCAGGGCATGATCCCCAGAAGCCCGTCCGGGCGCTCGTGCTCCGCATACCAGTTGATCGCGCTTCGCGTGTGCGGTACCCACCGCTTGAGTGAGCCGTCGTCCGGTCTGTAGAGCCAGGAGTCGTGGATCATGCCGATCCAGTAGAGCGAGAAGGTCGGGATGACCTGGTTCAGGGCGCTCGGGTATCGGCTCTGCGTAAGTCCCTCGGAGATCCGGGACTGGTCATAGGCGTCGAGGGCCTGCCGCGCCAGACGGTCGTCCCCGAACTCGACGTAGGAGATCAGGGCCTGGATGCGGGTGTCGCCGATGTACTGGAGCTGCTCCCAATAGGGGCAGTCCATGTAGGTCTCGTGGGCATTGAGGCGGGCTGTGCGGGTGCCGATTTCCCACAGGTCGCGCAGGGAGGGGTCGCTCGACGAAAGGTGGGAGCGCATCTCGACGAAAGGGTAGGCCGAGAAAAAAGCCCTCAACGAGTCCAGCGTGAGGGCTTGGTCGGACGTTTTTACACGGATCTCCTGGAAACGCCACGTGCGCCAGTAAAGGGACGTCCAGGTCCGCCCGTTTCCCCCATCGGCCAGGAGCGTGTCGGTGAGGCCCAGGATTGAGCGCCCCACGATTTCACCGCGGTTTCCCTTCTGCCCCTTCTTGTCCACAAGGGCCTCCGCATAGGTGATCGCGACCGACGCGCCTTTTCCGCCGCTAAACGCGAGCTCGGGATAGGCGGTGGCCATCGTGCCCCGGTCGATCAGGATTCGCGCATCGGTGTGGGCGGGTATGACGGTCGGCAAGCCCGACACCGGCGGAAGCCCTTCGACCCTCACAATTTTCCCGGTTGGGATTTCCCGGTGGGTCATCGCGGGAAGCTTGTCCTCGACCAGGAGCCAGCGGTTGACGCCCGAACCTGTACCGACCGGCGTTGCCTTGGGATAGCGGCCGGGCTCTCCCGTCCCCACGGTCATGGCGCGGCTCCAGCCTTCCTTCGAGTGCTGCCAATCCCAGTCGTACCGGCTTCCGTCGACGAACTCCCCCGGGCTTGCGGCGTAGTAATTGGGGAGGTCTGCACTATTTATCGCCAGGAATCCCTGTCCCTTCTCCTCCTTGACCTCCCAGGACTCGTCCGTGTCTGCGGCCGATTCTGCCGCTGAATCTCCTTGGACCAGGAACCCGGTCTGGTCGCTCATCTGCGCCGTAGGCGCCAAGGCGCCGTAGTTCCAAACCGTGGCGGCCAGCGTGTTGTCGCCCGCATGCAGGACGTCTCCCAGGTCGTAGGTCTCGTAGCGCCAGTGGTCCAAGTCGCCGCGGGCTGGACCCTCGCCAACCCTCCGTCCGTTCACGAAAAAGATGAACCGGTTGTCCCCGGAGACGTGGACGATGAAATGCTCGGTCTTGCCGGGCACCTGAATATGCTTCCTGAAGTGATAAACGCCGGGATTGCGCGCGACGGCCCCGGGACAAGTTATCCATGACGACGGCCAAGCCGTGTGCACGAGGTCCAGACGTGGGGCCTCTTCCGACCTGAGGCCCGTCGCAGTTAAAGCCAGTGTCGCGGCGAGCAGGCTAATCGGGGCTCTTACAAAGGGGTTCAGATCGGGGAACAATAGGGACGGCACCGAAGAGGCCAAGCTTTCTTCGCCCACCGAGACATCGTGCCGCCATCGCGATCGTTGCCGCGGGACTCCCGGCGACCGTCACGATAAAGTCACTTTCCTCGCGCTCCATTGCCCTCGAGGGCCGAAGTGTTCGCGCCGCTTCGGTGATGGGGAGCTCCGTTTCCCTGCGGTGGGCCCAGGACGGGACGGGTCTAACGGTTCGCCTGACCGCCCCCTCCTTGCCGGAAACCTCGGGCGTGAAGGTGCCTAAGATCGAGGGTGTGCTTTGACAGGCGCCCCGGCCCCTGCACCTTCTGGGCCTACCTCATGGACACTGATCCGCTGCCTTCCCTGGAAGAGATCGAGACCATAGCCCCCCAGATAGACTCGGTGGTCCCGCCGACTCCAGCATTTGACTGGCCGCTCCTCAGCAAGCGGGTGGGCGGGCCGGTCTGGGTGAAGCAGGATAACCACACGGCGATCGGGTCCTTCAAGATCCGCGGCGCCTTGGCCTACGTCGGGCGCATGCGTCTGGTGGATCCCTCGGTCGCCGGGGTCATCGCCGCAACGAGGGGCAATTTTGGCCAGGCCGTGGCGTTCGCCGCCGGGCGCTACGGCCTGAGCTCCACGGTCGTCGTTCCGCACGGCAACAGCGTCGAAAAGAACTTGGCCATGCGCGCCCTGGGCGCCGAATTGATCGAGCATGGTGAGGATTTCCAGGCGGCCCTCGTCCATTCGAAGGAGCTTGCCGCGCGTCGTCGTCTCCACTGGGTGCCCTCCTACCACCGGGACCTTGTCCTCGGCAACGCTGTCTCGATGCTCGCCTTCCTCCGGGCTGTGCCCGCCCTCGCCAGGGTCTACGTCCCGATCGGCATGGGCTCGGGCATCTGCGCCATGATCGCCGCCCGCGACGCGGTTGGGCTTCCCACGAAGATCATCGGCGTAGCAGCCGACGGAGCGCCGGCGATCGCCCTTTCGTTCGACGCCAGGAAGGTCGTTACCCACCGCGCGGACACCCGGATAGCCGACGGCATGGCGTGCTCGACCCCGGTGGCCGAGGCGCTCCGGCATATCCTGCAGGGCGTAGAGAGAATCGTGCGCGTCACGGACGACGAGATTGAGGCGGCGCAGCGCGCCTATTTCAGCGATACCCACAACGTCGCCGAAGGGGCGGCGGGCGCCGGCCTTGCGGCACTTATCAAGGACCGCGGGGCGAGCGCGGTGGAGCCTGCAGGCGTTGTCCACACGGGGGGCAACATCGACGCGGTCACCTTCCAGCGGATTCTGGCCTCGGGTTTTTCGCACCCTTAGCGCCGGCGCGGCGTCCGGCACCGGGCCCGGATTTGTCGTCGACCTATCCGAAAGAATTGGACGAATTCCCAAATACCAGTCTCGTACACCCTTGACGCATGATTCCACGTAAAGCCCCCGCCTTGCCCCTTCTGGTTGCAGCTTTGATGGCCATGGGCCCAGGGGATGTGCCCGCCCGGGCCCAGGGCGTTTCCTCCCCGGGAGATCCCGTGCACGGCAAGGCCTTGTTCCTGCAGAACTGCGCGCTGTGCCACGCCACGGGCGAGGACAGCCAGGCCGCAGCGGGGCAGGGCCCCATCCTCGGGGGGGTCGTGGGCAGGACGGCAGGGACGGTGCCGTACTTCGGGTACACGAAGGCCATCCGCGCCTCGCAGGTCGTCTGGGACCAGGCGAACCTGGAGCGGTTCCTCGCCAATCCGCAGGCCCTTGTCCCGGGAACGGCGATGGTGGTGATGGTCCCTCAGCCCGCCGACCGCGCGGACCTCGTGTCCTACCTGGCGACGCTCCCCAAGGTGGACACGGCGGTCCTGACGGCCCTCTCGGCGAGCGGCCAGAAGAGCGCAGGGGACTGGATGAACGATTCCCCGGGCAAGGTGCACCGGGTCAACATCGGCCTGCTGCCGGCCCCATTCGCCTCCCGTTCCGCGACGAACGGCCCGCAGAATGTCGACAGGCCGGCGACCGCGTCGCTCTCGGTGCCCCCGGGATTCACAGTGCTTCCGTTCGCCACCGGACTGACAGGCCCCAGGCTGATCCGGACCGCCCCGAACGGGGACCTCTTCATTGCCGAGACGAACGCTGGCGATATCCGGATCCTGAGGGCCGAGGACGGAGCCTCCGCGCCCACCGAGAATCGCGTCTTTGCCAAGGGGCTGGAGGGCCCCTTCGGCATTTCCTTCTATCCTGCCGGGCCGGATCCACAGTGGGTTTACGTCGGGGTGCTTAATTCCGTGATCCGCTTCCCCTACAAGAACGGCGATCTCGAGGCGCGGGGCCCCGCCGAGAAGGTGGTCCCGGTGCTCGCCAGGAGCAGCACTGGCGGCCACACGACCCGAGATGTCGCGTTTTCGCGGGACGGAAGCCGGATGTTCATCGCCGTGGGATCGGGCTCCAACGTGGCCGAGGGCCTCAAGCCGAGGACGCCTGATCAGATCTGGGACTGGGAGGAGGCTCACGGCGTCGGGGCCATCTGGGGAGCCGAGGCGAACCGGGCCAACGTGCTGGTGACCGATCCCATGGGGAAGGAGCCGCTGCGCCCCTACGCGACCGGCATCCGCAATCCCGTGGGCCTTGCCGTGGACCCCAATACCGGGGACCTCTGGACCTCGACCAACGAGCGGGACGGCCTGGGAGACGACCTGGTGCCCGATTACATTTCCCGGGTTCGCGAAAACGGATTCTACGGGTGGCCGTGGTATTACATGGGCAACCACGAGGACCCCCGCCACGCCGGGGAAAGGCCAGACCTGAAGGGGATAACGATCGACCCCGACGTTCCGCTCCAGGCCCATTCGGCATCGCTCCAGATCACCTTCTACACCGCGACCACGGGCGGGTCGGTGTTTCCCGCCGAGTACCGCGGCAGCCTCTTTGCGGCTGAGCACGGCTCATGGAACCGGAGCACGCGCACGGGCAGCAAGGTGATCCGGGTGCTGTTCAAGGACGGCGTTCCCACGGGCGAGTACGAGGATTTCCTCACGGGCTTTGTGGTCGACGATCACCACGTCTGGGGCCGGCCGGTCGGGGTCACCGTGGCCCACGACGGAGCCTTGATCGTGACGGAGGACGCCAACGGGACGGTGTGGCGGGTTTCGTACGGGGGCGCGGGCAGGGCGCCCTAGGCGGACCCGTCGGCAGCTTGTGTTTTCGTGGGAATTGGCGCACATTTGGGGGTCATGAGTGCGCGGCTGCCCCACCTCTCGGTCCTGGCCTTGGCCCTCGCGTCGGCCGTAGCAGCCCCGCTCCGCGCAGGGGAGAAGCCCTTGACCCGGGGCTACACGATCGTCTCGGCGCACGCCTACGCGGGGTACACGCGGACCCAGTTGGCTGACGGCTCCTATGCGCCGGAGAGCTACGCCTTTGGAAATGGCGGGCAGTGGGATATCGCGATGGTCGACAAGTCGATCGATTCCCTGAGTTTTTCTTCAATCGCTCGAACACTGTCGGCCTCCCTGTCGGCGCAGAACTTTGTGCAGGCCCGCGACCCGGCGGCGACAAAACTCCTGATCGTTGTCTATTGGGGCACAACGAGCGGCTCGGCAGAAGGCCCCGGGATGAGGACCCAAGTCGCCACGGGCAGCGTGGTCACCAACGGGGGAATATCGGGACTTAACGACATCCGCAATGCGCGGATGCTCGGTATCAATTTCCAGGACGACCGCTCTCCGGCCCGCTATGACCCGCTCTCGCTCCGGGATGAGATCGAGGCGAACCGCTACTTTGTGGGCCTGGTGGCCTATGATTTTCAGGAACTCTGGCGCCACAAGGTGCGGAAAGTCCTTTGGGTCACCCGCTACAGCATCCGCGAGCACCGGAACGCCTTTAACGATTCGCTCCCCGAGATGACCTCATATGCGTCGCAATTCTTCGGACAGGAGAGCCGAGGGGTCATTGTGAAGAAGCTCCAGGAGGGGCACGTGGGCTTCGGCCTTCTGCGTTCCCTCGGCACCGAGGATTCCAAATAGCCCCAGGGCCGGGTCCGGGTGTGCTCGGGACGGCGCCCCCCCCAACGCGATCCGTATGGCAGTCCGGCAGGGAGTTACTACGGTGGGACTTTGGTGACGCCACCCCGTCCATTCCTCACAAACCTCCGCGGGCTATTCCCGGCGCTGGCGCTATCCGCCGTGCTGCTCGCCGAGTTCCTCGTCCTCCACGCGGCCGTCTCGGTCCCCTGCGCCGAGGTTTACCCCCGGTGGTTCGACCAGGTGCAATACCTGGGTCAGGCCTACCGGACGTATGAGTATGGCCTGGAGCACGGTTTGGGCCCGGGAATCGTCCGCGCGCTCACGGAGCCCGCGCCCCAGGGCGTGGCGCACAACCTGATTGCCCTGGCTGGACTTGGAACCCCAAGACTCACCCGAGTCCTCCTCCTGAACTTCAACATCGTCGGGTTCCTGGGGCTTCAGGCGGCGCTTTTTTTCGCCGTGCTGAAGGCGAGGGGTCCGCTCGGACTGGCCTGGGTGTCCGTGGGCCTGGCATGCGCCGTCCTATTCCCCTGGTCGGGACAACCCGGGTCGGCCGCGGACTTCCGGCTGGACTGGATGGCAGCCTGTGGCTTCGGGATCGCCCTCTGCGCCGCCGTTTCAACCAACGGATTCCGATCCACGGGCTGGAGCGCGGTCTTCGGATGGGTCGTCGGCGCCGTGATGCTGACCCGGTTTCTAAGCGCGGTCTATTTTGCCCTCATCCTTCTGGTCCTCCTGGCCGCTATCCAGCTGGGGCCGGAGCGTCTCCCCAGGTCCCTGCGGCTCCTGGGAGCCGCACTCCTTGCGGGCTTCATTTCGGGACCCGTCCTCTGGTCCAATCGTTTCACGCTCTACACCTACTACTGGGGCGGACACATCGCGGGTCCCGAAAGCGGCCTGCGCGACGCGCACCTGGGCGCCGTGCGCTCGATCGCGTGGCTGTCCACTGAGCTGACGCGCTACCATCTGGGCCTGGGGGCCGTGGCGCTCTTCGCAGGCGTCGTCGCCGGGTACCGGGTGCTCGCGCAAGGCCTGAACCTGGGGGAGGAGTCGGACCAGGATAACCGGGGGCGCCGGGTTTTTTGGACCTCGTTTGTTTTCCTGGTCGCACCCGCCCTTGTGCTCGGGCTTGACCCCGCGAAGGCCACGCAGACGGTGAGCGTGCTGCTTGGCCCCGCGATCCTTCTGGTGGTGGCTGCCTGCTGGGCGCCTGCCGCGCGGGTGGGGAGGGGGGCGTCCGCCACCGTTGCCCTGGCGGCCGTTGCGCTCGGGGTCGGACTCCTTGGGTTGCACGTCGCGACCAGCCGTCCAACGGCGAGCCTGCGCCAGGATTCCCGGCGCCTGGGCGCGCTCGCCGACTACCTCTTTTTCCGGTCGGAGGAGGCCGGCCTGCAAACCCCCCGGGTAGCTCAAACTCAGTTTTGCGACGGCCTCTTTGGCCGAGCCCTCGCGGTCCAGGGGTATGAGCGCCACGGGCGGATGCTCGACTATGAGCAGATGATGCCGACAGGGCTTCTTGCGATCCCCCTGGAGCGGGGCCTCGAGCTCATGGGCCAGAGCGACTTTGTCCTCATCATGTCCCAGCCCAAGGGCGCGTGGCCCTTCGACGAGCAGATGCGGCTCGATCTTGCGAAACTGAGGACGAGCGTCGAAGGCACCCACCTCCATGTCGCCGACACCCGGGTATTGGGGTTTTCCCTCTCGGTGTACGAGCGTCGCTTCCCTGACGGGAAGCACCCGAGCAAGCTGGACCTCGGCCGGATGCTTTCAGCCGCAGAATCGGGGGGCGACACGAGCGTGCCGCCTTGCGCCCCGGTTTTGGTCACTCCTGATACCCTGCTCTGGGCGGTGGGTTCGCCCCTGGAAGCGCGGATCGGGGCAGCCTACAGCCCCGTAAGGTACTCCGCAAAGGGACTGCCCAATGGGGTTTCGATCGATTCGCGAACCGGGAGGCTCCAGGGAGCCGCTGCCGCCCCCGGGCTCTTTCCCCTCACCGTTTTGGCGGAGAACCCGCGGGGCAGGGTGGAGCAGGTTTTCACTTTGGATTTGCGGGAGGGAAAATTCCTCGTCTCGGCATCGAGCCCATCCCGGGTCCCAAAAGGAGCCCCGCTGGCCCTCGCCTACGGGGCCTATTCGGAAGACGGGACACTCGATTTTATCGATGTGTCCGACCTGACGACCGTCCGTCCGGTCTCGCGACTGGAAGCGACCTCCTTGGAGCACCGCTCGTGGCAGGGGAGGTATTCCTGGGTTCTGGACGGGGAGGGGACGCACCAGCTGAGCCTGCGATTCGTGTGCTTCGACCCCAAGGCCCCGGTGCCCTACACATTCAAGGACGTCGTCCTCCAGGTCGAGGTGGGCCCCTAACCTAGTGCCGGGTCACCAGCCCCAGCGCGACGCACCCCGCCACGGCGACCACGCCGCCCACAATGGAGCGCCGCGTGGCCCGGTCCCCCTCGAGCCAATAGGCGATCGGGACGCACAAGAGCGGGGTGGTGGCAACGATCGGAAGCACGATCCCGCTGGGTGTCGTGGTGAGGGCCCATTGGTAACAGCCGACGCCCAATAGGGGGCCGGCCAGCCCGTTGGCAAGGGTCCAGAGCCACGGGGCGCGGCCCAAGGTCGCGCCAGGTGGCGGGCCCCCTGGAAGCCGCCTGAGGAACCGCAGCAGGAGAAACCAGGCCAGCGTGAAGATGAGTCCCGCAAGGAGGCGATGGTAGGCCGCGGTCAGGCCAAACGTAAGGTTGGATACAGCTTCGCCGGCGCCGGAGGCGACCATGACGCCCTTGCGGCTCACGAGCGCTGCGCCCAGGCCCTGGCCGCAGGCGCCGATGAACCCGTACACAAATCCAATCGGCTTCACGCGCACATGGTGCGGGTTGGAGCGGCTGGGCGCGAGGGCCAGGGCGACGCCGGCCAGGATCACGGTGCCGCACAGGACTTGGGGAAGCGTGAGCTTGGTCCCCAGCCACCACCATTCGCCGAAGGCCGCCAACGGGGCCGCGACGCATTGGACCATGAGGACCGTGAGCCGCGAGCCCAGCAGGGGCAGGGCGGCGTAGGTGCCCAAGTCGCCGATCCCGAGGCCTATGACCCCGCTCAGGAGAAACCAAGCGGTCCCTTTGCTCGAAAACCCGCCGCCGAGCGTGTGGGCGAAGAGCGCGAGTCCCAGGGTGCCGATGACCAGCCGGCTCAGGTTTGCCCTCAGTGTCCCCAGCAGGCGAATGCTGTGGTTTGCGCACGTCGCGTTGAGCGCGAAGAAGAGAGTGGCGAGGAAGGACGGGAGCACGGGGTTGGGGCCGATTCAACGGACCCTTTTCCCCGTCGCCAACAGGAAATCCCCCAGATTGTGGCCCTGGGGCAAGCGGGTAAGCCATTTGGGTGCGGATCGAGGGCAGGCGCAGGGGACCCCGGAACCCGAGGCCCTAAACCGATGGCGCCCTCACGGGGAATCGAACCCCGGTTAACGAGTTGAGAACCCGCTGTCCTAGCCGCTAGACGATGAGGGCGTACAGCGGAAAGAAGAAAACTCCAAATTTGACGGCCATCGTCAAGCTGCGAGTGGGCCATTTTGCGCTTTCACGGTTTTTGCTCTTCCGATGGTATTGCCCGGTGCCGGACCAATTCAGGACGATTCTTGGGGTAAGGTTCTACATCGGCGACCTCGATGGACTCCTGGAGCGGATTGCCCAAGGTGGGCTAATCGTTGCCCCGTCGGCTCCTGTGATGGTTCGCATGGAGGACGACCCGGCCCACAAGGCGGCCATGGAGGGTGCGGACCTGGCGATCACGGATAGCTCATTAATGGTGCTCCTGTGGCTGCTTCTAACTGGGGAGCGCGTGAGGAGGATCTCAGGGCTGAGGCTACTGCGGGGCCTCTTTTCCCAGGGACAATTCCGGTCCAAGGGCGACACGTTCTGGGTCATGCCTTCGGTGGCCGATTCCCAGGGCAACTGCGCCTGGTTGCGCAGCCAGGGCTTTTCAGTGGACGACCGGGCGGCCTATGTTGCGCCCCTCTACCCAAGACAGGGACCCCTGGCCGATCCCCTGCTCCTGGCGGCGATCCGGGAGCAGCGCCCCAAGCTGGTCGTCATCGCGCTCAGTGGAGGGGTCCAGGAACGCCTCGGATGGTACCTGCGCACGCAGCTAGAATCCACGCCGGCGATCCTGTGCATCGGCGGAGCGATCGCTTTCTTGTCGGGTCGCCAGACACGGATTCCGGTGTGGGCAGACCGCCTCGCCCTGGGATGGCTGTTTCGGTTTGCCTCGGACCCGCGCGGCTTTTCGGCCAAGGTAGCGGATGTCGGCCGTCTGGCACCGCTTCTCTGGACGTTCAGGTCCCGCAGCGTGGACTCGGCCTGAAGTCGTGCACAAGCTGGAGGGCGCCCGAGCACAATTCTCCAGCAGGAAGTTGATTTGGATGGGTTTCCGTGTTGGATGGCCCCTTACCTAAAATGATCCTCGGACTGACTGGAGGCTTTGGCTGCGGCAAATCCACGACGGCGAAGCTTTTTGCCGAGCGCGGCTTCCGCCATGTGGACTCGGATCTCGTCGTCCGGGAGCAGGTGTTCACCCAGGCCCCGATCACCGCTGCCGTCCGCGCCCATTTTGGGGACGGAGTTTTCCTTCCCACGGGCGTCGTGGACCGCCCGGCCTTGGCCAACATAGTGTTTCGAGATGATCCGGAAAGAATTTGGCTGGAGGATCTTACGCATCCCGTATACTTCAGCCTCCTGCGGGAGATGCTCCGGTCGGCCCCGGGGGCCGACTGGCTCGTCGAGGTGCCCCTCCTCTTCGAGAAGGCCATGGAGAATTGGTTTGATTTCACGGTGTGCGTCGCCTCTGATCAGCGCTCGCAACTCGCTCGTTTGGAGCAGCGCGGTTTGGACCGAGCGCTCGCCGAGCAACGCATATCTAAGCAATTGCCACTGGCTCGGAAAATCGAGCTGTCCGATCTTGTCCTATGGAATGACGGTTCAACCGGATTCCTAAAGTCCCAGGTCGACCGCATCGTGGATTCCCTCTACCCGGCCAAGGCAGGCGCACACTTCCCAGAAAACCCTGATGTCCCTTCCTCCCAAGTCCGACGACGAAACTTCCGCCCCTGAGGCGAGCGCCAAACCCGCAAAGCGCGGACGGCCCCGCACGCGCAAGGCGGCCGCCGAACCCGAGGTGGCACGCGAGGAGCCCAAGGCCCAGATCTTTGTTCCCGAACCCCGGCCTGAACCGGCGCCGCCCCCCGAGCAGTCCCAGCCTGCCCCCGCCCCTCGCCAGGAGCCCCAGGGTGGCAACTCCCCGCGGGACGTCGGCTCGGACCAGCCCGCAAGTGGCGATTCCGGCCAAAGCGATGGCCGTCAGGACGAGGGCCGACAGAACAACCCAAATCAGGGGCAGGGCGGCGGCCGCGGCGAGTGGCAGGACCGCAATTCGTGGAAGCGCAACAAGCGCAAGCGGGGCCGCCACGGCGGCGGTCCCTGGCAGCCCGGCGGCGGTGGTGGCGGGGGCGGAGCGCCCCGTTTTCCCCAGCAGCCCCCACCCCCGACCCCGCAGCCAATCTACGGGGACCTTCCTGATCCCGCCCGATTCGCGGACCTGGCGGCGCTCGACGCCCTCGCCAAGGAGATCTCCTCGGGCAAGGGTGAACCGCTCTACCTCGACCACCTCTACGGGCTCAACCTCGCAGACCTGATCGCCTTCGCCCGCGGGCTGAAGGTGCCCTTCGAGGGCGCGCCGAACCGCCTCCAACTGCTTCCCCAGATCTTCGCCAAGGCGACCGAGGAGAAGACCGCGCTCGCGGACAGGGGTTACATCGACCAGACCGACCAGGGTTATTTCATCGTCCACGAGAAGGTGAACTACCGGCTCTACCCGGAGGACGCCTACCTGCCCGAGAGCCTGGTGAGGCGCTACGGGCTCAAGCGGGGCCATCAGGTCGATGTCCTGATCCAGCCGCCGCGCGACGGCGAGCGCTGCCCCTCGGTGATCCGGATCGACAGCGTCATGGGCAAGGAGCCCGAGGAGATCTCCAAGGTCACCCCATTCGAGGAGCTCATCCCTTACTATCCTCTGAAGAGGATCCTGCTCGAGGACGTGGACATCCAGAAGGACGTGTCGATGCGCGCGGTCGACATCCTCACCCCGATTGGCTTCGGCCAGCGCGGCCTGATTGTCGCCCCTCCAAGGACCGGCAAGACGATCCTGCTGCAGAACATCGCCAACTCGATCTCGGAGAACAGCCCCTTCGCCAAGCTGATCCTGCTCCTGGTGGACGAGCGTCCCGAGGAGGTGACCGACTTCAGGCGCCACACCAAGGGCGAGGTCGTGTCCTCGACCTTCGACGAGTCCCCCGAGAGCCACGTCCACGCGGCCGAAATGGTCGGGGAGAAGGCCCGCAGGCTCGTGGAGCAGGGCGAACACGTCGTCATCCTCCTCGACTCGATCACGCGCCTGGCGCGCGCCTACAACGCATTGGCCGGAAGCGGGGGAAAGATCATGTCGGGCGGACTCGAGTCGAACGCCCTGCAGAAGCCGAAGCGGTTCTTCGGCGCCGCCCGCAACATCGAGGGCGCGGGAAGCCTGACCATCATCGGGACGGCGCTTGTCGACACGGGAAGCCGCGCCGACGAGATCATCTTCGAGGAGTTCAAGGGAACCGGCAACATGGAGCTGCACCTGGACCGCGGCCTCGTGGAGCGCCGGATCTTCCCCGCGATCAACATCGACCGGTCGGGCACCCGCAAGGAGGAGCTGATCTACCATCCCGAGGAGCTCCAGCGGATCTTCGGACTGAGGCGCGCCATGCAGGGCCTGGGTCCGATCGAGTCCATGGAAATGTTGATTCAGCGCTTGAAGAAGACCAAATCCAACGCTGAATTCCTCCTCACCTTGAGCCGCCAATAGGGCGCCCAAAGAACCCAGGCCCACCATGAGCTACGAGATGAACGAACTGCTCGAACTCGTCTTCGAGCAAAACGCCTCCGACCTCCATCTGCAGGTGGGCCAGCCACCGACGCTCCGGCTCTCGGGCAGCATGACGCCGATCGACGGGCCCCCGCTCCAGCCGATCGACACCGAGAAGCTGATGCTCTCGATCACCCCCGACGTGCACATCCAGAGCACGAAATTGAACGGCGGAGCTGACTTCGGCTTCGCCTACATGGAGAAGGCGCGGTTCCGCGTCTCGGTGCTCAAAAGCAAGGGCAACTACGGCATGGTGCTCCGGCAGATCCCGAACCGGATGTTCGGCCTAAGGGACATCGGCATGCCCGACAAGATCCGAGAACTCCTTTAACGCCCGCGCGGACTGATCCTGGTGACCGGGCCGACGGGCTCCGGCAAGTCGACGACCCTGGCGTCGATGATCAACTACGTTAACGAGAACCGGGACGGCCACATCATCACGATCGAGGACCCGATCGAGTACTACCACAACCACAAGCGCTGCGTGGTCACGCAGCGCGAGGTGCATGTCGACGTCCCGAGTTTCTCGGAGGCCATCCGGCGCGCCCTCCGCCAGGACCCCGACATCATCCTGGTCGGTGAAATGCGAGACCTGGAGACGATCGAGGCGGCAATCAGCGCCGCCGAGACGGGCCACCTGGTCTTTGGCACCCTCCACACGAACAGCGCCGCCAAGACCATCGACCGCATCGTGGACGCCTTCCCGGCGAACATGAAGGACATGATCCGGACTCAGCTCGCCTCGTCGCTGGTGTCGGTCATTTCCCAGGTGCTATGCAAGAAGATCGGCGGCGGCCGCATCGCGGGCTACGAGATCATGGTCAACACGAGCTCGATCGCATCCCTGATCCGCGAGAACAAGACCTTCCGCATCACCTCGGACATCCAGACGGGCGCGAACCTGGGCATGATCACCATGGACACGCACCTGATGAACCTCGTGAACCGGGAGCTGGTTTCCCCGGACGAGGCCCTGGAGAAGGCGCAGGACCCGGTCGTGATGAGGGACAAGCTCCTTGCGATGGGAGCCCGACTTCGCGAGGTCTAGGCGCCAGACGGTGCGCCTGGCGGGCCCCTGGGCTAGCGCGGCAGCTTTTTAAGGAGGAGCGGCGCCTCCAGGCCAAGGATCTTCTCCGTGAACTCGTCGCCCTCGGGGGCCGTCCTGAGCGCCCGCTGCACCATTCCCATCCGCGCGTCCAGGTTGTCGATCATCGAGACAAACACGGCCTCGGGGGTTGCGGCCATGACGGCCGCCCCCCATTCGGGTTTTCCCTGGTGGCTCAGGATGATGTGCTCCAGGCGCTCGGTGCGGTCCGGGTCGAGCTTGGCCTTGAGCGCCGCCTTTCGGACCAGCTGGTAGCCGAGCACCACGTGACCCTGGAGGATTCCCTTCCGCCCGCGCTTTGAGGCGAGCGTCCCCTCGTACTCGATCGTCTTGCCCGTGTCGTGAAGGAGGATGCCCGCCATGGCCAGGTCAGGGTCGACCTCCTTGTAGAGGGGAAGGAGGGCCCTGCAGGCGCGCGCCATGTGGACCGTGTGCTCGACCAGCCCGTGCCTGTAGGCGTGGTGCATGAACGTGGCCGCGGGGGCGGTGCGGAAGGTCTCGCCAATCTCCTCCATCACGTTCCGGACCGTGGACCTAAGCTCCGGGTGTCCGATCGAGTCCGCGAAGAGGATGAATTCCTTCCAGAGGAGATCGCCGTCCTCGGGGGCGGTCTCGACCAGGTTCGCGATGACGTCGGCCTGGCCAAGCTCCTCTGGGGGCACAAGTGACGCCCGGGTGAGCTTCGGGGACAGCCTCCCCTGGTAGGTCTCGACCTTCCCCTCGACCCGCAGGACCGCCCCCTCGCCGGCCGAGCGCACGGACTCGAATGCGGGTCCGTCGGAAAACACGGTGCAGGTGAAGGAGCCGGTGCGGTCCCCGAGCTCGACGCTCAGGAACGGGTTTCCGTTGGAGGCCGTCTTGAGGGTCACCTTGCGCAGCACCAGGATGCTTGTGAACGCCCGGTTCGGGGCGCCGTCCGGGGCTTTCAGGTCGCGGACGCTTTGAAGGGCCGGGGAGGCTTCAGCCATGGGATTTGACGAGTTGGGTGTAGGCCTTGAAAAACGGATGGGAGGTGCCGCCGAGCACGCTGTAGAATACGGTCTCCGAGGGCAGGACGTGGGCGCCTGCCCGCGCAAGGGAGTCCAGGCAGGTGGCCGCATCGGTTAGCCTTCGGGCCCCGACGCAGTCCGCGAGGAGGGTCACCATGAGGCCCGACTTGAGCGCGTCGAGAGCCGTCTGGTAGACGCAGATGGGGGTTTCCACGCCGCAGAGGATCAGGTGCTCAAGGTTGCCGGACCCGGTGAGCGCGGCACGGGCTGGGCAGGAGGGGGCGAGCGCCGAAAACGTGTCCTTTGCGAAGACCACGGGAGACTCCACCAGGTCCAGGAGCCGGGGGTCCGTTGCACCGAGTTTTGCGGGGACCTGTTCAGTGAAGGCGACCGGGATGCCCACACCCCGGGCCGCTTGAATCGCGAACTGGCACCGCCTCAGGACCTGCTCCCCTTCGTCGACCGCGCGGACAAACACCGGCTGCATGTCCAGGCAAAGGAGGAGGGCTCCCTCAAGCCGCTCGGGGGCGCTCATGGGAAATAGCGCTGGCGCGCCTTCACCTGCAGGATGCGCCGCTCGGGGAGGATGTACGCCGTCAGGGAGCCGCCCAGGACGCACGCCGTGTCGATGCCGATCGACCACTTCAGCTTGTAGACCTCGGCCCTCGGCGTGTGCCCGTAGACCACAAAGGGAGGGCCGCCCCAGAGGTCGGCCCAGGACGGGGCCTCGGGTGCGTCGGCCCTCTTGCGGGCCCGCCCGTCTTTGTCGATCACCTGCACCCGGGTTACCACCTCGGAGGGCTGCTTCTGCCAGGGCTCGTTCGGGAGGAATCCCCCGTGGACAAAGACCGTGTTGAGGTCCGCCTCCTCGTAGGTGAGCTGCATCGACTCCAGGTACGCCCAGTCCTGCGGCCGCAGGGAATCAAACGTCTGAAGGTCATGCTCCTTCATGTACTTGCGGTCCCCGGTCCTCTTGAACTTGAGGAGCCGCAGCTCGTGGTTGCCGAGCAGCGAGATGGCGCCCGTCGATCGGGCGAGCTCGAGCACCTTCACGCTGTCGGGTCCCCGGTTGACCAAGTCCCCGAGGAGCACCAGGCGGTCGTCGGCCTTCAGCTCGAGCTGCGAGAGCATCTCGGCGAATTCGGCGTGGCATCCGTGGATGTCGCCCACGGCAATGAGGCGTCCTGTCATTGGGTTTTAGGCCACAAGTAGCGTTGCGGCGCAAATTTGCTAGCGTCCACGGGTGGGGGAAGTAAACAAGAAAGGTTCCAACCCATGGAATTGAACCTGCAACCCCGGGCAACGCTGTGTTTCGTGTCGGGAAAACCCTTTTTGGAGGGAGACCGCGTCCTAAGCGTCCTCACCCGGCTGGAGTCCGGCGCCATCGCCCGCTACGACGCGCTGGAGGCCGAATCCCCGGGCCTCACCCCCGAGGGATTCGTGGTTTGCCGCTGGGTGCAGGTCTACAAACCGCAGCAGAAGCAGGAGAACATGGACCGGGCCCTCAAGCTCACGGCGGAGACGCTTTTCCTCACCCTGGTGGACCCGTCGACCGAGACCACGCCCGAAACCGACAGGCTGGTGCGCTTCCTGGCGCTTCTCCTGGAGCGCAAGCGCCTCCTTCGGCCCAAGGGCAAGAGCGCCGATGGCGAGAAGGATGTCTTTGAGCACGCAAAGACCAAGCAGCTTCACCTGGTCCCCTCCATCGAGCTCACGAGCGAGTTCTTTGTCGCCGTCAGGGAGCAGCTTTCGGTCCTGGTTGGAGAACCCAAGGGGCCCGAGGCCCCCGCCCCGGAGCCTGCGGCGAACCCGGCGGCCTGAACGCCCGATTTACGGGCGCCTAGAGTCGGACGAGAACGCCCTGGCCCGCCAGGAACGTCTTCAGCCCCGGAATCGTCAGGGCCCCGAAATGGAACAGGGAAGCTGCCAAGGCGGCGCTCGCCTTACCGGCCCCAAGGACATCGGCAAAATGCTGGGGGTTTCCGGCCCCGCCGCTTGCGATCACCGGCACCCCGACCGCCTCGCTCACCTGGCGGGTGAGGTCCAGGTCGTAGCCGGCCTGGGTACCGTCTCGGTCCATGCTGGTGAGAAGGATTTCCCCTGCGCCCAGTGAAACTGCCTTCTTGGCCCACTCGACCGCGTCGAGGCCGGTCGCCTTGCGCCCGCCATGGGTGTACACCCGCCAGCGGGGATTGGGGCCGGGCTCCAGCTTGGCATCGATGGCGAGCACGATGCACTGGGAGCCGAAGCGGTCGGCCGACTCCAGGATAAGGCCAGGATCGTTGATGGCCGAGGTGTTGAGCGAAACCTTGTCGGCCCCGGCCTTCAGCATGTCCCCGATATCCGCGGTCGACCTCAGGCCGCCTCCCACGGTGAGCGGCATAAAGCAGCGCTCGGCCGTGGCGGCGACCACCTCGTGCATAATCTTACGCCCGTCGCTTGAGGCCGTGATGTCGAGGAAAACGAGCTCATCGGCGCCCTGCGCGTCATAGGCGGCCGCGCACTCCACCGGATCGCCCGCGTCGCGCAGCTCCTTGAACTTCACGCCCTTCACGACCCGCCCGGCCGTGACGTCGAGGCAGGGAATGATCCTGCGGGAGAGCATCAGCCCTCTTCCCGCACCACGTCCGGCTCGAAATTGACAGCCAGCCGGTACACGTGACCCGGCCTCATGATGAGGGGATGATCGCGGATCAGATACTGCAGGTAGTGGATCTTGCCGAAATTCGTGCGGTAGGTGGGGTCAGCCGTCACGACCTCGGTCTCCTGCCAGGTGCCCTGAAAGTCATCCTTCACCACGCTGCAGCGGTGCCCGAGGGGCCCCAGGACGGGTGAGCCCGGAACTCGGTACTTGGAGTGCGGGGCGGCCACCACGAGCACGTAGCGGAACTTGTCGAGGGTGACCTGCTGCTTGACGGTGTAGGCAAACTCACAGGAGACGTTGCGCCCCGAGAAATTCCACTGGACCTTGCAGCTGCCGATCCCCTTCACCATCTCCTCCTTCAGGTTGATCAGGTCGGGCTGCTCGTAGCGGAAATAGAAGCTGTTGCGCATCCCCAGTCCGGTGACGCAGTTCTTGCCGTAGAATGCCGGCAGGGTCACCTGGTCCCCGAACGTGAGCTCGGGCAGCATGACCGGCAGGTAGACGTTGTTTGGCCAGTCGAAGACGCCGGGCGAGTGGGGGAAGGGGAGGGCGTCGCTTGAGAGGGTCTTCCCGCAGCTCACGAGTGGAAGCGAAAGGTGAAGGCCCGACTCGCCGTCGCGGTACATGAAGAGCCCCTGCTCCTTGCGGTTCGACTTGTCGAAGATCACGAAGCGGCCCGAGGTCTTCGGCGCCTCCGCCCAGGGGGCGCCGGAGGGCATCTGGACGGTCTTCATCAGGCGCGACCACTGGCAGAGGTAGCGCGCGGCGTCGAAATTGGCCATGCGGGTCGTGTGGGCCTTGTAGGCCGTCCGCTCATCGTCGCGCAGGTCGAGGAATCCGTGCTCCTGGTCCAGGTAGGTCTGGTAGAAGAACATGAACAGTCGGCGCAGGATATCGAAGTACTTCTGCCTTTGGTCGTCCGGTATCCAGCCGTCACGCAGCCCCTGGAGGATCAGGCTCACGCAGTGCATCTGGCCGTAGGCGCCCGCGGCCCGGCCGAAAGCCCAGCCGAGGCCGTCCGCGCGGACCAGGTCCGGCATCATGCGGATGTATTTCTCCCCGTAGGTGCGAAGGGTGGGCAGCTTCCGGTCGCGGACGCCGCTGTTGGCGTGGAGCTGGAGCGCCGAGCGCGTGAAGACCAGAGCCATCACGCCGTAGAGGTTGAAATTTCCGCCCAGGCCCTCGACCGAGTCGTCAAAGAAGCCGGCCGAGCTCGTGTGGTTGATCCGGTCAACCATCCGTTCGATCAGGCGCGAGGTCTCGTCCTTCTTGGAAAGGCCGAAGCTGAAGCGTGCCACGGCCTTGGCGATGTTGAACGCCTGCCAATGGTTGTCGTAGTCGCTCCTGTGCAAAAGCTGCTTGTCGATCCGCTGCTGGGTCTCCTCCACCAGGCGCTCCCAGACAGGATTGCGCTCCTTGGAGGGGCCAAAGCACAGGAGTCCCAGGGCCGCGTAGGCCAGACCGTTCTCGGCGGCCGGCTCCATGAACATCTGCGCCGTGACGCAGCGCGCAGCTAAATCGATGATATCAAAGCCTTTAAGTGTCGTCTCTCCTGTTGCCCGATAGTATTCGCCGAGTGCAAAGGCGACGTGACCCGGCTCGTCGGGGCGGGCTTCCTCGCCGGGAGCGGGTAAAACAGTGCCGTCAGGTTGGATGGAGTCTAGATTATGGCCCAGGATGGATCGGGCCATGTCGAGGCATTGCTCGGAGAAACTATGCATGCAGTGTAGTCGGCGTGTGAGAGGAGGGGGAGGGTGAGAATGCGGTCGGCGTCTAGCCGCGGGCAAGAGCGAACTTCAGGGACTATCGGGCGATCAATTTGAGGAATTCGTCGTTTGTCTTGGTCTTGGAAAGGCGGGCGATCATGGTCTCCGTGGCCTCCTCGATCTTCTGCTGGACCAGCGCCCGGCGGAAGAAATGGATTCCCTCGAGCTTCTTGGCATCGATCAGGAGCTCCTCCTTGCGCGTGCCGGAGGCGGCGACATTGATTGCGGGCCACAGGCGCATCTCCGCGCACTTTCGGTCCAGGACGAGCTCCATGTTTCCCGTGCCCTTGAATTCCTGGAAGATGACGTCGTCCATCCTGCTGCCGGTTTCGACCAGCACGGAGGCGATGATCGTGAGGGATCCCGCCTCCTCCGTGTTTCGCGCGGCGGCGAAGAGCTGGCGAGGGCGCTCGAGGGCGCGCACGTCCAGGCCGCCGGAGCCGGTGCGGCCGGAGTTGCGTTGGGTGTTGTGGGCGCGAGCCAGGCGCGTGATCGAGTCGACGAAGAGGACGACGCTCTTTCCCGCCTCAACCAAGCGCTTGGCCCGCTCGATGCACAGGTCGGCGATACGTATATGGTTCTCGATCTGCTCGTCATTGGACGACGCCCAGATTTCGGCTGGCACGCTGCGCTTAAAGTCGGTGACTTCCTCGGGGCGCTCGTCCACGAGGAGGATCATGACGTGGCACTCGGGATTGTTCTCCAGGATGCCGAGGGCCATGTCGCGCAGCAAAATCGTCTTTCCCGTGCGCGGCGGCGCCACGATTAGGCCGCGGGTGCCCTTGCCGATGGGGCAGAAGAGGTCGACGGCGCGCGTCGTCATCCTGCCGTCCTTCATCTCGAGCTTGAGGTGCTTGTCCGGCGAGACCGTGGTGAGCGATGCGAAATCGAGCATCGTGCGGCGGCTCTCGAGGGCCAGGCCGTCGACCGTCTCGATGAAGCGCATCTTCGGATTGGGGAAGCGGCCCTCGGGGGGGTACGCCGTGCCGCCGATAAGGGAACCGGCCTTCAGCTTGAACCTTCGGATCAACTCCTTCGGGACGAAGGTGTCGGTCGGGCGGCGCTTGCCGGTCTTCGTCATGTCGAGGAGCTGGCCGTTGCCGCCCTTGGTGATGTCAATGTCGAGGATGCCCTCCACGTGGATGGTATTGTCGACCACAGGCGGGGGCGGAGCCGCGGGCGCGGGGGCCGGGGCGGGGGAGGCTGCTGGTGATACGACCGCGTCCGGGGGGGATGCAGCAGGCTGTTCCGCCGGGGCGGAAAGGGATTTCTTTTCCATACAAAATTTAGTCACTGCGCGCCCGCGCTTGACGCTCAAAACTCAAGGGATGATAAGTGCCGCGTCTTTCGAGCGTCCTTAACCCCCAATCAGCCACATCGTGACCGACCAGACGATTACCTCAATTTCCCGGGAATCCCGGGTTGTCAGGCCTTCGGCCGAGTTCAAAGCCCAAGCAAACCTTGGGAGCGAGGCTCAATATAAGAGACTCTACGCGGAGTCTGTCAACACTCCCGAGAAGTTCTGGGGCCGGCAGGCCAGGGAACTGCTCACCTGGAGGCGTCCCTTCAAGAAAGTGCTCACGTGGAAGTTGCCCCATGCCAAGTGGTTCGAGAGCGGCAAACTCAACGTGGCCGAGAACTGCCTGGACCGTCATTTGTCCTCGGCGCGGGCCAACAAGGCCGCGATTATCTTTGAAGGGGAGCCGGGCGACGTGCGCACGCTCACCTACCGTCAGTTGCACCAGGAGGTCTGCAAGACGGCCCACGCGCTCGTGGAGATGGGCCTGACCAAGGGTGACCGCGTCGCCATCTACATGCCCATGGTTCCCGAGGCCGCTATAGCCATGCTGGCGTGCGCGCGCCTGGGAGTGATCCACACGGTTATTTTCGGCGGGTTTTCGAGCGAGGCGATCAAGGACCGGGTGAATGATTGCCAGGCCCGGGTCATCATCACGGCCGACGGCGGCTGGAGGCGGGGGAAGATCGTCGAGCTGAAGGCCAACGTGGACCGTGCGCTCGCCGGGACGCCAAGTGTCGAGAAGGTGCTCGTGCTCAAGCGCACCGGCCAGCCGGTCACGATGACCGAGGGCCGCGATCACTGGTGGCACGACGTGGTGAGCGCGAAGAAGGGGGTCCACAAGGCCGATGCATTCGGAGCGGAGCATCCGCTCTTCATCCTCTACACGAGCGGTTCCACGGGTAAACCCAAGGGCGTCCTTCACACGAGCGGGGGCTACCTACTCCAGGCGACGCTCTCGATGAAGTACGTCTTCGACCTGAAGGAGAGCGACGTCTACTTCTGCACGGCCGACGTCGGATGGGTGACGGGCCACAGCTATGTCGTCTACGGGCCGCTTTCGGCTGGCGCAACGGTCCTCATGTACGAGGGGGCCCCGAATTTTCCCGAGCCGGACCGGTTCTGGGAACTGATCGACAAGCACAGCGCCACGATCCTCTACACTGCGCCGACGGCGATACGCGCCTTCATGCGGTGGGGCGACGACTATGTGAATCGCCACAGCCTTGCTTCCCTGCGCCTCCTCGGCTCGGTCGGCGAGCCGATCAATCCGGAGGCCTGGATGTGGTACCACACCGTGGTCGGCAAGAAGCGCTGCCCGATCGTGGACACGTGGTGGCAGACCGAGACCGGAGGAATCATGGTGACGCCGTTGCCGGGCGTGACCCCGACAAAGCCCGGCTCCTGCGCGGTGCCGTTCTTTGGGGTGGTCCCGTTGGTCCTGGATGAGGCCGGAAAGAGCGTGCCCAAGGGCTCCGGCGGGCGCCTCTTCCTGGCGAAGCCATGGCCAGCAATGCTTCGCACGCTCTGGGGCGACGATGAACGTTTCAAGCGGCAGTACTGGAGTGAGCTCAAAGGCTATTACTTTGCCGGAGACGGGGCCCGTTTCGACAAGGACGGCTACCTGTGGGTGGTCGGGCGCATCGACGACGTGCTCAATGTCTCGGGGCACCGCATCGGCACAGCGGAAGTGGAAAGTGCGATCGTCTCTCACCCCTCGGTGGCCGAGGCGGCTGTCGTCGGGCGCCCGGACGACCTGAAGGGCCAGGCCCTCGTCTGCTTTGTCACGCTGAAGAACGGCATCGAGCCCTCGAACGAACTGAAGGAGGTCATCCGGGCCCACGTCGCCAAGGAGATTGGCGCCCTGGCCCGGCCCGACGACGTTCGGTTTGCGGCGGGTCTGCCGAAGACCCGAAGCGGCAAAATCATGCGGCGCATCTTGAAAGAAATCGCCGCCGGTGGTACCATAAAGGGAGATACGACCACGCTGGAGGACTTTGCGGTCATCGCCACGCTCCAATCCGAGTAGGGGCTCGCAAAGCAGCGGGCCTAATATTCGTTGGATAAACGGGTTGTGCCAAAAATTTTGGCACTTCCCGCGGAACTTTAGGTAACCTTGCGTGTACTGTATCGTCTGACTTACCACATGAACACGAAGACCATTCTAGCCCTGACCACAGCTGCGGCGCTCTGCTGCTCTGGATGCGTCGGCACCGGTCCAAACACCCAAAACGGAGCAGTCGCCGGAGGCGCCCTGGGCGCCCTGGCGGGCGCCATAATTGGCAACAACAGCGGAGGCCACAATGCGCTCGGCGGAGCCGCAATCGGCGCCGTGGCCGGCGCGCTCGTGGGAGGCACGCTCGGCAATTCCGTGGATCACCAGAACGGCACGATCTACCGCTCGGAGTACGAGGCCACCTCCAACGTGGCCGTCGCTTCGGT
This sequence comes from uncultured Opitutaceae bacterium, assembly GCA_903890485.1. Taxonomy (GTDB): domain Bacteria; phylum Verrucomicrobiota; class Verrucomicrobiia; order Opitutales; family Opitutaceae; genus Palsa-1447. The sequence goes on along the minus strand of CAITBM010000111.1, from coordinate 10,463 downwards.
CCCGCCGCAGCCGCCTCCGCCCTCGGAACTCCAGACGGCCCAGCCCACGCCTTCAGCCGTGTGGATCTACGGGTTTTACGACTTTGACGGCTACCGGTACCAATGGGTCCCCGGCCACTGGGAAATACCGCCTCCTAACAGCGCCGCCTTTGTTCGGCCCCACTGGCGTTACCGCGGGGGCTCCTATGTCTACGTCCGGGGTTACTGGCGCTAACGCGCCGGCACCTTGGGCGGGGCGAGCTCCTTGACGGCGGCGTCCAGGCCGCGGGTGTAGGCGCCAATCAGTCGGTCCCAGAGCTGGCTAGCCTCCAGGTCCAGCGCCCTTCTCGAGGCGTCGGCGTCGAACCAGGCGATCGTTCGCGCTATGCCGTCCCGGTAGCGCGTGGTCGAGTTGAAGCCCGGCACGAAGCGCTTGATCTTTGTGTTGTCAAAGACTGCGCTGTTCGACTTGTCGCCAAGAAGCGTGCCCGTGAGCGAGGGAACGCACGCGGAAAGGAAGTCCGAGGCGATGTGGACTAGCTTCGGCGAAGCTACCCCGGCGGCTTCGGCCGTCATCTGGTAGATCTGGTTCCACGTCAGAGCCTCGTCGCTCGTGATGTGGAACGCGTGGCCAATGGCACCCGGGTGCCCGAGGAGCCCCACCAGGCCCTTCGCGAAGTCCGAATTGTGGGTGATCGTCCAGAGCGTGAGCCCGTCGCCCGGAACGATGACCGCCAGCCCCTTCCTCATGCGATCTATGGCCGTGTAGCTCTTCAGCCAGCTGTTGATCGCAAGGGGGATGATGAAGTCGCCGTAGGTGAGCGAGGGGCGGATGACGGAGAACGGGAACCTTTCCTCTCTGTAGGCGCGCATGAGGCGCTCCTCGCACACGATCTTGTTGCGGGAATAGTCCCAGAGGGGGTTCGCAAGCGGGGTGGATTCCGTCACCAGGTAGTCCGTGAGGGGCTTCTGGTAGGCGCTCGCGCTGCTGATGAAGATGTACTGCCCCACGCGCCCGCGGAAAAGGGCGAGCCGGTCCTCGATGTCGAGGGGCGTGTAGGCTATGAAATCCACAACGCAGTCCCATGTGCGCCCGGCCAAGGCGGCAGCCGTGGCTTCGGTTTTTGAGATGTCGGCAGTTATCGTCTTCGCTCCCGGGATCGCCGTGCGCGTCGAGCGGTTAAGGAGCGTCACGTCGAAGCCGCGCGCGATCGCGAGTTCGGTGCAGGCTGTGCTGATGTATCCGGTTCCGCCTATAAAGAGTACTTTCATTGGGGTGACGCTCTATATAGGCGCCGCCGGTGTCCGCGTACAGACTGGAAATCGACCCTGAACGCTGTGCGCTTGCGCGGGCTTGGTGTATGTTGCTACACCCACCTTCGCGATGCGCATCCTCGTGCTCGAAGACGAACGCCAGCTAGCCCGGCACATCACCCAGGCCCTCACGCGCCGCGGGCACAGCGTCTCCACGCAGCACGACGGGGCAACGGGCCTAAGGGCCGCCCTGGACCAGGCGCCAGACCTTGTGGTCCTGGACCTCGGCTTGCCCAGCATGGAGGGCCTCGCCGTCCTCGCGGGCCTGAGAACGGGCGCGAGCCCGGCCCGCGTCCTCATCCTCACGGCGCGCGGCGAAGTGGACCAGCGCGTCAAGGGACTCAATGCGGGGGCCGACGACTACATGGCCAAGCCGTTTTCCATGGACGAGCTGGTGGCGCGGATCGAGGCCCTTGGGCGCAGGGGGGCCACGCCAACGGCGATCGACCTTCTGGACGTCGCCGACCTGCACATGGACGTCCACCACCGAAGGGTGGTCCGGGCGGGGAAGCCGATTGCGCTCTCGCCGCGCGAGTTTGACGTGCTCCAGCTCCTCATGCAGGAGCCCGGCCGGGTCTTCTCGAGGACCGAGCTCTGCGAACGGGTGTGGCAGCGAGACCACGAATACGACACCCGGACCGTCGAGATCTTCATCACTCGCCTTCGCAAGAAGGTTGACTCCGGATTTCCGTCGCCACTCATCCACACCGTCCGTTCGGTCGGTTACACGGTTCGCCTACCCAAATGAATTCCATTCTTAAGAGAGCAGCCGGGGCCGCGGCCGTTTGCTTTGTGCTGGCCCTGCGCGTTTCTGCGCAATGCGCCGTCGAGGGCCGCGTTGAGCTTCCCAAAGCACTCCATGCTCCGGTTATGAACAAGCGCTATGGGATTGTCTCATTCGGGGGCGTCCTGGCGCCTTATCCTCCCGTGGCCATCGTCTATCTGGAGGGAACCTTTCCCAAGCCCGCGACTCCCGCCACCGCGCGCATGGCCCAGAAGGATCTCAATTTTTTCCCTGCTCTTCTTCCCGTCCAGGTCGGCACGCGGGTCGAGTTTCCGAACCAGGACGACATCCCTGGCCACGAACAACGGATGGGCTGGCGACGCACAGATCGCCTCCACCGCGTCCGCGGTCGGGGCGTTCACGTGGGGAAGCGCGACGAGCCACGACTCGGCGCTTCTGGAGACACCTGCCGCAGGGGCCTACACGGCCCAGATCTCCGGCTCGGCGGGTGACACCGGCGTCTCCTTGGTCGAGGTGTACGACGCAACGCCGGCCGGAACCTACACCCCCACGACGCCCCGGCTCGTCAACATATCGGCGCGCGTTCAAGTTGGAACGGGCTCCAATATCCTCATTGCGGGGTTCGTGATCGGGGGATCGACGGCCCGCACGGTTTTGGTCCGGGCGTCCGGTCCCGCGCTCGTGCCCTTTGGTGTCACGGGAACGCTCCCCGACCCGCAGCTTCAGCTCTACAGCGGCAGCACGCTCCTCGCCTCAAATTCCGGTTGGGCAGGCGACGCGCAGGTCGCCAGCACCGCCTCCAGTGTCGGGGCTTTCGGATGGTCCAACGCCACCAGCAACGATTCCGCGCTCCTGCTCACGCTGCCGCCTGGAGCCTATACGGCCCAGGTTGCCGGTGCGAGCGGGGACACGGGTGTCGCGCTTGTCGAGGTCTATGAGGTTCCCTAGCAAGGCGCTCCTCTTCGCCGGCCTTGGCCTGGGCTCCGCTTCGGCGGGGGCCGCCGCGATCACCGCGGTGGCCCTGCCTGATCCCCAGGTTCCGGGATACCATTTCCCGGAAAGCGAGGCGACGATCCTCACCTGGGTCCACGACCTGTCCGCCGGACCCGACCTCTCGGCAGGCGCGGCCACGAACATCGCCGTCCACGGGTGGGGCCTGTGGACGGCGCTAACGCTTGAGACCTCCCAAGTGGACCAGGGCGAGAGTCTGCGTGTCTTCGAGACCTGGTACACCCCGCAGGAGTTCGACGGTCAATTCACCCTGGGAGGTAAAGTGGTGCGGACGGCAACGCCGCGCATACGTTCGCCGCTCAGTAACTTCGTGCAGTTTCAGCATGGGCTTGGCCCCCGGGACCGGGAGCTTCTCGCCGAGCAATCGGGGTCGGAAACCGTATTCGGCTACGTCAAGTTTGACCCCACGGCCGCCGCTCATGTCATCGAGCAGAAGCTGCTCAGCGTGACAGCGCTCAACCAACTCCTGCTTGGCGGTGCCTCCCAGGTCCCGGCGTTTCCGGCAACCTCGATCACGCTCAAGTCGGCTTTCCAGATCATCACGGCCAAGACCCTTGTCGGGGGCCGGTACTACCGCTTGAACGTCTGGTCGGGGCCGCCGGCAACACCGCAGGCCTGGGCCCCTTACCCCGGATTTCCCAGATTGGCATGATGACTGCTGACAATAATGCTGCGTAACCGTATAATGGGGAATGGTATAGAAACGCATAAAACCTTGAGAACACGAAATCCAATGGGTGCGACCAAAAACGAGGGTTTGAAACTGAGTTTTGACCGGCGCCTGACGTTGGAATTTCACGGCGCCAATATCTCGTCCGACGCAGGGCTACTTGCCTACAGGGAGATGGACGACGTGCTCGGACTGACAGCGATGAGCGGCCATTTGCTGAACGACTGGCGGACCGGAAGGAACACGCAGCATTCGATTTTGGCCCTGATTCGCCAGTCTATATATAGTCGGCTTGCAGGCTACGAAGACACCAACGATGCCGAGCGGCTCGCGGTCGATCCGGTCATGAGGCAGGTGGTCGGAGGACGAGCGACAGAGCATGCGGCAGCGTCGACAAGCCAGATGGCACGTTTCGAGACCGAGGTGCTGACACAGCCCCGCAATCTGGCCGTTATTGCGAACGCCTCCGGCGAATGGGTCGATCAATTGCGGGAACGCAGGCGCCTGCGGGAGGTTGTCCTGGACATGGACAGCTCCGTCAGCGAGACCTACGGAGAACAGGAGGGCACGGCCTACAACGGGCATTTTGGCTGCACCTGCTATCACCCTCTCTTTTGCTTCAACCAGTTTGGCGATGTCGAACGCTCGATCCTGAGGGAGGGGAACGTCCACAGCGCAAAGGATTGGAGGAATGTCTTGGAGCCGGTCGTGGCACGCTACCGTGGCCGAAGGATTCCCCGTCGTTTTCGAGCAGACGCCGCATTCGCTCAGCCGGAGCTCTACCGGTTTCTTGAGGACGAAGGATATTCCTATGCCATTCGCCTCCCAGGAAACGACGTGTTGCAGCGGGAGATAGAGCCTCTCTTGACGCGGCCCGTGGGCCGACCGTCAAATGCGCCGCTAGTCCGGTATGCTGACTTTTCCTACCAGGCCCAGAGCTGGAACCGGTCCAGGCGGGTGGTCGCCAAGGTTGAATGGCACAAAGGCGAGTTGTTTCCACGGGTTGGCTTCATCGTGACGAATCTCATCCGTCCGGCCAAACGCGTCGTCCGCTTCTACAACCAGCGGGGAACGGCAGAACAATGGATCAAGGAAGGCAAGAATGCGGTAAAGTGGACGCGTCTGTCGTGCCATGATTTCGTCGACAATCAGGTGCGGCTTCACCTCTTAGTGTTGGCGTACAACCTCGGGAATTTCCTCCGGCAGTTGGTCCTGCCGCGGGAAGTTCGGCGCTGGACCTTGACGACGACTCGGGAGAAATTGATCAAGATCGGGGCGAAGGTTGTTCGCCACGCCCGGCGGGTCACCTTCCAACTCGCGGAGGTGGCAGTGCCCCGGAAGTTGTTCCAGGCGATCCTATGTGCGATCGACCGTTTGCGCCTTCCAATGCCAGCTTCCGGATGACTGCTTCTCTGACGCTGCGTTCCAGTCTTGGAGTTCATGGGAGCACTGTCCCCTTACGGCGACGTTTCGTGCCACCGGCAGCCCATTTGTGCGGAGCATACATCACGGCGGGCCCCCAGCATGCCGCAAAAGCAACTTTGGGCTCGAAGACCAAGCTGATTTCTACATGTTTCACACGACCGAGCCCACAATCCGTTCAAATCATGAACTCAAATGGGAAATCCCGGATTACACGAATACCATAGCGGATTCGGCCGCGTGGCTTGTCTTGTTAGTCCAGCGTGACATTATCAGCCCGTCCAATAACCGCTAGAGCGAAGGATTGCCCATGAGATTACCCACTGCCTTGATCGTCGCTTTAGCGGCGTTAACCGATGCCGGCGCGCAGACGAAGACCTGGCAGTCATATTATTTTCAAAATTCCGCGATTCCTCCTGTTATAATTGGCACCCAGGCTAGCGTGGTCTCGCCTGCACCAACACCTACTGCGTGGACCGGGTTCCTGTCGTCAGTCCAGACAAGCTCGTTTTTGACGGTGGGTTTCGGAACAGACAATGCCGGAGACTCGTATACATTATTTTCCCAGGGAAAGAATTCGAACACATCAATTCCACTCGGCTACGTCTCCAAATATATCCCGTCCACACAGTCTACTGAATATTTCGCAATAAATGGAGTCGCACCATTCATGCTTGGCGTTAGTCCTTCTGGTGACGTGTTCATTCTTGGCGTCGTGCAGTCCACAGGCACAAGCACCGTCTATGAACTAGGAACGAGCGGAGTTTTGAACCAGATCTTTCAAGTCAGCAACACGTACTTTAACGTAGGAAACGGACTGCCTGGACCGGCTACTGTTGACGCGAACGACAACGTCTCGATTGGGGCTAATACACTAATTGGTGCGGGGACATATTCGCCCGCCACCTACCTTCTCGTTACTTCAGGCCCAATCCCGTTCGCGGTCCCTTTAGCAGATTCATTCACATCAGGAACAGCGATTGCACCTCAGGTTACTTCGACCTTGCCGCTGACTTACCAATGGAGTCTGAACGGGGCCCCTATTCCTGGAGCGACAAGCGCTTCGTACACTCCGGCAAGCCAAGGAATCTATTCGGTGACCGCTTCCACTTCAGCTGGCTCGGTGACACTATCCACAACTGTATTTGCTGCGCCTGCGGCTCCGGTCACGCCTCCCGGGCAGCTCATCAACATCTCAACCAGGGGTAATGTAACCTCCGGAAGCGGTCTCTTGATCGGAGGGTTTGTGATTTCGGGCTCGGCGAACGAACAGGTTTTGATTCGGGCTATCGGACCCACTCTCTCGGAGTTCTCGGTCAGCGGGGCTTTGGCGCAACCCGTTCTGACGGTGTTCAACTCTTCGGGAACACAGATCGCGACCAACACAGGCTGGAGCACTAACTCAAATGCGGCGCAGATCAGTGCCGCATTTACTAGTACCGGCGCCTTCGTCTTGCCGGTAAGTAGCGCGGACTCGGCTGTTCTGCTTAGTCTGGCCCCTGGCGCATACACGGTGCAGGTATCGGGCCTTAATGGGACGGCAGGGAACGCGCTTGTGGAGGTTTACGAAGTACCTTCGATCCATTGAAAGATACAATTCTGCGGCATGACAAACTAATGCGATTTTGGGGAACAACTAGGTGAGCGTCCGTAACTGCTCCTTCCCGTGGCACTGGTTAGTCGTCACGGCAGACGGTGATGTTATGCCCTGCAGTCACGGCTCGGGGTCGGTGGGGAATCTCAGCTTACCAATGGCCCGGTGTGGTCTGGATCGACACGCAGGACGGAGGCAGCGGAAACGGGCAAATCGATTTGTTGGCCTCGACCGACGGGGGATCGAGGACCGATGCGACGACGTATCCTCTATCGAGCGTGATCCATCACCGCATCAACGCGCTCGAGGCGACCGAGTTCAATCGCGATCAACCGGGTGCGGATGTGGCGGCGGGGGACTATGCCATCCTCGTGGCGATGCACGTTGCGGGTCGCGAGATCGCGCGATGGACATGGCAGACGTTCTGGTGGACGCCGACACCCGACGACCCGAAGCAGCCGAGCTCGCAGGTGCTTGCCGCGCTTAGGCCCCCGCAGCTAAAGGGTGCGGCAAGGAACTATGCGATGTCGATCGGCTACGAAATGACGAGCCCCGGCCAGCCGAACGTGGGAGGCCAGAATGCAGGCGCGGCGCTTTATGTCTATAATCCCTACTTGGAGGCGCGCTTCGGAGCCGCAAACCTGCCCGATTCGCTTCCGGGATACGACCCCTCCGGGAGTGCGGCGCAGAACAACGTGGGCGTAGCCTGCAACTGCATGAGTTGCCACATCCGGGAGAACTACAATCCAAACCACCTGGCATCGGCCCCGCAATACGCGGGCGCTCGTTACACCGATCTCAACGACCCGCAGTTTGCCGGTACGCTCCAGGTGGACTTCCTTTGGTCCCTGCCGGAGATCGCCAATTAGGAATAGGCGGGCGGCGGAGGGCCGGCCTCCCGTGGAGGGATAGCGCCTTGCCCGCCATCACACGGCCGCCTCTTCGGAGCGGTCCTATATGCTTGTCACCGTGAACGCCCAATCCGAGCCTTGGCGGATTCCACTTCCGTGAGCCCCAACGCCAGGGTGAGGTGGGATCTTCCGGATTTTCCAAAAAATGAAACCCCAAATCCTATCCCTAGTCCTTGCATTCCTGGTACCCGCCTCGCTCGCGGTGGCAGATGCTCCAGTCGCGGCAAAGCGCGTCCTCTTTTTCACCAAGTCCTCGGGTTACGAGCACTCGGTCATCAAGGACCCGACGAAACCCTATAAGCCAAATCCCGGCAGTGAGGTTCCCGGGCTCGCATTTCAGGTGCTCAAGGATTTGGGCGCAAAGAACAATATTGAGTTCGTGTACTCCAAGGACGGCAGCCTCTTTAACCCGGCCTACCTGGCCCAGTTTGACGCCTACTTTTTCTTCACGACCGGCGACCTCACTGAGGTGGGCACCGACGGCTTTCCGGCGATGAGCCCGGCCGGCAAGCAGGCGCTTCTGGACGCCGTCGCCGGCGGCAAGGGTTTCATTGGCGCACACTGCGCCTCGGACACATTCCATTCGCCGGGTGGCAAGGAGATGACGGCCCAGCGCTGGCTTGACGACGACGGCAATGCCGATCCCTACATCAAGATGCTCGGGGGCGAATTCATCATCCACGGCAGCCAGCAAGTGTCCCACCTGACCGTGGCCGATCCCAAGTTCCCAGGCATGAGCGGTGTCCCGGCCGATGCGGCCTTCAAGGAGGAGTGGTATTCCCTGAAGGACTTCTCAAAAGACCTCCATGTGCTCCTCGTGCAGGAGACGTCAGGAATGGAGGGCGCCCCCTACGCGCGCCCCAGCTATCCGTCCACCTGGGCCCACCTTTACGGCAAGGGAAGGGTGTTCTATACCAATATGGGCCACCGGGATGATGTCTGGAACAGCGCGATGTTCCAGTCGGTCTTGGTCGGGGGAATCTCGTGGGCGGTAGGGCGGGTGGACGCCGACGTCGCCCCGAACCTGGATCAGGTCGCTCCCAAGGCCGGCACGCTTCCTCTCCAGCCGGCGCCAGCGCAAAAATAGGCAAGGCTCCAGGGGCAAAAAGCTAGGCCGCAGGCAGCCAAAGGGTTGCCTTTGGCGGCCCCGGGTTGGCCGGGAGGAGGGTGTGCGTATTCATGGGGTTCGACGCCCAGAATTTTGCTTGCCGGTGGCAAGGGGCGCCGGGCATTCTGGTCCATTCGAGGTACGCCAGGGTAGCTCAGTGGTAGAGCAGAGGACTCATAAGCCTTTGGCCGCGGGTTCGATCCCCGCCCCTGGCACCATGTTACACATGAATGTGCCCACGAAACCGGAAGTAACTTTTGCCGGTTGGCGTGCAAGTCCGCGATAGTGAACGAATAAAACCGACACCCATCTTGCCATCCGTACTTCTCATCGACGACGAAGCACTGCGCAACGTCACTGTAGAGATCCTCAAGGAGGCGGGATATGAGGTTGACGACGCCCCAGACGGACGGAGCGGGTTGGAGCTGTTTCGCATCGGCCTGCACGACGTGGTCATCACCGATATCGCGATGCCCGACATGGACGGCATCGAGCTCATCATCGACCTGACCCGGGCGGCGCACAAACCGCAGATCATTGCTATCTCTGGGGATTCGCAGCTGAGCACCTCCGTGTACCTGCCCACCGCAAAACAGCTGGGGGTTCACAGCACGCTTACAAAGCCGATCCGCGCGGCCGATTTGCTCAAGGCCATTGAGGCGGCCCTTGCGGAGGCCCCGAAGCGCTAGCCCGCTCCCTGGGTGGCCTCAGACGGCCTCTGAAGGGGCATCAACCGGCAGGAACACCTTCACCACCGCGCCCGTCCCGGGAACCGTCTCAATAAGGAGGCTTCCCCGGTAGCGCGAGACGATGCCCTGGACGACCGAAAGGCCAAGGCCACGGCCCTCGTGGAACGGCCGATGCGAGAAGAACGGTTCGACCACGCGGGGAAGGTCGTCCCTTGAGATGCCCCGGCCGGTATCGGCGATCTCCAGGATAGTGTGAAGTCCCTGGGTGGGGCAGTGCGGCGTTCCCTCGGGGATGAATTGGTCGCGAACCCGGATAGTGATCTTGCCCGCATGGTAAGTTGCCTCGCCCGCGTTCGACACGAGCTCGCTTACGATGACCTCGGCGTCGGCCGGCGCGACGAGCGCCTTGCCCTCCGAGGTTGGGACGTCCCAGACAACGTCGCGCTTCATGCCGACGATGCGAATGACCGCATCCTTGCGGGAGAGGACGACGTCGGAGAGCGGGCGGGGGTCGTCTGCGCGCTGCTTGTTGCCACTGGCCAGCCCGAGGCGACCCGCGAGTCGCGAAGCGTCCTGCGCGGCCTTGCTGATGGCGTCGATGCTCTCCACGTCAGGGGACGTGGGCGGAGTGCTCGAGCGAAGGAGTTGGGCATTTCCGAGCACGACGGTCATCAGGTTGTTGATCACATGGGAGACCCCGCCCGAAAGGCGTTTGATGATCTCCGTCTTCTGGGCCTGTGCCCTGCGCTCGACTTCTGCCTTCTCTCGGGCAAGGCGCAGGCTCTCGAACGTTGAGGCGGCCACGCGCGCGATAAGAAGCGCGGCCATCAGGACCTCGCCCGAGGCGAGGACCACGACCGAGAGGCTGGCGCGCTCAAGTGCGTGACGTGATCCCGCCGCTTCGAGCCGCTTGAAGAGTCGGTCTGGGCCAACATAAAGGACCCAGACCATGAAAGGTAAACGCTACAGTACAGAGGAGAAAGTCCGCATCCTACGAGAAGCGGACGCCGGGGAACAGAG
>CAITBM010000110.1 GCA_903890485.1 uncultured Opitutaceae bacterium | reverse complement strand
CGGCAGGCGCGACCCCTTGCTTTCGCCGCCCGATTTTAGAAATGCCCGATTCCGCCGAGACCCCGGTCTACTCAAAGCACCATCCCTTCCCCGCCAGGGTGACCGAGAACCGCCTGCTGAGCGGACCGGGTTCAAGCAAGGAGACCCGGCACATCGTGATCGCGATCGGTGGGAGCGGCTTCACCTACAAGGCGGGCGACTCGCTCGGGGTCTTTCCGTCCAATCGGCCCGTCGAGGTCGAGGACCTTATCGCCGCAATCGGTGCCAGTGGCGACGAGCCGGTGATCCTTCCGCGGGTCGAGGGACCGCTTTCCTTGAGGACTGCGCTCTCCTCCAGCCTCGCCCTCGGGGACCCGGGCCGGAAGCTCGTCGAGACCCTGGCGCTCAGGGCCTCCGATCCGGGCGAGCGCGCCGTGCTGGTGGACCTCCTCGCCCATGAGTCCCGGGAGCGCCTCGGGGTCTGGCTCCTCGAGCGGGAATTCATCGACCTCCTCGTCGAGTTTCCGTCGGCCCGCCTGACGCCGCAGGAGCTCGTCGACCACATGCGCCGACTTATGCCCCGGCTCTACTCGGTCGCATCCAGCGGGAAAGTTTTTCCCGAGGAGGTGCACCTGACGGTCGCCGTGGTCCGGTACACCACGAACGGCCGGGACCGGGTGGGGGTGTGCTCGACGTTCCTGGCGGACCGGGCATCCCTGAATGGGACCCCGGCTCCCGTCTTTGTTTCGCCGTCCCACTTCGGGCCGCCCGACGACCCGGCTCGCGACGCCATCATGGTTGGGCCGGGAACGGGCATTGCGCCGTTCCGCGCCTTCCTCCAGGAGCGCGAGGCCGCGAAATGCCCGGGAAGGAACTGGGTGTTCTTCGGAGACCAGAAGCGCTCAAGTGACTTCATCTACCAAGAGGATTTCGAGGCGTGGGTGGGCAAGGGAGTCCTCACCCGGCTCGACACCGCCTTCTCCCGGGACCAGCCGAATAAGGTCTACGTGCAGGACCGCATGCGCGAGCAGGCGCAGGAGCTCTGGCAGTGGATTCGCTCAGGCGCCCATTTCTACGTTTGCGGAGACGCCAAGCATATGGCAAAGGATGTCGATGCAGCCCTTCACGAGATCGTTGCCCTCCAAGGAGGCATGAACCCCGCGGAGGCCGCTGATTATGTTAAGCTTATGAAGAAGGAGAGGCGCTACCAGCGCGACGTTTACTAAAACCCTCATGCTCACCTACAAAAACAGGACTGCCCTCGTCACTGGCGCGGGTCGCGGTATTGGCAAAGCAATTGCAGAAACACTCGCAAAACACGGGGTGACCGTGATCTGCGTCTCAAAATCTGCGGACTCCTGCGGCGCAGCCGCCGCAGCGATCACAGCTGCTGGCGGAAAGGCCCGCGCACTCGCGGTCGATGTTTCCGATGGGACCGCGATCGCCAAGGCTGCTGAGGCCCTCCTCGCGGAGATCCCGGTGATCGACATCCTGGTCAATAACGCCGGCATAACCCGGGACGGGCTCCTCTTCCGGATGAGCGACGCCGACTGGAACGATGTGATCTCGACCAACTTGACGAGCTGCTTCCACTGGACGAAACACCTGGCGCGTCCCATGACCCGCGCCCGCTGGGGCCGGATCGTGAATATCACCTCCGTGAGCGGGATCATGGGCAATGCCGGGCAGGCCAACTACTCGGCGGCAAAGGCCGGGATGATCGGCCTGACCAAGTCCCTGGCTAGGGAGTTTGCCGGGCGGAGCGTCACGGTGAACGCCGTGGCCCCGGGATTCATCAAGACCGACATGACCACCGAATTTGTGACAAAACCCGAGTTGGCGGCCAAGATACTGGAGGTAGTTCCCCTAAAGCGCTTCGGGGAAGCGGCCGATATTGCAAATATGTGCGCTTATCTGTGCTCTGAGGAGTCGGGATATGTTACCGGGCAAGTTTTTACCGTTGACGGCGGCATGGCAATGTGAAGCGTGAGTTCACTCGGAATACCACCCAATGGCTGACCAAAAAACCATAGACCAGCGCGTTAAGGAGATCATTGTGAATCAGCTCAACGTCAATGAGGAGCAGATCACACCGACCGCCTCCTTCCTTGATGATCTGGGCGCTGACTCGCTCGACACCGTCGAATTGATCATGGCCTTTGAGGAGGAGTTCAAGGACGAGATTAAGGGAGAGATCCCCGAGTCCGACGCCGAGAAACTCCAGACCGTCGGCCAGGTCACCGAGTACATCAAGAGCAAAGCCGGGCAGAGCTGAACCGTCCCTGACGGCAGCCGAGACCTGTAGCCGTCCCGCTCCTGGAGACCGGACTTGGGCCTCATCCCGAGCTGATGAACCCGCAGACGACCGATCGCCGCGTGGTGGTCACCGGACTCGGGGCCGTGACCTCAATCGGCCACGACGTCGCTACCTTCTGGTCGAGCCTGGTCGCGGGCAAGATTGGGGTGGACCGCGTCACGCTGTTTGATCCCTCGAGCTTCGCCTGCCAGATCGGCGCCGAGGTGCGGGGATGGGACGTTAACCTCCACATGGACCCCAAGGAGGCGCGCCGCAACGACCGGTACACCCATTTTGGATTCGTGGCCGCCAAGCAGGCCGTGGCCGACTCGGGCCTGGACATGACGAAGGAGGACGGCGACAAGGTCGGAGTCATCATCGGCTCGGGCATCGGCGGAATGCAGACGTACGAGACCCAGCTGAAGGTTCTCTTTGACCGGGGCCCGAGGAAGGTTTCCCCGTTCACGATCCCCTCCCTGATCGGCAACATGTGCTCCGGACTGGTCGCTATCGAGTACGGGGCACGCGGCCCAAACTTCGGGATGGTTTCGGCCTGCGCTACGGGAACCCATTCCCTGGGGGAGGCCGCACACGCCATCCGCCGGGGTGACGCCGACGTCATGGTGGCCGGCGGCAGCGAGGCGTCCATCACGCCCTTCGCCTACGCTTCCTTTTGCTCGATGAAGGCCATGAGCACGCGCAACGAGCACCCGAGTTCCGCCAGTAGGCCCTTCGACAAGAACCGCGACGGGTTCATCATGGGGGAGGGTGCCGGCATCCTTGTCCTTGAGTCCCTCGAGCACGCCAAGGCGAGGGGGGCGCGGATCTACTGCGAACTGGCGGGCTATGCAGCCACCTGCGACGCCTACCACATCACGCAGCCCGACCCCGAGGGCAAGGGCCTGTCGATGGCCATGAAGCGCGCGCTTGCAAGCGCCGGGGCCGCACCGGAATCCGTCGGCTATATCAATGCCCACGGGACCTCCACCCCGTACAACGACAAGTTTGAGACCGCCGCCATCAAGAAGGTCTTCGGGGACGGTGCCTACAAGGTCGCGATCAGCTCGACTAAATCGATGACCGGGCATTTGCTTGGCGCAGCGGGAGGCATAGAGTCTGTCATATGCGTAAAGGCGATCGAACAGGGGATAATCCCTCCGACCATGAATTTGGAGGAGCCGGATCCGGACTGCGATTTGGACTACGTCCCGAACGCGGCTCGCCAGGCCAAGGTGACGACCGTCCTCAGCAACAACCTGGGCTTCGGCGGACAGAACGCATCGGTCGTTTTCCGGGCGCTCTAGTCGCCGCGGCGCTCCTCGGGGTTCTCCTGGCGGCGGGCTGTTCCCCGCGAAATGCCGACGCGCCGGTGGCCAGCCCCGCGACTCTCGCGGCCAGAAGGCAGATCTGGGCCGCGATCCAGCCGCTTGCCGAGCAGCGGGGGCTCGATCCCCTGTTTGTCTACGCCCTGGTCCGGGTCGAGTCCGGCTTTGATCCGCGCGCCCAGCACGGCGAGAACCGGGGGCTCCTGCAGATCAAGCCCCGGGCATGGAAGGCGGTATCAAACCTCTCCTACGAGACGGGCGTGTGGAACTGGCGGACGAACCTGGAGGTGGGCATGGACGGCCTGGCCGCGACCAAGAAGGCCTTGGCCGAGAAGGGCGCCTTCTCGTACCCGCTGCTCTGGGCCTCATACCATTTCGGGTTCGATTACGTGGCGGCACATGGATTCGACATGAGCCGGATTCCGCGGCCGTCGGACCCCATTTCGTACAAGCTCTGGGCGGGCGACCAGCACCCGATCAGCCCCCCGAAGTGACCGAGGCGCGGTCCGAGGGGCTGTCGGGCACCGCTTGCTTTTTCCGGATCCGTCCCGGGCGCTTCAAATGCTGCGAAAGTCGCCGGATCTGAGCGGGAAGAGCGGCCGGCCCAGTCGCCTTGAGCTGACCCTCTCAATTTCCAGAGCGACGGCATAGTTGTGCGTGACGAAGCGCAGGAGGTCGACCCGGGGAATCTGAAGGCAGCGTGTGCCGTCCTTGGCGGTCACGGTGGCATTGGGTGAGCTGTTCTGCATCAGCCCTATCTCGCCGAAGAACTCCCCTGCATGGATCACGGCCAGGCGCTGCTCTTTGCGCGACACACGCGCGTCGCCCTGGAAGATGACAAAGAAATCCTCGACGGTCTGGCCCTCGCCCAGGATCGTCTCCCCCCGCAGGTAGTTCACAATGGAGGAGAGGCGCGCGAACCGACTGACCGCCTGGAGGTGCCAGTGGCGGCAGAGGGCGATCTGCCTAAGGAACGGCACCTTCAGGAGCGCGTCAGCCAATATTGCCGGCGGGAGCTTGGCGACGACGATCCTCTCCACGAGCGAGCGCTCCATCGTCAGCAGCGTGACCGGGGTGATCGACCGCTCCCTGTAACCCGGGAACTTTGGGTCGGCGAGGTCGTGGAGGCCGATGACGTCGCCCTCGCTTAGGACCTGCACCTGCACGGTGCGTCCCGCGGGATTCTTGCGCCGCAGGCTCACCTTCCCGCTGATGATGACCGAGACGGGTCCGGACTTTCCATCGTTGCCGGGGATCTTCCTCCAGGGTCCGAGCTTCCGGACTGACATCGACCGCGCCAGCTCGACGCGCTGGGGCGGCTGGAGCGCGCTGAAAAATGGGGATGCAGCAAGGGCCTTTATGCGTCCCGATTCGTCCACTGGCGCCAAGTCTCCCCCGAACCAACGCCTCTTCCAGAGCCTGAAGACCTCGCGGCGCGCCCTGGCGCCCTGCCGTGCAAGGTGCCATCCCTCCCATGTGACGTAACCCGCCCCGAGCAGTGCGAGCGAGATTCCGATCGCCTGCGCGATGCGCACGCCGTTCGCCTCCCAGAACGCAGGTGCCCATGGGGGAGTATCGCCGAGGCGGGCGATCCAGTAGAGCGTCGCCATCGTCCAGAGGACCCCGTAGCCGAGGCGCGCCCAGGTCGTCGTTTCGCCGAGCGCGCGCCAGAGCAGCCTGGCGCGAGCCTCCGGGCGGCGGTTGGGCGGAAACAAGTAGGCATGTTCGGAATCGCTGGGCGCGCGCCTAGTTCCGACCCGCACGAGAGCGGCGAGGCGCCCGCCGAGAATCGGGCGAAGGCTGGCCATCAGGCCGAGAAGCGGGAGGAAAGCCCAGGCGGGACGGTGCCAGGCGGCTATCCCCGCGACGGTCGCGAGCGCGGCCGGAACCGCCAGGCCGATCGCGACTTGGTCGCTTGGGGGCAGGGTGACCGCATCCCGGGTGTCCACACTGAAGTGGGGAGGGGCCGCCAGCCACTTCCATCCCGGAGTGTAGACCTCGCCCTCCGCCCCGCGGATCATGCACGCGGCGAGGAATCGGCCAAAGCTGAGGGCCGCGCTAAGGAGCAGGAGCCCCGCGGCCCAGTCGTCAATGGAGGAGGGCAAGCTTGGCCTGAAGCCGAGCGCGGTGGCGATGCCCGCGAAGAAGAGGATGTTGAGGGGCCGCGCCAGAATCCTCGGGCTGACGGCCCACGACCAGTCGTGCGCCTGCACGGCCTCGGGCTCGACGCACGGCTCCAGGAGGATGTTCGCCCGGAAGGCCTTAAGGATCAGCTCGTAGAAGACGCCAAGGGGGATACAGGTCCGGTCCCTGATCGCGATGCCGAGCGCCACGGGCACTGTGCGCGGCGTCCCGAAGAGCTGCAGGACCACCCATTCCTCCTCGG
>CAITBM010000109.1 GCA_903890485.1 uncultured Opitutaceae bacterium | reverse complement strand
TGCAAAAAATAGGCTCCAAATAGGCTCGGATTCGGCCATTCCCAGCCACCCTCAGGGACGGGCCGCCGTCGCCAGCCCACTTCAGTTCCCCTGTTCGATCCTGGCCAGTATCCGAAGAACTGAGGTTACCCTGATTTGACGGACACGGGTTGGGCTCCAAGAAAGGAGTCCAACGATGACACAGGAAAAGAAGACCGGGGCAACGCCCCGGCAGTATGATCCGGCCTTCCAGGAGGAGGCTGTGCGTATGTGGGAGAAGAGCGGTCGGGCTGCCGAAGAGACGGCCCGGGAGCTCGGGATAAGCGTCTTCAAGCTCTACGACTGGAAGCGCCGGTTGAGGGGAGATCGGGCAGCGCGGGGACCGCGGGCCGCCGCGGGACCGGCGCTGCCCGAGGACAAGGAGTCGCTGAAGGGGGAGGTGACGCGGCTGCGCATGGAGGTGGCGCGGCTCACCGAGCAGCGTGAAATCCTAAAAAAAGCGGCGGGCATCCTCTCCGAACCGCCGCAGAGAGGTATGCCCGGATCAAAGCCATGAGCGGCGAGCACGACATCAAGCTGATGTGCGAGACCCTGGCGGCCTCGCGCAGCGGCTACTACCAGTGGCTGAGCTCGGAAGAGAGGATCCGGGCGCAGGAGGACCGAGTCCTGCGGGAGCAGATAGAGGCGGTCCACAAGCAGTCCCGGGGAACCTATGGCAGTCCCAGGGTGACCGCCGCCCTGCGAGCACACGGTACGAGCGTGGGGCACAACCGGGTCGCGCGCCTGATGCGCAAGGCGGGCTTGAGAGGGCGCCAGAAGGCCCGCTACCGGGTCGTGACGACCGACAGCCGCCATGACCATCCGATCGCCCCGAATCGCCTGGCGACGCAGCCCGTGCCTACGAAGGCGGACCAGGTGTGGGTGAGCGACCTGACCTACATCCCCACGGCCGAGGGCTGGCTCTACGTCGCCGGCGTCCTCGACCGCTGCACCCGCCGACTGGTCGGCTGGGCCATGGGGCCCAGCCTGGAGACGTCATTACCCGCGGCCGCGCTCGCGATGGCCCTGCGCCAGCGCCAGCCGGCCCCGGGGCTCATCCATCACTCGGACCGGGGCGTCCAGTACGCCAGCGGCGCTTACCGTGATCTGCTCGCCAACCATGGCCTCGTGGCCTCAATGAGCCGCAAGGGTAACTGCTACGACAACGCGGCCATGGAGGCCTTTTGGAGCAGCTTGAAAAACGAGCTGGTCCACCGGCGCCGCTTCCTCACCCGCAACGAGGCCAGGACCGCCATCTTTGATTACATCGAGAGCTTCTATAACCGCACCCGCCTCCACTCGGCGCTCGGCTACAAGAGCCCGCTCGACTACGAAACCAGCCTCAGCTAACTAAACCATAACACGCCCAACGCGTGTCCGTATTATCGGGGGAAGCACAAGCAATCAAATTAAAGTACGACTCGGACTGCGCTAGGCTCAAAATAGGCACCCCTTTCGGCATTAACTGGGGAGCCGAGCGTCCCTCATGGCATCACCTAGGATGCCGTAACCTTTTGTCAAAATGGCGGAGAGAGTGGGATTCGAACCCCCGGTACGGTTTTACCCGTACAACGGTTTAGCAAATCGTTTTGCTGCATTTTGGGGTGTGGTTACGGAGTTACCAATATCTTGTTTTTCTGCTCTGAATAACAAAGTTGTGTACCCAGAAAACAAAAAATCACTCGAATCGACTTATACCGGAGTCGATCCGCACTATTCCCTGCTAACAACCGAGAATAGCCGACGCATAGGCGACGATTTTAGGATTTGTTTTCTCTATCGTCGCTAACATCAGCCAGGCAAAGGTTCGCTAAACCGGGATCACCAGCGCTTGACACGTGCCACTACTAAATACATCTTTTTTTCATGAAGGATACATACAGCATTAAGGACCTCCAAAGGGAGACGGCATCGGCGATCGACGCAGCAGAAAGCGGAGCGCTTGTGACTGTGACCCGACACGACCGTCCCGTTGCTCATGTTATATCCGCAGCGCGTCTGGGCGGAATTCTAGAAACGATGGAGTTGCTCGCAGATGCCGACTTTAACCGTCAGTTGAAACTTCTCAGATCCGGCAAGCTGAAGTTCCACCCTGCCGCATCCCTTGCCGACTAAGGTAACAGTCTCGGAGCAGGTGCGAGAGTACCAGAGGGCTCTTGCACCCGAGCCCCGGCGCCGGGTGAAAGCTGCCATCCTTGGTTTAGTAGACGGGGGCGGTGATATCAAAACCTTGCATGGCAATCTTGAAGGCCTGTCGCGTCTACGCGTAGGCGAACATCGAATGGTCTTTCGCCATCATGAAGGCCGCATCGAAGTTTTTTTTGCGGCGCCGCGTAGCGTCGTCTACGAGTTTCTCGCCGCCCACCTTCACGACCTGCTGGATTAAAATGGCGGAGAGAGGGGGATTCGAACCCCCGGTACGGTTTTACCCGTACAACGGTTTAGCAAACCGTCCCTTTCGGCCACTCAGGCACCTCTCCGTTCTCAAAGCAGGGGATCTTTGTGCAGGGACTCAAAGCCGCAGGCAAGCGCGTTCGGCGTACCTGGTGCGGTTGAAGGTCCCATCGGCTGCCCAAATCGGCATTTGACGTAAACCTTCCCTGATCTTTCCGGTGCTCCCCAAACCCGTCAGAGTCCGGATTTAACACTTCGAGATCACCATTCCCCCGGGCGTGTACCACCTGTTGGCCCTGCCCAATGGATAATGCTTGCAATCACTCTCGCCGATCCGATTTTTGGCCACGTTCTGGCAACGCCCCCATGCCGAGAGATCCCCTTCGTTTGTTCTACCCGACGGCCCTGAGGGCCGTTTTCGCAGCGGGAACGGTGTGCCTGTTGCTTGAAGCCGGGTGCGAGCACCCGACGGCCAAGACCCAGGCCCCTGCACCTACCCCGGCGAAGCTGGCCTATAACCAGGACATCGAGCCGATCCTGGCGGAAAACTGCTTCGGATGCCACGGTCCCGATCCCGGGTCGCGCAAGGCGGGCCTTAGGCTGGACCGTCCGGAGTTTGCGTTCGCCCCCCGGGGCAAGGACCTACCGGCGCTCGTCGCGGGTCAGCCGGACGCAAGCCCGCTCGTCCGCCGGGTCGAGTCGAAGCTCCCGAAGGAGATGATGCCCCCGCCGGAGGCCCACAAGACCCTCAAGCCGGAGGAAATCGCGCTCCTGAGGCGCTGGGTCGCCGAGGGCGCCCGGTACGAGGAGCACTGGTCCTTTATTGCTCCCGTCGCTCACCCTCCCCCGCATGTCGCGGGCGCTCGCTCCGAAAGCGTGCAAAACCCGGTCGACGCGTTCGTCCTGGAACGGCTCAATAGGGAGCACCTGGCCCCTTCGCCGGAGGCCGACCGCCGGACGCTCCTCCGCAGGGTTACTCTCGACCTGACCGGCGTCCCGCCTAGCCCCGCCGAGGTCGACGCCTTCCTAGCGGACTCGGCACCCGGCGCCTACGATCGGGTGGTCGATCGCCTGCTCTCCAGCACGCGCTTTGGGGAGCACCGGGCCCACTACTGGCTCGACTATGTGCGCTACGCCGACACCCACGGCATCCATTTTGACAACCTGCGCGCGATCTGGCCGTACCGCGACTACGTGATCGGCTCCTACAACGCCAACAAGCCCTTCGACCGGTTCATCCGCGAACAGCTCGCCGGAGACCTCCTGCCGGCGGCCACGTGGGACCAACTCGTGGCCACGGGATTCATGCGGTGCAACCTGACGACCAACGAGGGGGGCGACATCCCGGAGGAAACCTACGTGAACCAGACCCGGGACAGGATCGAGACCTTTGGCGTCACGTTCCTTGGCCTGACGACCGGATGCGCGGCGTGCCACGACCACAAGTTCGACCCGTTCACCCAGCGGGACTTCTACAGCCTGGCGGCCTACCTCAACAACACCGCGGAAAAATCGTGGGACTCCAACATCGCCGATCCGGCACCGGTCGTTCGGCTTCCCCGCGATGAGGACCGCGCCGCGGCCGAGGTGGTGCTGACCCGCAGGGCCGAGCTCCAGCGCGAGTTGGCGGCAAGAAAGGAAAAGGGCCTCGAACTCGCGCGGCAGTGGATTCTGGCCGGGCATCCCCCGGAGCCGGTTAAGGCCGACGGCCTCGAGCTCAGGCTGCGCCTGGACGAGGGGCACGGGGACCTCGTCGCCAACTCGGCCCCGGGGGCGCAGGTCAAGGCGTTCAAGGCGGACACCAATCCGCTCGTCTGGGGCGAGGATTCCTGGTTCTGGCCCTCGATGCGCATGGACATCCAGACGCACCTGAGCCTGGGATCGCTCGGCGACGTAGATGCCGACGAGTCGTTCTCGGCCGGGGGATGGATCAAGCTGCGCGACAAGCCGGGCAACATCGGGACCGGTGACGGCTCCATGCTCTCGCGCATGGGCGACGAGCACCGCCATGGCGGGGCCGGATGGGAGATCTACCAGAAGGGCCTGCACTTCGTGGTGAACCTGATGCCGGACCCCGAGACAGAGAAGGACCTGACTCCTGCGAAAGCAGGACCCGAATCCAAGGGCGAATCCGGCACCGACAAGGAGAAGGCCCGTGGGCTCTCGGTCGCGACCAAGAACTCGTACCCCAAGGACGAATGGATCCACGTGTTCTTCACCTACGACGGCTCGCGCAAGCCCGACGGCATCAAGATCTATGTGAACGGCTCCCGTGCGGATACCTACACCCAGTCGGAAACCCTCCCGGCCAAGGCCTCCATCCGGACGGACGCGGCCATGCAGCTCGGCAGGCGGGACGACTACGAGCCGATGAAGGAGACCCGGTTTCAGGACGTGAGGTTCTACAGGCGGGCGCTCGCCGAGGATGAGGTTCCCCGGCTTTTGTTTGAGGACGTCGCAGCGGAGATCGTCGCCCGGAAGCCCGATCCCTCGCAGTGGACCCGGGACGAAGCCTTCGTGGTCGTCGACCGGTGGTACCTTGGAACGGTGGACCCGGCCGCGCGCAAGCTGGCCGACGCGGTCGCGGCCCACACCGGCGCCCTCGAGGCGCTGACCCAGGGGGGCACCCCGACCCTGATCGCCACGGAGAAACCCACGCCGGCCTACGCCGACACCCTCAGGCGGGGCGACTACTACTCGCGCGTCGAGCGCGTGGGGCCCGCAAGCCCTCACTTTCTTCCGCCACCCCCGCCCGGCGCCCCCCTCGACCGGCGCGGCCTGGCCGATTGGCTCCTTTCCCCGAGCCAGCCGCTCTTCTCGCGGGTTACCGTGAACCGGATGTGGCAGGAGGTCTTCGGCACGGGCCTCGTCGAGACCCCGGGGGACTTCGGGGTCATGGGGGCGAAGCCCTCCCACCCCGAGCTCCTGGACTGGCTTGCCGTCCATTTCCGCGAGAGCGGCTGGGACGTGAAGGGATTCTACCGGCTCCTCGTGACCTCGGCCACCTACCGGCAGTCGTCGGTCGTCACCGCAGAGCTCCTCGCCAAGGATCCCGGCAACCGGCTCCTTGCCCGGGGCCCCCGCATCCGGATGGACGCCGAGATGCTCCGGGACAGCGCGCTCGCCGTTTCGGGCCTCCTGGTCGAGAAGGTGGGCGGCCCACCCGCCAGGCCCTATCAGCCGCCGGGCCTGTGGGAGGAGGTGGCGATGCCCGAGTCCAACACTCGCACCTATGTTGCCGACCACGGCGACGGCCTCTACCGGCGCAGCGTCTACACCTTCTGGAAACGGGCGTCGATGCCGCCCAGCATGGAGGCCTTCGACGCCACGTCGCGCGAGTCGGCGTGCACCCGGAGGGTCCGGACCAACACGCCCCTCCAGGCGTTCGTGACGATGAACGACCCCCAGTGGTTCGAGGCGGCCCGACACCTTGCGGAGCACGCCCTGCACACCTCGGCCGACCCCGACAAGCGGCTCGATTACATGTCCCGGATGGCGCTCGGCCGCAGCCTCGAGCCGAGGGAAAGGGCCGTCTTCCTCAAATCTCGCGACTATTTTAGCACGCGCTTCACGGCGAGTCCCGACGCAGCAAAGCAGGCCCTAGCCGTAGGCGATTCCCCGCCCGATCCCTCGCTCCCGGCCCCCGAGCTGGCAACCTGGACCGTCGTCGCGAGCCAGTTCCTCAATTTGGACGAGTTCCTCACCAAGTAGCCCCAACCCATGACACACCAGGACTCGAACCCCGACCCCTGCTCGGACCATGGCGGAGAGCGCCCCACCCCCCTTGACCTGCCCTATGTGCCGCTGGCCCTGAAGCAGGAGTGGCTGGAGGCCGAAACCCGGCGCCATTTCCTTGCCCGCGGCTCAAAGGCCCTCGCGTGGGCCGGGCTGGCGACCCTCCTCGGACGGAGCGCCCCGCACCTGCTCGCCGACACGTCGGCGCTACCCGACCGCCGCCCGCACTTCGCCCCGAAGGCCAAGCGGGCCATCTACCTGTTCATGGCCGGAGCCCCGTCCCAGTTCGAAACCTGGGACTACAAACCCAAGCTCGCGGACATGTTCGCCCAGAACCTTCCCGAGTCGGTCCGCGGGGGACAGGTACTCACCGGGATGACCGCCAGCCAGGCTGGGCTTCCCATAGCCCCGAGCTTTGCGAAGTTCAGCCAGCAGGGCCGGTCGGGCCATTGGGTCTCTGAACTTTTCCCATGGACCGGCAAGGTTGTCGACGAGCTCTGCGTGATCCGATCCCTCTACACCGAGGCGATCAACCACGAGCCGGCCATCCTCACCATGACCACGGGCAACATGTTCCCGGGAAGGCCGTCCCTCGGGTCCTGGCTCGCCTATGGCCTGGGAGCCATCAACGAGGAGCTGCCGACCTTCGTGGTCATGACCTCGAAGATGCCGGTGAAGCAGAACGTGCAGGCGCTCTCCAACCGCCTTTGGTCATCCGGCTTCATGTCTCCGGAGTACTCGGCCGTCTCGCTCCGCTCCGGGAGCGAGCCGGTCCTCTACCTGAAGGACCCGAAGGGCATGGAGCACGACGTCCGCAGGGCCATGATTACCGGGGTGAACGAGCTCAACCAGCAGCTCTTTGAGCGCGTCGGGGACCCCGAGATCAACACACGAATCTCCCAGTACGAGATGGCGTTCCGGATGCAGACCTCGGTCCCTGAATTGAGCGACTTCTCCGACGAGCCCGCGTCGACCTGGGACCTCTACGGGCCCAAGGCCAAGGAGCCGGGCACCTATGCCTACAATTGCCTGATGGCCCGCCGCCTGGCCGAGCGCGGAGTCCGCTTCACCCAGATCTTCCTGCGCACCTGGGACAACCACACGAACCTGCCGACGGGCATCCGCGCGATGTGCGAGGACTGCGACCAGCCGACCTACGGGCTCATCACTGACCTGAAGCGCCGGGGCATGCTGGACGACACCCTGGTCGTCTGGGGAGGCGAGTTTGGGAGGACCGTCTACTCGCAAGGGCAGCTCACACCGGACAACTACGGCAGGGACCACCACCCGCGCTGCTTCAGCATGTGGATGGCCGGGGCGGGCACACGGCCCGGGATCACCTACGGGCAGACCGACGACTTCTCGTACAACATCGTGAAAAACCCCGTGCATGTGCGCGACCTGCACGCCACCATCCTCCACCAGTTCGGATTCGACCACAACAAGCTGACCTTCAAGTTCCAGGGGCTGGATCAGCGGCTGACCGGCGTGATCCCGGCGCGCGTGATCCCCGAGATCCTCACCTAGGGTCCGCATGCGTTTCCTGCCGCTAGTCCTGATCGCCGCCGTCCTGCCCTGCAGGGCAGAGAACGTAACGTTTGCCACCGCCATCGGCCCTGTGCTTGAGCACAACTGTACGAAGTGCCACGGGCCCACCAAGCAAAAGGCGGGCCTGCGACTGGACACCCACGCCGCCGCGATCCTGGGCTCCAAGGAGGGCGCCGTCGTGAACCCGGGCGACCCAGAGGGCAGCGAATTGATCCGTCGCGTCACACTCCCCCCGGGGGACGAGGACCTCATGCCGTCGGGCGACCAGCCCCCCCTCTCCCCGCAGGACGTCGTCGCCCTGAAGGCCTGGGTCGCCGCAGGGGCCCCGGCGACCGAGGCTTTCGAACCGGTCTACGCGGACCGCAACACCCCACTGCCCCCCGCCGCGCCCGACTACAGGCCGCGACTCGGGCAGGCGATCGCCCTCGCCCGCTCCCTTGGGGTGGCCCTCGTGCCGCGGTCGCGGGTTCCCACCGACGGGCTCATCCTGCGAACGGCCGGCGCCCCCTCCCAATGCGACGACACGGTCCTGTCCCGGCTCGCCCCGGTGTCGGACCTGATCGTCGAGGCAGAATTGGCGCGCACCCGGGTCACCGACCAGGGAATGGCTGTTGTCGCCTCCTGGACCAACCTGGAGCGACTGGACCTGACCCGCACGCGAGTGAGCTCGGACGGCGTGGCGCAGCTCTCATCCCTGAGGCGCCTCGAAACCCTGAACCTCACCCAGACCCAGGTGGACAGCCGCGGACTGGCTCTAGCGGCAAAGTTTCGGTCCGTCCGGCACCTTTGGGGGTTTATGGGGCCCTGAGGCATGGACCAATCGGCCGGTTTAGGCGGCCTCAAAATCCTAAACAATGGCTGATTTGTGCCGAGATCATGACCTGCCGCGCTTCAACCCGGGCCATATCGAATGCGGAACAAGCCACCGTCTCGTGAACGTCACAGTAAGGCGACAGGGGGACCCCACCTGTCGTCTACGGCAAATCGCATGCGCTTGGATATTGTCAACGGCGGGGGGGCCTATCTTACACTTGCCCCCGCATGAGTGTCCCCGCGCATAGTGGACTTGCCCGTTGGCTCGCGGGGGAGCGCAGGTGGAAGGGCGAGAACGCGCTGGTTCCCGTCGACACCTGTTACCAGATCCTGAACCGGGTTTCATGGGTCCTCGCCGCGGTCAACTTGTTCATGCTCGCCATGACCGCCAGGACGGTCCTCGGGCCCCTGAGTCGGGAACCCCTCTACTGGATCTTTTGCCTCAGCCATGTCGCAATGGTGCCCGTCGCTATATTCCGCGGCTGGGCCTTTAACCTGCGCGTCGGGATCATGATGTTTGATTTTTTTGCCAGCCTTGCCCTGGTGGGCGTGGCCGTGGGTCTCTCGCCCAGCTGGGCCTTTATTGTCGTGGTCTATGTGGCTCTCGCTAGCCTCTTCTACGGATCGCGCGTGGGCATGTGGGTCGTCGCCGCGATACTTTTGTTGCACCTAGGTCTCGCCTGGGGCTGGGTATCGGGAAGGTTGCCCATTCTCCTCACCCGAGAACAGTCGGCGGCGCTCTTGAGCCTGTCCTCTCCAGTCGTCTGGACCCGGGTGCTGGTTGTCTGCGCGGGTTATCTTGTCATCGTCGTGTCGCTCGTGCGCTACGTTCTGAGCGATCTCAACAAAGCCCTGCGCTCAGCGACAAGCACCCTGAACCAGTTGGCCCTTGAGCAGGAGCATCGAGCGCGGGCGGAGCAGGCCCGGTTCGTCGCAGAGCGTTCCGCGCGCGAGGCCCAGAAATTCGAGGCCTTGGGCCGCCTGGCAAGCGGCGTCGCCCATGACTTCAACAACGCGCTCTGCGTCACCAAGTGCTGGAGCACCTACCTCCTGGAGGTGTCCGACGACGCGGAGGTCAAGAGCGCCATGCGGGAGATCAAGAGCTCGACCGAGAACGCGGAGCACCTTACCCAGCACCTGCTTGCCTTCAGCCGCTCGGAGACGGGCAAGCGTGAGGCCTCCGATCTCACCGCGGCGGTCGAGCAGGAATGCAAGACCCTGCGCCGGCTCCTGCCGAAAAACATTGAGGTGACTGATGAGACAAGTGGGCCCGCGATCGTTCCCCTCGGCAAGGGCCAGATCCAGGAGATTATTCTCAACCTGGCGATCAACGCCCGTGACGCGATGCCGGAGGGAGGGCGCCTAACGATCCAGGCCGGCATTACTGAGCTCACCGCTCCGCGCGGCAATCTCCAGCCTGGCCGCTACGCGAGGCTCACCGTGACGGACACCGGCATTGGGATGGACGAGGCAACGCTGGCAAAGGCCTACGAGCCGTTCTTCACCACCAAGCCCGAGGGAAAGGGAACCGGGCTTGGGCTCTCGATGGTCTTCGGCTTGGTGTCGGGCGCCCGCGGCTCGATCCAAGCCGAAAGTACTGTCGGAAAGGGCACGACGTTCTCGATCCTCCTGCCCGTTCTCGCAGCCGACGTCACCAAGCACTTCGCTGCGCTGCCGCCCGCCGCAGTGCCGAGGCGTTGCAAGGTCCTGGTCCTTGACAGCAAGCCAGAGATAGGTGCGCTCGTGGAGAAGATCCTCAACCGCGAGGGCTTCACCGCCCACTGGGTCAAAAGCGCCGCAGCCGCCGTGCTTGCACTTGAGGAGTCGAGGGGATCGTTCGAGCTCTTGGTCGTTCAGGGAGTGACCTCCGGCATGTCTACACAGGAGATCATTGACCGGGCACGGGACAAGAATCCGAATTGCGGGATCGTAGTCATGTCGGCTCCGTCAATGGAACAGGAGGTGATGGACGGAGTGATCGAAGGGCTCTATCACTTGCTCGCCAAACCATTTGAGTCGGAGGGCCTCAGGGGGGTAGTGGCCAAGGCCATGTCCCCGGTTCCTGGCCCATCACCGGGCGTCGGGGCGCGCTCCTAGCCTCGCGGTTAGGCCTCGTCGTCCGTCTGCCGGTCCGAATCCTCGCGGCAGTCGCTGATCACCCTAAGCCAGATCTCACGCAGGTCGAAGAGCCGCACCCGCATGTCGCCGCGAAGGTCACACACGGCCTGGACCGCGTCGGCCTCCTCGCTGCCAAGGATGGCAAAACTTCCGTTCAATGCCGAGAGGGCCCGCTTAAACAGGCAAATGGCCATCGCGTAGTCGCCAAAATCCAGCGCGTGGATGGCCATGATGGCCTGCTCCTCGCAGCGGTGAAGGGACGAAAGAAAGGTGACCGCCAGGTGCTGGGGGATGCTGCCCGGGGTAAGCGAGGCGAGTTCCCAGGACTTGCGCAGGCTCAGGAAGAGGGCCTTGGTCGCAATGTAGACCGGGTTCTTCTGAAGCGTGTAGATCTCGTCGGAGAAGAGCACCTTCTCGGGGCTCTCCCTCTCCTCGGCCTCCTCGACTTCGGCGCGGTCCCAGCCCATCTTGTCGGCGACCTCGTCGATCCGTTCGGGCGAAGCCTTCAGTTCCTCGTAAAAGCCGAGGTACCGGTGGATCGCGCTATCCTGCTCGCGGAGATAGAGCTCCCAATCGAATTCATTCCAAGCAAGATCACTGTTCTCGTCCCACTCGTTTTCCGAGAGGTTGTCAGAATCGAAATCGCTCATCTGTTGGGCGGGAACCTCGCCCAGAAAGGTCGCTTAGGCAAATAAATTAATCCCCCTTTGCCCTGGCCGTCCCCCGGGGGAAGATTGAGGGTTGAAGCACCCGAGGGGCCACCCGTAGCATCGCCCTCCCATGGCTGCAATTCACCACGAGACCGCATTCTTCACGGGACGCGTCCAGGGCGTAGGATTCCGCTACGCCACGCTCCAGGTCGCCAAGGAGTTCGAGATCTCGGGCTACGTCTGCAACCTGCCGGATGGCCGGGTAAAACTGGAGGCCGAGGGGACCGAGCAGGAGGTGGCGCTGTTCATCTCGTCGGTCGAGGAGCGCATGCACGGATTCATCCGCAAGGTCGAGCGCACCACCGACAGGCGGGAGCCCCAGTTCCAGGGCTTCTCGATCACGTGACCCGCCCCGAACAGCCCCAGTCGCCGGTGCGGACGTGGGTTTCCGCGCTCCGGCCCAGGACCCTTCCGGCGGCGGTATCCCCCGTGGTGGTCGGCTCGGCCCTCGCGGCCCACGACCACCATTTCAGTGCCGCAGCGGCGTCCCTTTGCTTGGTGTTCGCGCTCCTCGTGCAGGTCGGAACCAATTTTGCCAACGACTATTTTGACTTTGTGCACGGGGCCGACACGCCGGACAGGGTCGGCCCGAGAAGGGCTGTGGCCTCGGGCCTGGTGGCCCCGAAAACGATGCGGATGGCGGCCGCCGCCGTGTTCCTCCTGGCGTTCCTCGCCGGGCTTGGACTCCTGCACTGGGGCGGGCCCTGGATGCTCGCCGTGGGGCTGGCGAGCATCGTCTGCGGGATTGCCTACACGGGCGGCCCCTACCCCCTCGCCTACCACGGGCTTGGCGACGTCTTCGTGTTTGTCTTCTTCGGCCTGGTGGCGGTTGCCGTCACCTATTTTGTGCAGGCCGGCCGGGTTTCCATGCCGGCGATCCTGGGAGGGGTACCCATGGGCCTCCTCTGCGCCAACATCCTTCTGGTGAATAACTACCGGGATATGGAGGGCGACGCCCTCGCCCGGAAAAAGACCCTGGTTGTCCGGTTTGGTAGAGGTTACGCAAAGGCCCAGTACCTCGTCTCCCTGGGTGCCGCGTTCGCCGTCCCATTCGTTTTCGTGGCCATGGGCTACCGCCCTTTTTGCCTGCTGCCCCTGATCCTTGTCCCTGTGGCCGTTCGCCACGCCGGGCGCCTAAAGCCGACCGCACCGCCCTCCGAGCTTGTGGCGCTCCTCGGGGACACCGCGAAGCTCATGGCGGCCTACGCCGTCCTGTTTGGGCTCGGACTGGTCCTCTAGACCGGGGGATTCCCCGGCCTAGATCTGGGCAGCGAGCTTCGTCTTCAGTGCCGCCTTGGGCAGCAGGCCGACGATCTGCTCGATTACGCGACCGCCCTTAAAGATCAGCATCGTGGGTATCGCCCGGATGCCGTACTCGGCTGCAATCGCCTCGTTCTCGTCGATATTGACCTTCGCGATCGAGATCTTGCCCTCAAACTCGGTGGCGAGCTCGTCAAGGACCGGGGCAATCGCCTTGCACGGGCCGCACCAGGGGGCCCAAAAATCTACGAGGAGGGGCGTGGCGGAGGTGGCCACGGCATTCTTGAACGTGTCGGTGGTGAGGGCGGTGATCTTGTCGGACATGGGTGTCAGGAAACTATGCAGTTAAGGGCGGCAAATGCAAATCGGGTCTAGCGGGGGGAAGCCTTCTTGATGATGTCGGCCAACTCGACGGGGCGCACCTCGGCAAGGTGCTTGCCGCGGCTCTTGAGCACCTCGAAGGTCTTCACCACGGTCTCGGTCATGCGCTCGTGGGTCTCCGCGGAGCCGCCCACGATGGCGAACTGCTCGCCGGTCGTGACGCGCTTGTGCCCGTCATCGTTGTCCAGGCCGAGCCCAAGCAGGGCCGCCGGCCCCCGTGAAGGTTTCTTTTTGCTCACAATTCCACCGTGGCCGCGTCGGCCGGGGTTTCAAGCGGCTTTTCGTCGGGAGTGGCCTCGCAGACGATGTCGGTGAAGGCCTCGTTCTGGCTGAGGCGTATCCGTCCGAGCCTCGTGAGCTCCAGGACGGCGAGAAACGTGGCGACCAGGCGCCGGAGGGTGACGCCTGTCTCGAAGAGCCCCGAGAAGACGAACGACTTCTCGCTTTGCATCTTCTGGAGAAGCCATTCCATCTGGTCGGCCACCGTGACCACCTCGTCGTGGATCTCACCCACCACGAGCTTCTCGGCGAGCCTCCTGAGGACCTGGTTAAACGTGTTCCAAAGCTCGATCCGGCTCACCCCCTTGAGCGGGCGGTCGAGCGAATCCGAGGGCCGGTTCGAGAGCTGGCGCTCCATCAGGTCGCGCTGGAGCCTGGCCATCTCGGCAAGCTGGGCGGCCGCATCCTTGAACTTCTTGTACTGCAGGAGCTGGTGAACGAGCTCCCACCGGGGATCCATCTCGTCCTCCCCCTCGGCATTGGGGTCAACGGCATGCTGGCCCTTGGGAAGGAGCATCCGGCTCTTAATCTCCATTAGGGAAGCTGCCATGACGAAAAACTCCCCTGCTACCTCAAGGTCCAGCTGCTGCATGGAGCGGAGCACCGCAATGTACTGCTTGGTGACCGATTCGATCGGGATGTCGTAGATGTCGATCTCGTTCTTACGTATGAGGAATAGCAGCAGGTCCAGAGGTCCTTCAAAGACCTGCAGCTTGATGCGGAGATCGGCTTCGGGCAGCACGGTTTTGAGTGTTGGAAGGGGTCCCCCTTGGATGCGACCTTTTTCTCGAAAGAACGTGAACGATTGACAGGCCCCATAGCGAGGCCTTGAAATCTCCTTTTCGTGCACGGCGAATACCGTGCGTTTTTTCACTACACAAACACCCCCATGTCCGCAAAATCCAAGTCCAAGAAGGCCGGAGCCAAGCGCCCCGCCTCGTCACGGAAATCAGCCTCCCCTAAGGCTCCCAAATACGTCTACACGTGGGGTGCCGGGAAGGCCGACGGCAACGGAGGCATGAAGCCTCTGCTTGGCGGCAAAGGTGCAAACCTCGCCGAAATGACCCGGATCGGCCTGCCGGTCCCGGCTGGATTCACGATCACCACCGAGGTCTGCACGTACTACTACGCCAACCGCCGCACCTACCCGAAGAGCCTCCAGGCCGAGATGGAAGCCGGGATGAGGAACATGGAGAAGATCATGGGCTACAAGTTCGGCGATGCCGTGGGCTTCCCCCTGCTGGTGTCGGTCCGCTCGGGCGCCCGCGACTCGATGCCGGGAATGATGGACACGATCCTCAACCTGGGCCTCAACGACCAGACCGTTGTCGCCCTCGCCAACGCGACCAAGAACGAGCGCTTCGCATGGGACTGCTACCGCCGCTTCATCCAGATGTACGGCGACGTCGTCCTCGGGGTGCAGAAGAAAGAGGGAGAGGACCACGAGCCGTTTGAGACGGTCATCGAGGGGTTCAAGCACGAGAAGTACCACGCGAACATCGAGGACTCGAAGCTCACGGCTGCCGACCAGCAGGAGCTCGTCGTCCGATTCAAGGCCCTGGTGAAGGACCGCTCGGGCAAGGTGTTCCCGAACGACCCGTGGGACCAGCTGCGCGGCGCCGCCGGCGCCGTCTTCGGCTCCTGGATGAACGACCGGGCGATCGTCTATCGCCGCAAGTACAATATCCCGAGCGAATGGGGCACCGCCGTCAACGTCCAGGCCATGGTCTACGGAAACACCGGGGAGACCTCCGGCTCGGGTGTCGCCTTCACGCGCAACCCCGCCAACGGAACGAATGAGTTCTACGGCGAATTCCTGATCAACGCCCAGGGCGAGGATGTCGTCGCCGGCGTCCGCACCCCCGAGCCCGTCCTCAAGCTCAAGGACCAGATGCCCAAGTCCTACGCGGAGCTCCTGAAGGTCCGCTCGATCCTTGAGAAGCACTTCAAGGATGTGCAGGACATCGAATTCACGATCCAGGACGGCAAGCTCTACATGCTGCAGACCCGCAACGGCAAGCGCACCGCCATGGCCGCGCTCAAGTTCTCGATCGATATGGTCAAGGAGAAGCTGATCGACTGGAAGACGGCCATCCTGCGCAACCCGGCCGACCAACTGGAGCAGCTCCTCGCCCCCGTCTTCGACCTTGCCGAGGTCAAAAAGGCCAAGGTCATCGCCACGGGTCTTCCCGCGGGCCCCGGTGCCGCAACCGGCAAGATCTTCTTCAACGCCGACCGGGCCGTCGAGGCCGAGAAGCGCGGAGAGAAGGCGCTCCTTGTCCGCGTTGAGACCTCGCCCGAGGACCTTCGCGGGATGATCGCCGCGGAAGGCATCCTGACGGCCCGCGGGGGGGTATCCTCCCACGCCGCGCTTGTCGCCCGCCAAATGGGCAAGGTCTGCGTGTGCGGCGCCTCGGCGCTCCACATCGACTACGACAAGAAGACCGTCTCGGTCAGCGGACAGACCTTCAACGAGGGCGACTTCCTGTCGATCGATGGCACCCTGGGTGTCGTCTACGCGGGCCAGATCAAGACGGCCCCCTCCGAGATCGTCGCGGGGCTGGTGAACGGCGACAAGGAGGCCCAGGCCACCGAGAAGTTCAAGAACTACAGCCAGCTGATGAAGTGGTGCTCCCAGGCCACGAAGCTGTCCGTTCGCACGAACGCCGACACGCCCGAGCAGACACAGAACGCCCTGGCGTTCGGCGCCGTCGGCATCGGCCTCACCCGCACCGAGCACATGTTCTTCGAGGGCGACCGGATCGACGCCATGCGCGAGATGATCCTGGCCGACACCACGGCGGACCGCGAGGCCGCCCTGGCGAAGCTCCTCCCCTACCAGAGGGCCGACTTCTACGGGATCTTCAAGGCCCTGAAGGGCCTGCCTGCGACGATCCGCTTCCTCGACCCCCCGCTCCACGAGTTCCTTCCGAACTCGGCCGAGTCGCAGCTCGACCTTGCGAAGAAGCTGAACATCACCCCCGAGAAGATCCTGAACCGGGTCCATGAGCTCCATGAGTTCAACCCGATGCTCGGCTTCCGCGGCTGCCGCCTGGGCATCAAGTATCCCGAGATCACCGCCATGCAGGCGCGCGCCGTGTTCGAGGCCGCCGCCGACGCCACCAAGGATGGTTTCAAGGCGAAGCCCGAGGTCATGATTCCCCTGGTCGGCTTCAAGCGCGAGCTCGACCTGCAGGTCGCCATCGTCCACGACGTCGCCAAGAAGGTTCAGGCCGAGAAGAAGGTGAAACTCACGTACTCGGTCGGCACCATGATCGAGATCCCGCGCGGCGCCCTCACGGCCGACGAGATCGCCGAGACCGCCGAGTTCTTCAGCTTCGGGACCAACGACCTCACGCAGACGTGCCTCGGCATGTCGCGCGACGACTCCGGCTCGTTCCTCGGCGCCTACCAGGAGGCCGAGATCTTCAAGAAGAACCCGTTCGCCTCGGTCGACCAGACCGGCGTGGGCCAGCTGATGAAGATCGCCATCGAGAAGGGCTCGAAGACCCGCCCGGGGATCAAGCTCGGCATCTGCGGCGAACACGGCGGCGACCCCGACTCGGTGAAGTTCTGCCACAAGATCGGCCTCTCCTACGTCTCCTGCAGCCCCTACCGTGTGCCGGTCGCCCGCCTCGCGGCCGCCCAGGCTGCGGTGGCCGACCTGCTGGCCAAGAAGTAAGCTTTGCCTGGTGGAGTGACCGCCGGTTCCGAGCGTTCAGGCGGTCTCTCCCCGCGGCAGTGGAAGTCAGGCGCGGCCGCCTGGCTCGGTTGGCTATTTGACGGGCTCGAGCTCCACCTCTACACGCTCGTAGCCACGCCGCTCGTGGTGCACCTCCTCGGTGCGGCCTCGAGCGCCGATCCGGCCGTCAAGGAGAAGAGCGCGTACATCCAGGCCGCGTTCCTCGTGGGCTGGGCCCTCGGGGGCGCGTTCTTCGGTCGCCTAGGCGACCGCATAGGCCGGAGCCGTGCCCTGTCGCTCACAATCCTCACCTATGCGCTGTGCACGGGCCTTTGCGCGGCCTCCCAGACCTGGTGGCAGCTCATGCTCTTCCGCTTCCTGGCTGCCCTGGGGATCGGCGGGGAATGGGCCGTCGGAGCCTCGCTCCTGGCAGAGACCTGGCCCACCTCGTGGAGGCCCTGGCTCTCAGCCGTGCTCCAGACCGCGGTCAACCTCGGGATCCTCGTCGCGGCGGGCCTGGTGGCCCTCCTTTCGTTCCTCCCCCACCCCCCGAGCGAACGCTGGGTGTTCCTGATCGGGGTCGCCCCGGCCCTCATGGTCTTCTGGATCCGCTCCCAGGTCCCGGAGTCCGATGCCTGGACTCAGGCGGAATCGCAGGCCTCGGAAAGGCCCGGGCTAAAGGACCTCTTTCGGGGCGACGTGGCACCGATCACCCTCAACACCTCGGTCGTGTGCGCGCTCAGCCTCTCCGGCTGGTGGCTCTTCCAGTTTTGGCATCCCCAGCATTTGCGGCGCCTTCTTGAGCTCTCGGGCGCAGTCCCGGGGACGGCGACCCGCACGATCTCGGCTGCATTCTTCTGGCTCAATGCCGTCGCCATCGCCGGCAACTTTGCCGCGGGTTGGCTGGCTCGCCGGCTCGGCAACCGGCGCGCGATGACCGTCATGTTCGCGGGAATGTTCCTCGCGATGGCCGGCGGCTTCGGCGTCACCCGCGGTTTCGCGGAGATGGCCTGGTTTTGGATGCCCCTGGTCGGGTTCTTCTCAGGGGTCTTTGGCCTGTTCACGATGTACCTGCCGCCGCTCTTCCCGACGCTGCTGAGGACTACCGGCGCGGGGTTCTGCTACAACATCGGCCGCCTTGCCGCGGCCGGGGCCTCGCTGGTCTTTGGCCTCGTGGCCCCCGTGGGTGACTACCGGCTGGCGCTCCTGTCGGCCAGCTCGCTCGTTCTCGCCGCCGCGTTCTGGACCTTCAGGCTCCCGGGCGACGCCGCCTAGGGGCCCCAAGGCCCCTCGCGGCTTGTGTCCAAGCCGACATCGCCTTCCCTTGTCCCCATGGGACAAAGCGCGACCAGCCACCGCCTCCTGGTGGGGACGTACACGAAAGCGACCAGCAGGGGCATTTACACCCTTACCCTGGACCCGGTGACGGGAAAGCTCGGGGTTCCCACGCTTGCCGCCGAGGCCCCCAACCCGACCTTTCTCGCCCTTTCCCCCGACCTGCGCCTGGTCTACGCCGTCTGCGCAGGAGACCAGTGGGCGTCCTCGTTCCGCGTGGTGGAGTCGACGGGCCTCTTGGAGCCTGTCCAGCAAACGCCCGCCGGAGCCGGTCCCACTCCCTGCCACATCTCGGTCGACCGCACGGGCAGCATCGCGATCGCGGCGAACTACCACCTGGGCCTGGCCGCCGCCATTCCCCTAGGGGGCGACGGACGACTGGGCGCCCCCAGGGTCGTGGCCCACAGCGGCAAGGGTCCCCACCCCACCCGGCAGACGACCAGCCACGTCCACTCGGCCACCTTTTCTCCGGACGGGCGCTTCGCCATCGTCTGCGACCTGGGCCTGGACCGCATCTACTCCTACGCGCTCGACCGTGCGCGCGTCTCGCTTGAGCCCGGAGATCCGCCCTATCTCGAGACAGCCCCGGGGGCGGGCCCGAGGCATTTCGCCTTCGGCAGGGGCGGGCGCCACGCCTACGCGATCAACGAGCTCGACAACACGGTGGTGGCCTACGACTACCTGCCCGCCAACGGGGGCCTGGTCCGCCTACAGGCCGTTTCGCTGCTTCCCGCAGGCTACCGCGGGGAGGCGACCGCTGCCGAGGTCCGCGTGCACCCGAGCGGGCGCTTTGTCTACGGGTCTAGCCGCGGGCCCGACACCCTTGCGGTGTTCTCGGTCCACGAGGAGACAGGGACCCTTTTCCCGATCGAGATCGTTCCGTGCGGGGGCAAGGGTCCACGGAGTTTCTCGATATCGCCCGACGGCAGGTGGCTCGTGTGCGCGCACCAGGACCCGGGAACGCTCTGCTCGTTTGCCATCGACCAGGGCACGGGCCGCCTTGCCCGGGTCGACGGCTCGGTCGAGGTCTCGATGGCCGTCTGCGTGGTCTTTGCTTCCTAGGCCCCTAGGGCATCTTCAGGACCTGCTCGATCGCGTTCAGGACTCCGGACTGGCTGAAGGGTTTCTCCAGGAGGACGTGGGCCCCGAAATTTTTCGCGATGCGAAGGTAGGAGTCCCGGGCGATGTGGCCGCCGCCCGACATGGCGATGATCTTGATGTTCGGGAATTTCTTGCGCACCTCGGTGATGAACTCGAGCCCGTCGCGCTCGGGCATCAGCAGGTCGGTGATCACAACCTCGACCGGGTGGGTAGCAAGGACCTTCGGCGCCTGGATTCCGTCCTCGGCCACCACGACCGTGTGGCCGGCCGCCTCGAGCATCATGCAGAGGGGCTCCCGGATTCCGGGTTCGTAGTCAACCACCAGTATGGAGCAAGCGGGCATTAGGTTGCCATATTCGGAACCGAGGCTAGGCTTACCAAGTCATAGGGGCAAGCCCATGTGAGATAATATATATTCTCGATCCAACCACCTATAAATGGCCGATTTCCTTCCGACCCTGCCCAAGGCACAGCGCGCATTCCTGATCGGTGTCCAGACGCCAGACATGCCCGAGGGCGAGGGGGACGAGCTCCTTGCCGAGCTCACCGAGCTGGTCGAGAACCTGAGCCTCTCGATCGTGCGGACGGTCTCCATTCGCCTTCGCTCCCCCTCACCCGCGCTTTTCCTCGGCAAGGGCAAGGCCGAGGAGCTTGCCGCGATGGCCAAGGAGGACGGCGCCGAGGTGATCGTCTTTGATTCCGCCCTGTCCCCCGCCCAGCAGCGCAATTGGGAGGAGATGGCGGGCATGGCGGTCATCGACAGGCAGGAGGTGATCCTGGAGGTCTTCGCCGACCGGGCCCACACCCGCGAGGCCGTCCTGCAGGTTGCGCTCGCCCGGATGGAGTACTCGCTTCCCCGGCTGACCCGGGCATGGACCCACCTCTCCCGGCAGCGGGGCAAGGGGGCGATGGGCGGCGAGGGCGAAACCCAGCTTGAGCAGGACCGGCGTGTCGTCCGAAACCGGATCGCCCACCTCAAGTCGGAGATCGCCGAGGTGGTCCGCCAGAGGGGCGTCCAACGCACGCGCCGCGTGCGGGTGCCGCTGCCGACCGCCTCGATCGTCGGCTACACCAACGCCGGAAAGTCCTCCCTGTTGAACACGCTTACCGGCTCCACCGTCCTGGCCGAGGACAAGCTCTTCGCCACCTTGGACCCGACAACCCGCCAGCTGCTTCTCCCGGGAAACCAGAAGCTCCTGGTAACCGACACGGTGGGATTTATCCGGAGGTTGCCCCACGGGCTTGTCGAGGCGTTCAAGGCGACCCTCGAGGAGGTTCTCGTCGCCGACTTCCTGATCCATGTCGTCGACGTGACTAGCCCCCACTTCGAGAAGCACCGCGAGACCACGCTGAGCGTCCTTTCCGAGCTCGGGGCGGGCGACAAGCCAGTCGTGAACGTCTTCAACAAGGTCGACCTGGCCGACGCCCTGGAACTGCGGGCTGCTCGCCAAGCGGTACCCGACGCAATCTTCCTGAGCGCCAAAACGGGTGCGGGAATGAAACTTCTGATCGAGCGCTGCCGCGAAATGATCGCGCACAGCTTCGGCACGGTGACGCTCCTGGTCCCGCACGACCGCTACGACATCGTGGCGAAGCTCCACGCGCTGGGCCATGTCCAGGAGCAGGAACACCGCGAGGACGGGGTCCTGGTGACGGGGCGCTTCCCTCCCTCCCAGGCGGGCCTCCTCGACCCATTCGTCGTCAAGGCCCGGAAGGCCCGCAAGCGGGCTAAGGGGTAACCGGGGCCACCGACATCCCGTTGGCCAGGCCGTCACCGGAGGTGATCGTGCAGATGGCGATCTTCTCCTTGACGGTCTGCACCTTTATCTGGCCCTTCTCGGTGAAAGCAACGTCGAGGGTCTCGCCGGTGGCGGGGTCACGGAGGACCTCGGAGGTGCCGACCTTGAAGGTCTGGCCCGCAGCCACGCCCTCGCGGGAGCCGCGGTTGATGTAGACCTGGTTGCCCTTCACCAGGACCACGTTTCCGCTCCAGTGGAGCGTGGGGATCTGTGTCACGATGAACGCCACGGCGTCGTCAATGGCATGCTCCATTGCGGTACCCACGTTGGTCTTCTTGAAGCCGCCCATGTCCCCGCTGAAATTGCGGTCGGTGAACCCGATGGAAAGGGCGCTGCTCTTGACAGAGCCGAGAACCTTCTTTGAGGCAACGACCTGTCCCGTCGTCGAGTCGACCACATAGATCTCCGCGTTGATCTCCGCAGAGTCTCCCCCTCCGCCGAGGCGCACGCCGCCGAAGGCCACGCCGCCATGTTGGCCGGATGTCGTCTGGAAATTGGTGATCACTCCCTTAACGAGAAGCTGGGCTGGCGTCATGTTGCCGGTCGTGGGCGCCTTGTCGCCTCCGGCGACCCTTCCGCTCTTCGCAAAGTCCTGCTCCTTCATGGCTGCGTCGCGCATGTCCTCCTGGCCGAGCACGATGAACTTTCCAGTCTGCATGAGCGAGTCGGTGAGCATCTCCCCCCAGGTGTCGGAAAGGTTGAACTGGCCGCTGTACCCCGCGTGGTTCTCAAACTTGGTCACCATGATACTGAACCGGAGGCCGCCGGCCGCGGCGTCAGCCGGGGCCGCGCCCTGGGCGCGGGACGACTGAGGGACCAGGGAGCAGAGCGTGAGGGCAAGGAGGACAATTTTCTTCATGGCCGGACCTAGTTTCGGGTTTGGGAGGTTGTACGAGGCAAGGGCCAATCCGGCCACCGGAAACCTTTAGATGCGGGCCAATTCGCCCTCGAGACGAGGCTAAGCTGGATCACGCACGGCCTCTGGGTATCGGCGCTGGGGTTCACTGCGACCGTCCTCTACGGGCTTGCTCACGGCCAGACCCTGTACGCGGAGCACTACCCCCTCTACACGGCCATTGTGTCGTTCCTTTGCCTGGTGATCGTGCGCAGGAGCCCGCAGCTGGCGGCCGTGCTCGTGCTCACAACGGTGTGGCTGGATCTGGTCATCACCGTCCTTAACGCCGGGACCTTCATCGAGGGATCGATGGCGACGTTCCCGTTGCTTGTCTTTGGTGCGGGCCTTCTCCTAGGGTCGCCCGGCGCCATCGTGGCCGCAGCCGCCAGCGTCACGGGAGTCACGGCCGCCGGATTCCTCGGAGGAGCAACGTTATCCCGGCTGGGTCTCGACCACGGCCGCGAGGGATTCTTCCTTTTTGCCATGATCTGCTGCTGTGTGGGCACCGCGGTGATGACCCGCGCCGCCCTCCTGAGCTATTCGCGAGTCCTCTCCCGCTCGGAGCGCGAACGCATCCGCTACCTGGGCCTCTTCGAGGAGCTGCCCGACGGTATCCTGAGCCTCAATGACCAGGGCCAGATCGTCGAGTCCAACGACGCCGCGGCCCGGATGCTGTGCAGGGATGGGGGCCCTCTTGTCGGACGAGTTTTCGCAGAGGTGGTCGCCGGCTTCGGCCTCACTGCGGCCATCGACCTGAAACACGCGATCGTCCCGCGCCAGACCATCGAGCTGACCGTACCCGGACCCGATGACGTCCCCTTCACCCTCGAGCTGACGTTCCGGACCGTGCAGGTTCCCGATGCGCCGATCCTGGTGCTGCTGAGGGATGTCACCCACCGGAAGCTGATCGAGCAGCACCTGGGCCATGCCCAGCGGCTCGAGGCCGTCGGGCAGCTCGCCGGCGGGATCGCCCATGATTTCAACAACC
>CAITBM010000108.1 GCA_903890485.1 uncultured Opitutaceae bacterium | reverse complement strand
TACACGACGGAGGTACTCAAGCTCATCGAAAACTTGAATTTCGACCGAGGACCGGCCAGAATCATATACGCTTACCCCAGTCGATTCCACTGATCACTCGAAATATGAATCCAAATGGGAAATCCCGACTGAAAGCTCAAGTTCCCCCATGATACGACGAAACCTCCGGCTGTTCACAACCGTTTCCATCCTGTGCTCTTCGTGCCCGATTGTCGAAGTACATGCCCAGCAAGAAGGGGACCTGCTGATGCGGGAGTTCTCAAATCCGCCCGAAAGCGCATGGCCCCGGGTGTGGTGGCATTGGATGAATGGGAATATCTCCAAGGAGGGCATCAAACTGGACCTCGAATGGATGCACCGTGTGGGCGTGGGAGGCTTCCACAACTTTGACGCAAGCCTGTCGACCCCGCAGGTGGTGGAGAGGCGGCTCGCCTACATGACCCCAGAATGGAAGGATGCCTTCAGGTACGCGATAACTCTGGGGGACCAACTCGGCATGGAAGAGGCGATCGCGAGTTCTCCTGGCTGGAGCGAAACGGGAGGCCCCTGGGTGCCCCCGTCGCAGGGAATGAAGAAATACGTGTGGAGTGAGACATTCGTGAGCGGCGGCAGCCCGTTCAAGGGAGCCTTGGCTCATCCCCCGTCGAACACGGGGCCTTTTCAGAATCTCGTCGACCGCGACAGCCCACCCGCGGCGGCAGGTGGCCGGGAGGCTCCGCAGTTCTATGGTGAGGCAGCGGTCGTCGCGTACCGAAGGCCGCCGGTTGATGTGCCAATCGATTCGCTGCATCCGAAGGTGACGGCAAGCGCGGGCGCGCCTGACATGTCGAGAATGAGCGAGGGGGACCCGGGGACGCCAGCGAAGCTTCCGATTCCAGCGGTAGGCAAGAGCGCATGGATCCAATATGAGTTTTCAGAGCCGCATTCGGTACGCTCGGTAACGATAGCGATGTATGACCTAGACGAGGTCGCCGCTGTGGTCACGGGGACATCCAACCCTGAGAAAACCCTGGAGGCCAGTGATGACGGGCAAACCTTCCGGACGATCGCGAAGCTCCCGGATGGCGGCGCCCCCGAGCACACAGTCTCTTTCCCTGCGGTGACGGCAAAGTTCTTCCGGGTTGTCTTCAAGCGGGGCCCTGCTCTCGCCACGCCTTCATGGATGCTTGGCATCGACCCTTCCTCCTTCGGAATCAAGACGCGCCCGACCGATTATCAGATTGTCAGGCTGGCGCTGCATCCAGGACCGCGCGTAAACAGGTTCGAGGAGAAGGCCGCCTTTTCGCCCTTTCCCGACCTCTACCCGTTTGCGACGCCTGATTTCGATTCGACCCACGTGGTTTCTAAGTCCGATGTGGTCGACCTGACCTCAAAGCTGAGGGTGGACGGCACGCTCGACTGGACGCCTCCGCCCGGCGATTGGGTCGTGCTCAGGTTCGGATATTCGTTGTTGGGGACAACCAACCATCCGGCCACCGCTGAAGCTACCGGGCTTGAAGTCGACAAGCTGAACGCCGGCTACGTGAAGAACTACATGGACGGCTACCTGGACAGCTACAAGGAGACCGTGGGGGCGGACTGGATGGGTAAGCGTGGCATTGGGTACGTGGTGACCGACAGCTGGGAGGCAGGCTCGCAGAATTGGACCGACGACATGATCGCCAAGTTCAGGGCTCTGCGCGGCTATGATCCCGTCCCTTGGATGCCGGTGCTTGCCGGGCGTGTGGTTGAGAGTTCCGAGGCCAGCGACCGATTCCTGTGGGACTTCCGCAAGACCATAGCCGACCTGGTCGCGGACGAGCATTACGGCCAGGTTCAGGCATCGCTTAAGGAGCGTGGCATGGGACATTATGGCGAGTCGCACGAGGGCGGCCGCGCGCTCATTGCCGACGGCATGGAGGTGAAGAAGCTGGATGACATCCCGATGAGCGCGATGTGGACCCAGCTCTTTGGGAAGAATGAGGAGAGCTACAACTACAACGCGGACGACCGGGAATCGGCGTCCGTGGCGCACATCTACGGCCAGAACCTCGCCGCGGCCGAGTCGATGACCGCCGCTGCCGCGCCGTGGGCTTGGTCGCCCGCAACGCTCAAGCCGACGGCAGATTCGGAATTCCTAAATGGGATCAACCGTTTCGTGATTCATGAATCAGCGCACCAGCCGCTCGTGGGCAAGGCCCCTGGGCTGACGCTCGGGCCCTTCGGCCAGTGGTTCAATCGAAACGAGACCTGGGCGGAGGCGGCTGGCCCATGGGTGAAGTACATCGCCCGCAGCAGCTATCTGCTACAGCAGGGGCGTTTCGGCGCAGACTTGGTCTACTTTTACGGGGAAGACTCCAACCTCACGGCGATCTTTACCGACAAGGCGCCGGCCGTCCCGGCCGGTTATGGATTCGACTACATCAACGCCGACGGCCTGATCCACGAGCTGTTTGTCCAAGACGGCCGAATCGCGACCAAGAGCGGTATGAGCTACCGCGTGCTGGGCCTCGACCCGTACAGCCAGCACATGTCCCTGCCCGTGCTGCGGGCTATATACAAGCTGGTGCAGGACGGCGGCGTCGTTGCCGGCAAGAAGCCGACGGACGATCCCAGCCTCGCAGATGACCAAGCGGAGTTCCGCAGGCTGGCCGACGACCTCTTTGGCGATGGCGCCGGCCTGCACAGGGTCGGCAAGGGCACGGTGTACGCGGGCCAAGGCCTGGCGGACGTCTTTGACGCGCTAAAGGTGAAGCCGGTATTCGATTACACCAAGCCGCAGAGCGACACGCGCCTGCTCTTCGTGCATCGCAGGCTTGCGGACGGCGATCTCTTCTTCGTGGACAACAGGAAAGACCGCGATGAGACGGTGGACGCGACCTTCCGCGTGTCGGGCAAGGCGCCCGAACTATGGCACGCCGAGACGGGCACATCAGAGCCGGCGTCTTACAGGATCGTGGACGGCCGAACGACCGTACCGCTGCGCCTTGAGCCTTGGGGCACGGTCTTCGTCGTGTTCCGCAAGGCGACCTCGGAGACCTCGCGCACCCTGCCCGAGATGAAGGAGACCCTGCTCGCCGCGGTGGGGGGCCCATGGACCGTGACCTTCCAGCCGGGCCGCGGAGCGCCGCCCAGCATCACGCTGGATGCGCTTTCGTCCTGGAGCGATAGCCCGGATGCGGGCGTGAGGTATTTCTCAGGAACCGGGACCTACACGAGGACCATCGATGCGCCCGCCGACTGGTTCGGGAAGGGTCGCCGCCTTTGGATCGATTTGGGCGACGTGAAAAACCTTGCCGAGGTGGCGGTGAATGGGAAATCGCTGGGCATCGTCTGGCATGCCCCCTACCGCGTGGACGCAACCAGCGAGTTAAAGGCCGGCGCGAACGAAGTGTCAGTCAAGGTCACCAACGCGTGGGTCAACCGGCTTATCGGCGACCAGCAGCCAAATGCCACGGTGAAATACACATTTGCGGATATCGAGCCCTACAAAGCGACGTCCCCTTTGCTGCCATCGGGCCTACTCGGCCCCGTGCGGATATCATCGATCGGCCCGCAATGACTCACTAGGCACATGGGAGCAATCCTGCATCCAAAGAGTGCAAACACACCTTCCCCCGGATTCTAAAAGTTGCTCAATATAGGAGTCTTGATGGCGCATTCGCGCCGCAATCCGACCTGCCGACGTCTCTCAGCCGCCTCTTCCTTTCGAAATGGCGTCGGCGACCAATCGAGCGAGGTAGCGGCGGCCGGGTACCGTGAGGTGGGTCGGATCCTTGAAGAACTCGGCGTGGCCGAGAAATGCCGTCCAAAGGTCTATGACCGCCAGCTTCTTTTCTTGCGCAACCTGCTCGGTTTCGACGCGCACTCGCCGGTAGTTCTCGTCGTCGTCCTTCGGGCCGCGAGGGACAGGGAGCGCGACATAGATTGTGGGCTTGCTGCTGAAGGCGGCGAAACGGTCTATGAGCCGGCGGAGGTCGGGCTTGAAATGCTCCATGCTCACCTGGGTTAGGCGCTCATGGTCGCCGAATGGTCCAAGGACGACGATATTCGGGATTACAGCTCCATGAAGTATTTCGACTACTCGGGGCTCGCCTACGCGGGAAGGATCTCTCGCGGTG
>CAITBM010000107.1 GCA_903890485.1 uncultured Opitutaceae bacterium | reverse complement strand
CACTACTGTCCGGAATGCGGGTTGAGTTGATTTCCTAACATTCGATTGAGAAGTAAATTACGAAGCTTTCCGAGTGTGCTCCATTTTGCGTCCGCTCGGATTTTATGCGCCATGATGTCCCGGATTCTATCCGGCCATGGCCACTCCCACCGTATTCACTCAAGTCCTGTCGCTCGGCCATCACGAGACGTTCCACCGCTGCGTCGAGCGCTACGGTGGCGACGCGTGCATCAAATCTTTTTCGTGCTACGACCAGTGGCTGGCGATGGCATTCGCCCAACTGACTGCTCGCGAGAGTCTGCGCGATTTGGAGGCGGCGCTGGGAGCTCGCAGATCGCTGCTCTACCAAATGGGGTTCCGTGGCCGTGTCGTTCGCAGCACGTTGGCGGACGCGAACGAACGGCGCGACTGGCGCATTTACGCCGACTGGGCGCAGACACTGATTCGCCGCGCGCGCAAGCTGTATGCCTCCGAGCCGTTCGCCCTCGAACTGGATCAGACGGTCTATGCGCTCGACGCCACCGTGATCGATCTGTGCCTGAGCCTGTTTCCTTGGGCGCATTTTCGATCCACCAAGGCTGCAATCAAACTCCACACTCTGCTGGACCTGCGGGGCTCGATTCCGACTTTTGTCGCTCTGACCGAGGGCGCGGTGCACGACGTCAACATTCTCGACCAACTGCCGATCGAAGCGGGTGCCATTTACATCATGGACCGCGGCTATTTGGATTTTACGCGCCTCGCTCGCCTGACCAGTGCCGGTGCGTTCTTCGTGATCCGCGCCAAATCGAACCTGAAGTCCTACGTCGTGGAGAGCCGGCCGGTGGACCGAACCGGCGGTTTGCGATCCGATCAAACGATCCGGCTTCGCGGATTCTACTCCAAGCAGGGCTATCCCGCCGTGCTGCGCCGGGTACGTTTTTACGATGCCAAGCACGAGCGATCCTTGGTTTTTCTGACCAATCACTTTGGCCTGACCGCGCAGCAGGTCGCCGACCTGTACCGAGCTCGCTGGCAGATCGAACTGTTTTTCAAATGGATCAAAGGCCACCTGCGCATCCGCGCTTTCGTCGGCACCAGCGAGAACGCCGTGCGTATCCAAATCTGG
The DNA here is from genome assembly GCA_903890485.1 of uncultured Opitutaceae bacterium. Taxonomy (GTDB): domain Bacteria; phylum Verrucomicrobiota; class Verrucomicrobiia; order Opitutales; family Opitutaceae; genus Palsa-1447. The sequence goes on along the minus strand of CAITBM010000107.1, from coordinate 107,230 downwards.
ACTGCGCTCAGCACCTACCTCTTGGTGGCGATTTTGAAAAAGACTTTGAAACTGGAGCCGAGCCTGCATGAAATCCTTCAAGTTCTCAGCGTCACTCCGTTCGAGAAAGTGCCTGTCCCAGAGCTCTTTGCGCGATATTCATATAGCGTCGATACAAGCTCGGCTGGGTTCGATATTCATAACTCGTTATTCTGAAGCGTCTTAATTCCGGACACTAGTGACTATGCGTGATTAGCAACCCCGGCTTCCGTTGCCGGGGTAACCCTGAGAGTTTGATCCTTTCCTGGGGATCCTCTAACTGCCCAACCATCTGAGCGGGGTTTGCCATTGACCGGAGGCCCCCCCGGCCTAGACCGTCATCCTTCCATGCTCAAAGCCGGCATCGTCGGGCTGCCCAACGTAGGCAAGTCCACCCTCTTTAACGCCCTCACCCGCTCTCGCAAAGCGGAGGCGGCCAACTATCCGTTCTGCACGATTGACCCGAATGTCGGGGTCGTGACGGTCCCCGACGACCGCGCCTACGTGCTGCAGAAGATCGCCAAGACTAACGTCGTCATTCCCGCCGCGATCGAGTTCGTGGACATCGCCGGCCTTGTCGCCGGCGCCAGCAAGGGCGAGGGCCTGGGCAACCAGTTCCTCGCGAACATCCGCGAGGTGGACGCCATCGTGCACGTGGTGCGCTGCTTCGAGGACTCCGACGTCGTCCACACGATGGGGGGCGTCGACCCGGTGCGCGACATCGAGGTCGTGACGACCGAGCTCGTCCTCTCCGATCTGGACGCGGTCCAGAAGCGCCTCGACAAGACGGTCAAGAAGGCGAAGAGCGGGGACAAGGAGGCGCAGGCCGAGGTCGTGCTCCTGGAGCGCCTGGTCCCGCACCTGAATTCCAACAAGCCCGCCAACGTCCTCGAGGCCACGGAGGACGAGGTGAAGCTCCTGAAGCTCTTTCAGCTCCTGACGGCCAAGCCCGTCATCTACGCCTGCAACGTCGCCGAGGGAGACCTGGCCAAGAGCGAGGAGAACCCCTTCGTCCAGAAAGTGGCCGAGTTCGTCCGCGCCCACCACGACGCGGCCTATGTGCCGATCAGCGCGCGGATCGAGGCCGAGCTGATCGACCTGGCCCCGGACGAGGCGAAGGAATTCCTGAAGGACCTGGGCGTCGACGACTCGGGCGTCTCCTCGCTGATCCGCGCCACCTACGCCCTCCTGGGGCTCCAGACCTACTTCACGGCCGGGGAAAAGGAAGTGCGCGCGTGGACGATCAAGAAGGGCTGGAAGGCCCCGGCGGCCGCGGGCGTGATCCACACCGATTTCGAGAAGGGCTTCATCAAGGCCGAGATCGTCTCGTACGCCGACCTGACGAAGTTGGGAAGCGTCGCCGCGGCGCGCGAGGCCGGCAAGTACCGGCTCGAGGGCAAGGAGTACGTGTTCCAGGACGGCGACGTGGCCCTTTTCCGGTTCAACACCTGAGGGGTCGAGTAGCGTTAAACCAAGGGTTGCGAGGCTGGATCCAAGTGTTATCTTGATGCGTCAATGGTAACGCTTGATCACAGTCCGGTTTCTTCGTCCCCAAAAATTCTGGGTGGCACTCTAGTATTTCGCGGCACGCGAGTTCCTGCCAAACGTTTTTGGATTACCTAAATGACGGATTTACGGTCGCCGAATTCTTAGCTTCGTTCCCGTCCGTGCGAGAGGATGAAGCTCGGGAATTTCTGAAACTAAGCGAACTCAAGCCCAAGTGAGGGTTATCTTAGACGAAAGCGTTCCGGTTCAAACGGCGCGGTTCTTGACCGGCCACGAAGTTACGACGGTGCAGCGCGAGGGTTGGGCGGGCATAGAGAATGGTGACCTGCTCAAACTCGTGGATGGCCGATTTGATTTTATGGTGCCTGCCGACAAGAATCTGCGGTACCAGCAGAACCTCGCATCACGGCGGATCGCATTGGCCGAGCTTCCGGGCAATCGCTCGCCCGTTTTGCAACAGATGGCGACGCTGATTGCCGACGCCGTCAACAATGCGCGTCCCGGTACCTACACTAGTCTTTAGACCTAACCAATCGTCGGGACGGGCTCGTGTACCAGGCATGCCGCCTGCGAAGTAGGAGTGCCTTCCTGGTGCCTTTGGCCTCACCGATCGAGAGCCGCTTCTAACCTTAAGGGTCGGCACCTCAGTGACCCTAAAAAATAGCGTTTACTTGACGTAGCCATCTGAATCCATTTTATGAGAGTGAATCTCATTCGCATATATGAACTTCTGTCTACCGCACGGCCGTTTAATCGCAATAGGGGCAGCTTTACTTATTACCTGCGTGCCGCTTACGGCAACCTCGACCCCGGAAGAGACGGTGGAGATCCATTTCAAGGACCACCGCTTCACGCCGCAAAAGGTCGCCGCACCGGCCGGTGTGCCGTTGGTCCTGAGGGTGGTGAACGACAGCGCCGAGCGAATCGAATTCGAGAGCTTCAAGCTGAACCGGGAGAAGGTGGTCGAGGCGGGCCAGACCCTCGTCTTGCACCTTCCGGCGCTTAAGCCCGGCGCCTTCGACTTCTACGACGACTTCCACAGCGACGTTCCCGAGGGCCAGATTCTGGCGAAGTAGCCTCACGCCCGAAATCACCATGGAACGCTGCTTCCCTTCGCGCGGTGTGCTGGCCGGTCTCGTTGCCCTCTGCCTCACGGGCACCGCTCACGCCCTCACCGACCCGTGGGAGTTCGAAGTCTACCCCTACTCCACCCTTTCGGCCGGCATGGGGGAAATCGAGTCGACGAATGCCTTTGTCTCCGCAGGTCACTCCGAAGCGGGACTCGGCACCTCGAGCGGCACGGTGCCGAGCGAGCACCTCCTCTACAACTCCTACGAGCTCACCTACGGGCTCACCGACCGGATCGAGACGGCGCTCTACCTGAACTTGGCAAGGTCCCCGGGCGCGGGCCTAAGGTGGGCGGGAGACAAGCTGCGGCTCCGGGGCCACCTCTTTGATCCGGGCGTCCTGCCGGTGGACCTCGGCTGGTACCTGGAGCTTGAGTGGCACAAGACTCCGCAGTTTGACGACGCGGTGCGCGAGCTCGAGTTCCGCCCGATCCTCGAGAAGGACTTTGGCGAGCTGGCCCTCATGGTGAACCCGAAATTTGAGAAGGTGCTCGCCGGGGCCGGCCATTCGCAGGGGGTCGAGTTCGGCTACGTTGCCGGCATGCAGTACCGCGCGTGGCGCCGCGCCTCCCCCGGTCTGGAATTCTACGGGGGCACCGGCTTGATCGACCAGGCCGATCCCGTGAGGAGCCAACAGCATTACCTCTTTCCCTCGCTCTGGGGGGAACTTCCCGGAGGGGTTGAGTACAACATCGGCGTGGGCTTCGGCCTGACGCACGGATCCGATCCGGTCATTTTCAAGGTGAACCTGGAACTCGAGCGCTTCGTGGGCAGGGTCTTCCGCCCCAGTTCAGACACCGGCTGGTTCTTCTAGGCGCCGGGGCGCTTGATCCGGATCCCGGCCATGCGGAGCTCCCTGCGGACGCGGGTCGCGAAGGCAACCGATTCCGGCTTGTCGCCGTGGAGGCAGAGCGTCTGGGCCTCGACGGGGACAACGGCCCCGCCCCGCGCCTTGACGCGCCCGTCCCTGGCGATTGAGAGCGCTTGGGCGGCCGCGAGCTCCGCGTCACCGATCACCGCCCCCTGCTTGGACCGGGGGGTGAGCGAACCGTCGCTCTCGTACGAGCGGTCGGCAAAGGCCTCGGCAATCACAGTGAGCCCGGCCTTGCGGCCGAGCTGGAGGAGGACGCTTCCCGAGAGAGCGACCAGGGACAGGGGGTTTTGGCCGCGCTCCGGATCCCGGCAGAGCGCCTCAACGACCGCGGCGGCAAGCGCCCCGTCGCGGGAGGCCATGTTGTAGAGCGCCCCGTGGAGCTTCACATGCCCGACCCGCGCACCCAGGGCTCGGGCCACGGCCCGTAGGGCCGCGACCTGGGAGGTCACCAGCGCCGTGGCCTCCGCAGGCGTCACGGCGATTTCCTTCCTCCCGAAATGCTCCCGGTCGGCGAAACCCGGATGGGCGCCGATTGAGGCGCCGAAGTCGTAGGCGAGGGACACGGCGGCCCTCATTTCCTCAGGGCCTCCGGCATGGGCCCCGCAGGCGATGTTCACCGAGGTGACAAGCGGGATCAGCTGCGCATCGTTGCCGGTCCCCTCCCCCACGTCCGCGTTCAGGTCGATCGAGGAGGGTTTCGTCATGCCGAGCGGATCTTCTCGGCCAGACCCTGTCGAAGGAGCGCCATCCGGTGCTCCTCGGCTCGTGCGAGGGCGTGGGCCTCGGCAACCGAGGTCTTCTTGAACCGGACCCCGTCGCCCGGGGCGAGCTGCGCCAGGAGAGGCAGGTCGGCCGAGACCACGTGCGCGATCCGAGCGTAGCCGCCCAGGGTCTGGGCGTCGGCCAAGAGGACGATGGGGTTCCCATCGGGGGGGACCTGCACGGTCCCGGGCGCCACGGCCGTGGAAATGAGCTCGCCCCCGGAAAGCCGCGGGATCGGGTGGCCCTCAAGGCGGATGCCCATCCGGTTCGAGCGCGCGGTGATCGTGAAGCGCTCCGAGTAAAGGGTGTCCCCGAACTCCCCCGCCTGGGACCCCGGGATAACGGAGACGGTGGGCTCCCGGGAGTAGCGAGGCAGTATCCGCTCATCGATCGTCCAGCGGCCCGAGAGGACGCGCTCGGAGGGGACGGAGCGGATCACGTCGCCGTCGCGCAGCGCCCGCCCCTCGAAACCCCCGAGGGCTGCAGGCAGGAACGTTCCCCGGCCGCCCATCACTAGGGGCACGTCGAACCCACCGCAGATGGCCAGGTACGCGCGGCAGCCCTGTATCCTTGAGCCAAACTTGAGGCGGTCGCCGGCATAGGCCCGGAACGGGCGCCACGAGGGGACGCCCTCGAAGCGGGCCCCACAGACGGCGATCCAGGTGTCCTTCTCGAACTCGAGCTCGGGCGCCGTGAGGGTGATCTCGAGGGCGGGCAGGTCCTCGGCGTTGCCGACCAGGAGGTTTGCGAGCCTGAGCGCCACGGCGTCAACGGCGCCCCCGATCGGCACCCCCTGGGCGAGGTGCCCCCTTCGGCCCAGGTCCTGGACCGTCGTCTGCATGCCGGCGTGGATGACCCTTATCTCCATAGTTCAAAGTCCCCGGGCGAGATGGGCTTGAAGCGCACGCGGTCGCCGGGCTTAAGGAGCGACGCGGGATCAAGGTGGGGACGGAAGAGCTGCATCGGGGTCCTGCCGATGATCTGCCAGCCCCCGGGGGAGGCCATCGGATAGACGCCGGTCTGGGCGCTGCCAATCGCCACCGACCCGGCGGGGACCCGCGCCCGGGGCGTGTCCTTGCGCGGGGTGCAGAGGGCCTCGGGAAGGCCGCCCAGGTAAGGGAACCCGGGCGTGAAGCCGATCGCGTGCACCAGGTAGTCCCCGCCCGAGTGCAGAGAGATGACCTCATCGATCCCGATCCTGCAGTGCTCGGCCACGAACTCGATGTCGGGGCCGTAGTCCTCGCCGTAGCAGACCGGGATCTCGACCGCGCGGGCGCCCTGGGGCGCCGGGGTCGACCGAGCCTTCTGCGCACAGGCCTCCAGGAGCCTGCACACGCTCTCGTAGGCCCCGCCGGGAGCATCCCCAAGCTGGGCGGAATCGTAGAAGACCGTCACCGAGGCGTAAGCCGGAACGATGTCGAGAATCCCCTTCGCCTTTGCCTGCGCCACCGCCTCCACAAACGAAAGGACGAGCTTCAGGCTCGCCGGGTCGATCTGCTCCCCCAAGGTCGCAACGACCGCCACATCTCCCAGGGGTTGAAGTTTCATGGCGCGCTTCGGGGGAACCTATCCGGCCTTCAGGAGCTTCTCGGCGTGCGCCAGGGCGCTCTTCGCGTTGCGGTCCCCGAGCATCCGCGCGAGCTCGGCGATCCGCGCCTTACGGTCGCCGTGGATCGGCTCGATCGTGACCACGGCGCGCTCGCCCGACTGGTCCTTCGCGACCACGAAGTGGCTTCCCGCCTGCGCCGCCACCTGGGGAAGGTGCGTGACGCAGAGCACCTGGTGGCGCCGGGCAACCTCGGCCATCCTCAGGCCCACGACGCTCCCGATCTCCCCGCCCACGTTGGCGTCCACCTCGTCGAAAACGAGGACTGGCACGTTATCCAGGTCGGCCAGAACCGCCTTCAGGGCCAGCATCACGCGCGCCAGCTCCCCGCTTGAGGCGATGCGTCCCAAGGGCAGCGGGGCCTCGCCCACGTTCGGGGAAAATAGGAACTCGCAGGCCGAGTCGCCGGTGGGACCAAGGCCCGGGGCGTCGGTGACCGCGATCCGGAACTCCGCCTTGGCAAACCCAAGCTCCGCGATCCCGGAGGCCGCCACCTTTGCGAGCGACTTGGCCGCCTTCTCGCGAACCAGCCGGAGCGCGGCGGCCGACTTGCGCGCCTCGCGCGCGGCCGCCTCGATCTGGCGGTCCAGGCGGGCGAGCGTCCCCTCGATGTCGCCCTGCATCGCGACGCGCCTTCTCATCGCGTCCCGAGCCGCGGCGACGCTCTTCACGTCGGGCCCGTGCCGGCGCCGGGCCTCGAGCCACGCGTTCATGCGCTCCTCGATCGGCCCCATCCCCTCGGGGTCGCTCTGGAGCTCGCGGCCCAGGTTGCCGAACTCGGCCGCCAGGTCGGCGAGCTCGGTCGACACCGAGGCCATGCGCTCGGCCAATTCCTTGCTCGCCGGGTCGATCGACTCCAGGCGGCGCGCCTCGCGCACCAGGGCCGCAACTTGCGCGCCCACCCCCTCCTCCCCGGTGAGGCCGCCCTCCAGGGACGAGGCCAGTTCCGCGATCTCCTGGGCCCGGCTCATCCTCTGGAAATCGCGCTCGAGTGCAGAGATCGCCTCCTCGGTGAGCTCCAGGCGATCCAGCTTCGCCAGCTGGGCCTCGGTGAAGGCGAGTTCATCCGGGGAGAGCCGGGCCTCGCCGGCCATGCGTTCGCTCTCGGCCTGCAGGTCCGTCCAGGCCCGGTAGTGGGCCTGGTAGGCCTCCAGGGCGGGACCCGCCCGCCCGTAGAGGTCCAGGAGCTCGAGCTGGCAGGACTCGCGCAACAGGCGCCGGGGCTCGCTCGGCCCGTGAAAGTCGATCCAGACCTCGCCCAGGCGCTGCAGGGCCGCGAGAGTAGCCAGACCTCCGTTCACCGTGATCTTCGGGGCCCGGTCGCGGGACACGCTCCGCTTTAGGAGGAGGAGCCCGTCCTCACACGCCGGCAGGTCGAGTTCCCCCAGGAGCAGGTCCACGCGCTTCGGGTCCTTGAAAAAGAGCGAGGCCTCGACCTCGCAGGCCGCGGCGCCCTGCCGGATCACGGCCTTGTCGGCGCGCTCGCCGGCCAGGAGGGAGAGGGCGCCGATCAGGATACTCTTGCCGGCGCCGGTCTCGCCGGTGACGGCCGCGAAGCCCGGTTCAAAGTCGACGGACACGGAGTCCAGGAGCGCCAGGTTTTTGATGCGGAGCGACTGCAGCATGGCGGGCGGAAACGCGGCGCGGGTCCTAGAGGGCGTCCTTCGGAACCTGGGGGAGAAGGTTCTTCACGTCCTGGACGTGGTCCTTGTGGCACACGAGGACCGCGTCGTCGGTCTCGACCACGACGATGTCCTTGAGCCCGCAGAGCGCGATCAGCCGGCCGCTGGAGACGGCGATCGTATTGCTCGATCCGACCGAGACGACCGGCCCCCGGGACACGTTGCCGGACGCATCGCCGGGAAGGTGCTTCGGGAGCGCGGTCCAGGCTCCCACGTCGTCCCAATCGAAGTCGGCCACCACGGTGGAGACGCTCTTTGCCTTCTCCAGGACGGCGTAGTCGACCGAGATCTTCGGGAGCGAGGGGAAGCGCGCGTAAAGGTAGCGCGTCGGGTCGCCCTGGGGGAAATCCTTAACGAAGGCGGCCAGCTCGGGGGCGTTCTGCTCGACCTCCGCCATGAAGCTGGCGACCGACCAGATGAACATGCCGGCGTTCCAGGCGTACCGTCCGCTTTCCATGTAGCCGCGGGCCGTCTCCAGGTCGGGCTTCTCCACGAAGCGCTTCACCTTGAGGAGCCGGCTCTTCTCCGGGCCGGTCTCGATCAGGTCGCCAAGCTCCAGGTACCCGAACCCGGTGGCCGGATAGGTCGGGGGAACGGCGAAGGTGAGGAGCCCCCTGGGGCCCCCGTCAGGGGCGTTGCTTCCGGCCCACCGGAAGGCCTGGGCCAGCTGCTCGGCCAGGCGGAAGGAGTTGGTGATCAGGGCGTCCGCGGGAAGGAGCGCAACGACCGCGTTCGGGTCCCGGGCGCGCACCAGCCCGGTGGCCAGCGCCGCGGCCGGCGCCGTGTCGCGCTTGGCGGGCTCGCCGACAATCTGGGAGACCGGGAAATGGGGGAGCGCCTCGCGGATCAGGGGCACCTGGACATGGTTGGTGAGGATCCAGATGTTGGCCCGGTCGACCACACCCTCAAGCCGCTGGATGGTCTCCTCCAGGAGCGTGCGCTCCGAGAACAACCGTAGGAGGTGCTTCGGGCGGCTCGACCGGCTGAGGGGCCAGAAGCGCTCTCCGCTGCCTCCGGCGATGATACAGGCGTGGAACCTGGGGTCGATGTTCATCAGGGTTATCCCTGGGAGACTCGCGGGCGAACGGCCCCGCGCCAAGCCGGAATGAGCCCGCCGTCGAAGGTTTTAAAGGGCATATCGAACGGGCTATTGGGATCCCCATGCCCGGCGCCGTTTCCGCCCCTTATCGCCAGGGTTGGGCTCGGAGTGACCCCGGCAAGGCACCCTGTATGTTATCCGCTGTGCCAAAGCGGCAATTTACGAGTGATGCTCAATCCCGAGCAGCTACGAAAAGGGCGGCATCCGAGGCGCTTGCCTATGAGCGCCCTTGGATTACCCGACGAATACTCCGGGAGTTTTGTCTGCGATCTCCAGGAGCTTCATTGCAGGGCCAGAGGGCCTGCGTCTGTTCTTCTCCCAACCACGAACAGTATCGGCAGTTACATTGAGGTACGCGGCAAACACCGGGGTGCTTGCCTTCATTTTGCGGCGGATGAGCGAAATTCTAGCCGGGGACATAGAGCGGGTTGGCCTGGGCACTCTCGTCGTCTTTAGCGTAAGCTTCCCCTTGGCGTGCGCCAATGTCTCCTGGAGGCTATCGATAAGCTCTTTCTCGTTAAAAATGTGTTCTTTGGTCATGGTAGGATGCTTTGATGTGTTGAGACCACTCTCGCATGGATTTCTTCCCCGCTGCGGAAAGATTGTCGGCCTCGCCCTTAGTGAAAGAGTATAACAAGTAGATGGTTTCGTGATTCTTCAGGTAATAATAGATTACTCTAGCTCCACCGCTCTTGCCTCTGCCTTCAAGAGCCATTCGGGTTTTTCGATTCCGCCGCACTCGGCCATCGGGCCTCCACGTTCCGGGTGTTTTGCAAGCTCACTCTGAAATTCGGCATAGTCGTCGTCGCTGACCAATTCCGTAATGATACGGGTAAAGGTTAGTGATTCGATGAATTCCACTTACTCACAGTGTGACTCTGTCACACCCTGTCAACTTCGGACAAATCCTCGAAACCTGGGACGCGAAAGATAAGGATCGGCTACGAGGCCCGTGGCACCTGGAAACTCTCTACCTACAATTGCCAGGCGTGCGGTCCAGTTAATGTCGTCCGGCAAGTGCCGACTATTGACAGCCGAAACAGCCTTTCCTGTTTTGGGGCAAGTCCCCTTACCAAACCGGTGGCCCGGCAAAAAGTAGGTCGATAGCTAGGACGGGTCGTGCCTGATCACGATCTTCCCGAACTGGCCCCCGCGCTCCATCAGGTCGAAGGCCTCCGAGCCGCGGGCAAAGGGGAAGACCTCGCCGACCACGGGCTTCACGGAGTGGCGCCCGACGAACTCGGTCATGGCCGCCCAGTCCGAGGGGCTGCCCATGGTGGAGCCGAGGACCGAGAGCTGCTTCCAGAAGACCTTCCTTAGGGCCAGTTCCGGGGCGTTTCCGCGCGTGGCCCCGAAGAAGACAATGCGCCCGCCCGGGGCGGCGACGTCCACCAGGTTCGCGAAACCGGGGCCGCCGGCGCTATCAATAATGACGTCAAACGGGCCGGGGGCCTTCGCCGCCGACTGGGCCCATCCCTCGTTGTCGTAGCGAAACCCGCCTTTGGCCCCGAGCGCGACGGCGCGACGGATCTTCTCGTCGGAACTTGAGGTGACCCACACCTCGTTGCCGCTGGCCACGGCGAACTGGAGCGCAAAGACCGCCACCCCGCCCCCGATCCCGGTGACGAGGACCCGCTCCCCCCCGACCAGGCGGGCACGGCTTAAGAGCGACCTCCAGGCCGTGAGCCCGGCAAGCGGGAGGGCGGCCGCCTCCTCGAAGGAGAGGTGCGCGGGCTTGGCCGAGAGCTGGGCGACGGGGACTGCGATCAGGTCGGCCAGGGTTCCCTGGCGCGGGAGCCCGAGGATCGAGAAGTCTGGCCCCTGGGCCGACTCCCCCGGGCCCCATGCAAAGGACGGGTTAATGATCACCTCGCGGCCGATCCAGGAGGCGTCGCCCCCCTGCCCCACGGCCACCGCGACCCCCGCCCCGTCCGAGCCCGGGACACACGGGTACTTAAGGCCCGCGTACTGCCCGAGCTTGATCCAGACATCGCGGTGGTTCAGGGCCGCGGCCCGCAGCGAGACGAGCGCCTCGGCGGGACCGGCCACCGGGTCGGGAACCTGCGCCGCCGAAATCTTGCCGATGGACTCGATCTGGAGGGCGCGCATGGTTTTTTTGGGGTTCCCGGCTAGACGTGGATCAGGACCTCTAAGGGATTGAAGCGCACCTTGGGCTCGCTGGCGTACTTGTCGTCAGAGGAGCGGTAGCCGGCGGCGCAGGCGCAGAGGGTGTAGTAGCCCTGCGGCGCAAGGCCCAGGATCTCGTCGTACTTGGCGGGCTCCAGGCCCTCCATCGGGCACGTGTCGACCGCGAGGAGCGCGGCGGCGGTCATCAGCTGCCCGAGGGCGATATAGACCTGGCGGCTCATCCAGGAGTCGAGGAAACCCCCCTGACGCGCGCGGTCAAGGCTTCCGGAGATCACGTTGGCGTAGCCTTTCAGGGCGTCGGGGCTGATCTTCCTCACCTCGGCGCTCCGGCTGATGTAGCGCTCCAGGTCGCCTGCGCTGTAGTTCTTGCGCGCGGCAAGGACCACGAAGTGCGAGCAGTCGACGGGCTGGCGCTGGCCCCAGGACGCGGCGGAGAGCTTCTCGCGGGTCGCCGGGTCGTCCACGACGACGAACTTCCAGGGCTGGAGGCCGTAAGAGGAGGGCGCGAGGATCAGCGCCTCTTCGAGGGCCGCCCAGGTCTCCTTTGGGATCTTCCTGGAAGCGTCGAACTTCTTCGTTGCGTAGCGCCACTGGAGGGCGTCGGTGAGGGTCTTTGCGGCAATGGATGTCATGAGTGGTGGAAAGTGAACGAGCTTTAGTCCCGGCATTTGTCAAAGCCGGGAGCGCAATAACCTCCCAAGAACGGGCAGGCGAATGAGGATGGCTTCCAGGTCGTCCCGGCCCTCGATCCTCATGAGCCAGAGTGAGAGGCCGTAGGCGCCCACGGCCAAGGGGACAAGGACCGCGACCGAGACCAGGTCGGTCCCGCGGGCCTGGAGGCCGAGGAGGGGCAGGAGGCGCAGGCCGCCTGCGACCACGATCGCCATCAGGGCCGTTCCCCCCGCCACCTTGCCGACACTCGGGATGAGCGGGGAAAGGTGCATCTCGGGCAGGCGCCTAACGAGCGCGCGGCCGAGCAGGAAGGTCTGGGCGATGATCGCCGTAGTGCTCGCCACCACGATCCCCACGACGCCCAGCCAGTGGATCAGCAGGAGCGTGACGCCAATGTTGATCCCGAAGTCGATCAGGGCGACCCGGACGGGGGTCTTCGTGTCCTTCACCGCGTAGAACGCCCGCACGGTCAGGTTCACGACCGAGAAGAACGGGAGCCCGATCACCATGAGCGAGAGCAGGAGCGCCATCCGGTGGGCGTCCTCCGCGGTTCCGTGGCCGTGCATGTAGATCAGCCGGATCAAGGGGCCGCTGATCAGCGCCAGGCCCACGGCCGCCGGCACGTTGATGATCAGGATCAGCCGGATTCCCTTCTGGAAGTCGCTTGCCATCGAGCGGAAGTCGCCCTTCACGGCGTGGGCGGCGATGAGCGGGTAGACGACCGTCGACACGGCGACCGCGAAAACCCCGATCGGGAACTCCATCAGACGGTTCACCGTGTAGAGGTACGTGACCGAGGAGTCGTCGAGCGAGAAGGCGATGAACCGCGACACCGAGAAGTTGATCTGGTAGATCGCCGTCCCGAATATCCCCGGGGTCATCAGGAGCGCGATCTCGCGGACCCGCGGGGAGAGGCCCAGGTCGAACGTCGGCCGCCAGCCCATGTTGATGAGGACCGCTGCCGGCACCGCCATCTGCAGGAACCCGCCCAAAAGGACGCCCGCGCAGAGCCAGTGCACCTCGCCTAGCGGGGTGTGGGCGAAGTGCAGGCCGGCTCCGGCCAGGGTCCCGATCATCGCCAGGTTAAGCCAGATCGGTGAGAGCGCGGGCTCCACAAAGTGCTGGTGCACGTTCAGTGCCGCGCTGCAGGCGGCCGCCAGGCTGATGAGGGAGAGGTACGGGAAGAGGAGCACCGCCAGGTCCGCAGCGAGGTACCATTTCTCGTCGTGCCCAGAGAGGAGCCGCGACTGGCTAAAGAGGAGCGCCGCCAGTCCGACCAGGGCGCCCGTGACCACGAGGAGCCAGGATGCGACCTTGGAGAGGAGCCTGAACGTGCCCTCCTTCCCGTTGGCGTGGAGCTCCTCCTGGAGTGTGGGCACGAAGGCCGCCGTCATGGAGCCCTCGGCCAGAAGGCGGCGGAAGAGGTTCGGCAGGATGAAGGCCGTCAGGAAGGCCGAGTAGAGCCACCCCGAGCCGAAGATCGCGAACGCCAGGGAGTCTCGCACGAGCGCGAGCACCCTCGAGACGACCGTCAGGAACGAGATGACCCCGATGCTCTTGAGGCTCTTCGACACGCGGTCTTCCCCGCCCGCCTACGGCATCTTCAGCTTGAGGGTCGACCCCTCGATCGAGACGTCCGAGGCCTTCGACCAGGCCGAGCGGATGTCCTCGGGGACCGGCAGGGCGAAGAGGAATTTGTTAAAGATGATGTCCTTGATGACCAGGATGCGCGCGAGCGGGCAGCCGCCGGCATAGGAGGACTCGGGCTTGAAGACGAATCCGGGCCCGTCCTTCACAAAGGTCCCGGTGGCCTGAACGATGACCGCCCCGGTGAAGCCGTAGATGTTGTAGTTGACGGGCGTCGCAAACTGGATCTTCCCGCCGCGGATCCGGATGTTCAGGGTGCCGGCCTCGATCAACTTCGCGTCAGCGGGCGGGGCGCTCTTGTCCGCAGGCTTCGACGCTGCCGAGCCGGACGGCTTGGAGAGGCTGCCGATGAAGGCGTTCAGCTCCCCCTCCTCCACCGAAATGGACTGCCCTGCCGAGAGTTCCTTGCGCTTTTCCTCGATGACCATCGACTTGTTGAAGTCGCGGACCCCCTCGAGGTAATAGACGGCGCCCGACGGCGCGTCCTTCGGGATTTCCTTAACGGTCTGAACGGGCTTGGTGATCAGGTAGGCGGCGCCCAGGACCACGCCGAGCGCCACACTCAGGAGCGCGCCAAACAGGACCTCGAACCAACTCGGGCCCTTCTGTGCCTTCTTTGCTTTGGAGATCATGGGGGGAAGGAGGTTATTTCTTCGTGGGAGTGGCCGCCTTGGCCGGGGCCTCCGCCGCCTTGGGGGTTGCCGCCTTCGACTCGGCCGCGGCCGAGGAGGCCATGCCCTTGTTCTTGTAGTCGGTGATGTAGAAGCCGCTTCCCTTGAAGATCAGCCCGGCTCCCCCGCCGATCAGGCGCTTAAGGGCCAACTTCTTGCACTTCGGGCATTTCTTCAGCGGCAGGTCCCGCATGGACTGGAACTGCTCGAACTGGTGACCGCACTTTGAACAAGCGTACTCGTAGGTGGGCATCGGGTGGACCGCGCTTATATGGGCCAAGGCCACGGGCTTGGCGAGTTTGTTCTCGGCAGGTGATCCCCAATTTAGCTGACTAAACCCCATGGACTACGGCGAGGAGCTCCGGGAGCGGATCGAGGGCGTGGAGAGGGCGATCGACCGCCTGCTTCCTGGCGCCATCGAGCCGTCGGCGCGCCTGCACGAGGCCATGCGGTACTCGATGGCTGCCGGGGGAAAGCGGCTGAGGCCCGTTTTGCTCGTTTCGGCCGCGCGCCTCTTCGGCGGAGGGCAAAAGGGGGATCCCCTGCCGGCCGCCGTCGCGGTCGAGTGCATCCACACCTACTCCCTGATCCACGACGACCTGCCGTGCATGGACAACGACGACCTCCGGCGCGGGCGACCGACGGCGCACCGGGCCTATGACGAGGCGACGGCGCTCCTGGCCGGCGACGCACTCCTCACCCGCGCGTTCGCGATCCTGGCGGAGTCCTACGCCCCCACCCCGGCGCTTGCCGCGTCCCTGGTGCGCCAGCTTGCCGATGCCGCCGGAAGCCGGCGCCTTGTGGGGGGCCAGATGGAGGACCTCCTGGCCGAGCGGGGGAGCGGGGCGACGCCCGAGGCCCTGCGGTACATCCACCTGAACAAGACCGCCGCCATGATCGAGGCCTCCCTCGCCATGGGCGGGCTCTGCGGGGGGGCCGACGCCGGCTCGCTGGAGACCCTAGGGGAGACCGGCCGCGAGCTGGGCCTGGCCTTCCAGATCGTGGACGACGTCCTCGACGCCACCATGGACACGGCGACCCTCGGGAAGACCGCCGGAAAGGATGCCCGGAGCGGGAAGTCGACGTACGTCTCGGTGCACGGGATCGACGAGGCAAGGAGGATCGCCCGGGAGCACTCCGACCGGGCGATCGCGTCCCTGGGCAGGCTGCCCGGCGACACGGCCTTCCTGCGCTGGCTTTTCGAGACGCTGGTCGGGCGCACCCACTAAGCGTTGCAATGTCCGCTGCGATTGGGTGACGTGGGGGGTCCTACCCCCTTAATGCCCCGAATCCTTTTTGGCGCCTTGGCCGCGCTCCTTGTGTCCCTGTGTCCCCTCCGCGCGTCGTCCCCGGTGACGCGGGAGGACGTGCTCGACGCAATCCACGCCTTCGAGGCCAACGCCGCGGGTGACTATTCCGGCAGCCGGCACGAGGCGGACAACAACCGGGAGGTGGCCCGTGCCTCCAACACGATCCTCAAGTATTCGCTCGAGAGCGACGACGTGGTGGTCGACCTGGGACAGGACGCGGTGCCGTGGTGCGACCTTAAAAAGGGCCTTTCCGAGCTCAGGAATTCGAGCGAGAGGGGACTCCTCCTCGGGGCCTACCTCGCCGGTTCCGTGAAGACCCAATTGGAGACGGGCAAGCAGGACCCGAACCCCTACCCGGGTTGGGTGGCCATGCTGAAGATCTACCGGGCCCTGAAGATGCGGGAGGAACTCACGATTCCCGAGGTCGACACGCTCCTCGCCCACCAGAACGATGGGAGCCTTGAGGCGTTCGCCCGGGAGTCCGCCGAGCGCGCGAAGGAGAGGCTGCGCAAGCGCTACGGGGAGCCGAACCCAAGCGGTCCGGCCGTCCCCGCAAAGCCGTAGGGAGCTAGGCGATCGCCGCCGCGGCCTTGATCAGCTCGACAAAGCTGCGGGCCTCGAGGCTTGCGCCGCCGATCAGCCCGCCGTCGATGTCCTTCTGGGCGAGGAGCTCCGGGGCGTTGGCGGGCTTCATCGAGCCGCCGTAGAGGATGCGCACCTTCTGGGAGATCGCCTCTCCGTAGTGCTTGGTGAGGAGCCCCCGGATGAACGCGTGCACCTCCTGCGCCTGCTCGGTGGTGGCGACCTTGCCGGTGCCGATCGCCCACACGGGCTCGTAGGCGACAACGAGCGTCGAGGCCTGCTCCTTGCTGACCCCCTCCAGGCCGCGCTCGGTCTGGGTCTGCACGACCTTGAGCGTCGATCCCGCCTCGCGCTCGGCCAAGCTCTCGCCCACGCAGAGGATGGGCTTAAGCTGGTTCTTGAGGGCCGAGAGGACCTTCTTGTTCACGAGCTCGTCGGTTTCCCCGAAGAGCGTCCTGCGCTCGCTGTGGCCGAGGATCACGTGGGTCGTGAAAATGGCGCGCAGCATCGGGGCCGACACCTCGCCGGTGAACGCGCCCGAGGCCTCGTAGTGCATGTTCTGCGCCCCGAGCTTGATCAGGGAGCCGTCCACCACCTTGGCCACGGCCTCCAGCGCCGTGAACGGGGGGCAAATGACGACCTCCACCTCGGGCGCGGTCCCCACGGCCGCGACCAGGTCGCGGGCCAGAGACACGGCGTCGGCCGAGGTCTTGTTCATCTTCCAGTTGCCGGCGATCAGTTTCTTTCGGGTCATGGTGAGGGGGCCCCTCTTGGGGGCAGGTAGGGGTCAGGATTCTAGGAAAGCCACGCCGGGAAGGACCTTGCCCTCGAGGTACTCGAGGCTGGCACCCCCGCCGGTGGAGCAGTGGGTGACCTTGTCGGCCACCTTGAACTTCTTTGCAGCCGTGGCCGTGTCGCCGCCGCCGACGACCGTGGTGGCCCCATGGGCGGTCGCCTCGGCAATCGCCTCAGCCATCGCCTTCGTGGAGCCCGCGAACTTCTCGAACTCGAAGACCCCGCTCGGGCCGTTCCAGATGATCGTCTTGGCCCGCAGGATCGCGTCGCGGTAGAGCACGATCGACTTGGGGCCGGCGTCCAGGCCCATCCAGTCCCGGGGGATCCCGGTCGAGTCGTCCGCCGGACGCGTCGCCGCGTCCGGGGCAAACTTGTCGGCGCAGACATAGTCCACGGGCAGGATGATCGACACCCCGCGCGCCTTGGCCTTCTCCACCAGCTCGCCCACGATCTTCGCGCCC
Organism: uncultured Opitutaceae bacterium; assembly: GCA_903890485.1. Classification (GTDB taxonomy): domain Bacteria; phylum Verrucomicrobiota; class Verrucomicrobiia; order Opitutales; family Opitutaceae; genus Palsa-1447. The sequence goes on along the minus strand of CAITBM010000107.1, from coordinate 90,270 downwards.
TCCGGGTCGAAGAGGGAGGAGCCGATCTCCATCCCGTTAAGGACCTTCTTGAAGGTGTAGGCCATGCCGCCGCCGATGATGATCTCGTCGGCCTTGTCGAGCAGGTTGCGGATGAGCGGGATCTTGTCGGCGATCTTTGCGCCGCCCAGGATCGCCAGGAGCGGGCGCCTCGGGGAGCCGATCACGGCCGCGAAGGCCTTCAGCTCGGCCTCCATCAGGAACCCCGCCGCCTTAAGGGGAAGGTTCACCCCGACCATCGACGAGTGGGCCCGGTGGGCTGTCCCGAAGGCGTCGTTCACGTACACGTCACCCAACTTGGAGAGGCTCGCGCGGAATGCCGCGACGGCCGCCGGGTCCGCCTTCTTGGAGGAACCGTCCTCGAGCTTCACCTTGCCCTCCTCCTCGATGTGGAAGCGCAGGTTCTCAAGCAGGATGACCGACCCGGGGGCCGGGCTCGCGCAGGCCTGCTCGACCTCCGGCCCGACGCAGTCGGAGAGGAACGTGACGGGCTTGCCGAGGAGCTTCTCGAGCTCGGTGGCGATGGGCTTAAGCGAGTACTTGGCGACCACCTTCCCGTCGGGGCGCCCCAGGTGGCTCATCAGGACAACCGTGGCACCCTGGTCGAGCGCGTAGCGGATCGTCGGCAGAGCCGCCACGATCCGCTGGTTGTTGGTGATGGCACCCGTGGCCTTGTCCTGCGGGACATTGAAGTCCACGCGGACAAGGACGCGCTTACCCGAGAGTTGGAGGTCGCGGATGCTCTTGAAGCTCATAGACCGGTAGCGACCTTGTTGAGGAGGTCGATACAGCGGTTGCTGTAGCCCCACTCGTTGTCGTACCAGCTCACGAGCTTGAAGAAGCGGCTGTTCAACTCCATGCCCGAACCGGCGTCGAAGATCGACGAGTTCTTGTCGTGGATGAAGTCGGAGGAGGCGACCTCGTCGGTCGTGTAGGCCAGGATGCCCTTCAGGTAGGTCTCGCTGGCCTTCTTCATCGCCTCGCAGATCGCCTTGTAGGAGGTCTCCTTGACGGTGCGGACCGTCAGGTCGACCACCGAGACGGTGGGCGTCGGGACGCGGAACGACATGCCGGTCAGCTTGCCCTTGACCTCGGGCAGCACCAGGCCGACCGCGCGGGCCGCCCCGGTCGTCGACGGGATGATGTTGATCGCCGCCGAGCGGCCACCCTTCCAGTCCTTCTTAGACGGGCCGTCCACGGTCTTCTGCGTGGCGGTGTAGGAGTGGATCGTGGTCATCAGGCCTTCCTCGACGCCGAAGCCCTCCTTCAGGAGCACGTGGACCACGGGGGCAAGGCAGTTGGTCGTGCAGGAGGCGTTCGAGATGATGTTGTGCTTGGCCGGGTCGTACTTGTCGTCGTTGACCCCGAGCACGACAGTCACGTCCTCGCCCTTTGCGGGGGCCGAAATGATGACCTTCTTGGCTCCGGCGGCCAGGTGTCCCTTGGCCTTCTCGGCGTCAGTGAAGAGGCCCGTCGACTCGATGACGACCTGGACGCCCAAGGCGCCCCACGGAAGCTCGGCCGGGGTCTTCGCGCTCACGACCTTGATCTCGTGGCCGTTCACCACAAGCACGTCGTCCTCGGTCTTGTCCGGGGCGGACTTCTTGGACGTCACGGTGCCGGCAAAGCGGCCCTGCGTGGAGTCGTACTTGAGCAGGTACGCCAGGTTGTCGGCCGGCACGATGTCGCCGACGGCGACGACGTCGAACTTCGAGCCGAGCAGGCCCTGTTCAACGAGAGCGCGGAATACCAGCCGGCCGATGCGGCCGAAACCATTGATAGCAATTTTGACAGCCATGGGAGTGTCTTTGTGTGTGTTGTAGGTGATGCCCCGATCTGCGGGTCCCGCGTTAGAGCAGGAGCGTCTAGATGAAGAAACCCCGAGCGCGAAGGCAAGGGCGATCCTGCTGCACCGGGCCGGTATGACAGGGAACAACGCCCCGGATCACCGTGCCTTATTAATATTCGCAAACTCCCGGCGAATGGCGGAAAGGGTGCGCTCGACGCCCCCTCCGTTGTCGGCCCGCCACCGGGCGGCGGCCGCGGCCATGGCCTCGCGCTCCCTGGGGTTTGAAAGAAGGGAGACGCACTCGCGGAGCAGCGCCGGGGCGTCCGCCACCGTGCGCCCCGCGCCGCGGGCCACCAGGTCGCCCTCGATTGTCCGGAAATTGCCCATGTTCGGGCCAAAGAGGAGCGCCTTGCCGAGGCTTGCCGCCTCCACCGGGGTCTGCCCGCCCTCGTGCGGGGAAAGGCTCTTGCCCACAAAGACCAGGTCGGCCAACTGGGTGAGCATCCGGAGTTCGCCGGTCGTGTCGCCCACGGCGATATCGACCTCCCCCGGGGCCGTCCCCTTCGAGCGGAAGTGGTAGGAGAGGCCGCTCCCCTTAAGGAGCTTCTCCACCTCGAACCGGCGCTCGGCATGGCGGGGAACAAGGAGAAGGGAGCACCTGATCCCCTTGGCGCGGGCGGCGACCAGGGTGTCGAGGAGCGCCTGCTCCTCGCCGGGCCAGGTCGAGGAGCCGAGGATCACCAGGGGGCCCGCGGCGAGCCCGAGGCCCTTCCTGAGTTCGGCCAGGGCCTCCCCCGCCAGGATCGGGATCGACACGTCGAGCTTGATGTTGCCCGTCACCTCGACCCGCTCCGGCGGGTAACCGAGCGACCAAAACCGCTCGGCGTCGCGCGCCGAGGCGGCGAGGATCCGGGTGATGCCTTGGGTCACGAACCTGCCGAGGAAAGGGAAGCGCCTTAGCCTGGAGAAGCTGCGATCCGAAATCCGGGCATTGATGCAGAGGACCGGGACTCCCCGGTTGGCGGCCTGCCGCAGGTGCTCGGGCCAGCGCTCCCCCTCGGTGATGACCGCCAGGTCGGGCTGGAAGCGCTCCCACGCGCGCGCGGAGAACGGCGCCCAGTCGATCGGGAAGTAGCCCACGGCGCTGACGAGCCTCAGGTAGCGGTCCTGCGCCAGTCGGTATCCCGTGCTGGTCGTGGTCGTGAGGACCACCTCGGTCCCCTCCGCCGAAAGGGCGCGGAGGATGGGCTCGATGGCGAGCATCTCCCCCACGCTCACGGCCTGAAGCCAGAGGCGCCTGACGCCCTCCTTCCGCGGGGCGATGGGCGGCGGCGCCCCGAAGCGGTGCGAGAAGCCGCGCATATATCCCCCCCGCCGGCGCATCCTCCAGACGTAGTACGGGGAGAGGACCAGCATCACCACCGGGAACAATATCCGGTAGATCCAGATCATGGGCTTATGTTAAACACGTGTTAATCAAGCAGACCGAAACCCCAAGACAATGCCACAACAAGTTTTTGGGAGGTTTTTTGCTGTCGCGGGGCCGCGGCGGCTGTAACGATCAAGGTCCCATGATGCGACGTCTTCCCCTCTTCTTTGCGCTCGTCCTCTCGCTTTCCTTCACCCTGGGCCATGCGGCCCCGATCCCCTTCCCCCAGGCCGCGAGCGACCTGAAGCCGGATCCGGCGGCCCGGTTCGGGACGCTCCCCAACGGGCTCCGCTACGTCGTGATGCCCAACCATGAGCCCAAGGCCCGCGCCTCCCTGCGGCTCCTCGTGCTCGCGGGCTCCTTCCAGGAGACCGAGCAGCAGCGGGGCCTGGCCCACTTCCTCGAGCACATGGCCTTCAACGGGAGCACCCACTACGCGTCCGGCACCCTGGTGGAGACCCTCCAGCGGCTGGGCATGGGGTTCGGCGCCGACACGAACGCGTCCACGAGCTTTGATCATACCCTTTACCAGCTGGAGCTTCCCAACACGAAGAGCGAGACGCTCACCGAGGGGCTCCAGATCCTCTCCGACTACTGCGGCGGGCTCCTCCTCGAGCAGAAGATGGTCGAGAAGGAGCGCGGCATCATCCTCTCCGAGCAGCGCACGCGCGACTCCGTCGGCTACCGCACCTTTGTCTCGAAGCTCGATTTCCTCCTGAAGGGCACGAGGGTGCCCGAGCGCCTGCCGATCGGGCTAACGGACGTGATCGAGAAGTCCGGACGGGACCCGTTCGTCGAGTTCTACAACACGTGGTACCGGCCCGAGCGGATGGTCGTGATCGTGGTGGGCGACATCGACGGGGCTCAGATCGAGAAACAAATTGCGGAGGGCTTTTCGGGCATCGCCGCGCGAAGCCCCGAGCCGGCCCCGGTCGACTTGGGGAAGGTGCCGGTCTTCACGGGACTGAAGGCGCTCTACCACGGCGAGAGCGAGGCCCCGAACACGACGGTGGTGATCGCGACCGAGACCCCCTACGAGCATGAGCAGGACACGGCGGCCACGCGCCTTAAGTACCTGCCCCGCCAGCTTGCCTTCGACATCCTCAACCTGCGCCTGGAAATCCTCTCCAAGCAGGAGAACGCCCCCTTCATCCGTGCAAACGCCGGGGTCGAGGAGTCCTTCGACCTCTACCGCCAGGCCGAGATCAGCGTCGCCTGCAAGGCCGAGCAGTGGTCGGGAGCCCTGGAGGTGGCCGACCGGGAGCTGCGGCGCGCCCTGCAGTACGGCTTCCGGCCGGATGAACTCAAGCAGGTTGCCTCCAATTTCAGGAACGCCCTGGAGCAGGCGCAGAAGACGGCGTCGACCCGGCGCTCCGATGAGCTCGCCGGGGACCTGGCGCAGAGCATCGTCGACCGCGAGGTGTTCACCTCGCCGGCCGACGACCTGGCGCTCTACGGGCCGGCCCTGGACAAGGTGACGCTCTCCGACTGCGCCGAGGCGCTGAAGGCGGCCTGGTCTAGCCCCGGCCGCTTCGTCCTCGTTGCCGGAAACGCGAAGATCCCGGGCATCCCGGGCGCGGCCAATGCCGTCGTGATGGCCGCCTACAACCGGGCCCGCGCCGTGCCGGTGCAGGCGCCCGACCAGAGGGTCCAGATCGCCTGGGGCTATTCCGACTTCGGCCCCGCGGGCAAGGTCCAGAGCCGCACCGCGGTCGCCGACCTGGACTTCACGGAGGTCGTCTTTGAGAACGGAGTGAGGCTCAACATCAAGAAGACCGACTTCGAGTCCAACACGATCCACGTGGCGGCCCGCCTGGGATCGGGCCTGTTGACCGAGCCGGCCGCGACAGAGCCCGGGCTCTCGCGCTTCGCGAGCCTCACGTTCTCGGCAGGCGGCCTCGGCAAGCACGGCGAGGACGACCTGCAGCAGATCCTCGCAGGAAAGACGGTCGGCGTCCTCTTCTCCTCCTCTACCGACGCCTTCACCTTCGAGGGCGGGACGAACAAGGAGGACCTGGCGCTCGAGTTCCAGCTCCTGACCGCCTCCATCGTCGACCCGGGCTACCGGCCCGAGGCCCTGCGCCAGGCCCGCAAGCGGATCGACGCCGCCTACCTTTCGTTCGCCCACACCGAGCGGGGCCCGATGAACCTGAAGGTCCCGCGGATCCTCGCCAGCGGGGACCCCCGCTTCGGGCTGCCGGGCCGCGACGAGATGATGGCCCGCAACCTCGACGAGGTGAAGGCCTGGCTCGCCCCGCAGCTTGCGACGGGGGCCCTTGAGGTCTCCGTGATCGGGGATCTGGACATTGACACCGTGATCGACGTCGCCTCGCGCACGATCGGGACGCTCCCGAAGCGCGACCCGAAGCCCGCGCTCGATGCGCAGCGCCAGGTCTCCTACCCGAGCACGCCCTTCACCGAGATGTACGCCGTGGACACCGAGATCCCGAAGGGCCTGGTCGCCGTCTACTGGCCGACGACCGACGCCTCCGACATCCACCGCACCCGCCGCCTCAACATCCTGGGCGACGTCCTGAACGACCGCCTGCGCGTGAAGGTGCGCGAGCAATTGGGGAGCACGTATTCGCCCAACGTGGCGAGCCTGCCGAGCGACGCGTTCCCGGGCTACGGCTACATGGAGGCCGCCGTGATCGTGGACCCGGCCAAGACCAAGCAGATCGAGGAGGTCGTGGTCTCCGTCGCCGACGACATGAGCAAGAACGGCATCACCCAGGACGAACTCGACCGCTCCAAGAACCCGAAGCTCACGGCACTCCGCGAATCCGAGCGCACGAACGGCTACTGGATGACCGTCCTCATTCGCGCGCAGGAAAAGCCCGAGGTTCTCGACTGGGCGCGCTCCCGGAGGGCCGACTTCGAGTCCATCTCCAAGGCGGACATCGATCTCCTCGCCAAGACCTACCTCTCGGCCGCCAAGGCCTCGAAGGTGATTGTCCACCCCTTTGCCGCCCCACAGGGGTCGGGCCCGCTCAAGGCCGCCCCGCCGCCGCCCGACGGCCAGTAGGCCCCCTCTTTTGGACTAGACCCGGCTAAAGACCAGGGAGGCGTTGGTGCCGCCAAAGCCGAAGCTGTTGGCAAGCGCCACGTCGACCCGCTTCTCGACCGCCACCTTCGGGGTGAAGTTGAGCCCCAGGGCGGCGCAGGCCGGGTCCACGTTGTCCAAGTTGAGGGTCGGCGGGATCGTTCCCTTGTCGATCGCAAGGACGGCCGCAAGGGCGCCCAGGGCGCCTGCGGCACCGAGCAGGTGGCCGGTCATCGACTTGACCGCGCTCACGTGCAGGCGCTCGCGGCTCGAGTGGAAAACGGCGGCGATAGCCGCCGCCTCCTCGCCGTCGCCGCCCGGGGTGGAGGTCGCGTGGGCCGACACGTAGCCCACGCGCTCCGGCGCGGTCCCCGCGTCGGCCAGCGCCAGGTTCATCGAGCGGCGGGACCCCTCGGCCTCGGGGGCCAGGGAGGAAAGGTGGTAGGCGTCGGCCGTGGCCCCGTAGCCGGTCAGCTCCGCGTAGATGTGCGCCCCCCGGCGCTTGGCGTGCTCCATCTCCTCCAGCACGAACACGACGGAGCCCTCGCCGATCACGAAGCCGTCTCGGTCCACGTCGTAGGGCCGGGACGCCTTCTCGGGGGCGTCATTTCGGGTCGACAGGGCCTTCATCTGCGCAAAAGCGCCCACGGCCACCTGGGTGATGACGGCCTCGGCGCCCCCGGCAATCATGACGTCCGAGTCGCCGCGGGCGATCGCGCGGGCCGACTCGCCCAGGGAGTGGCCGCTGGTGGCACAGGCCGAGGCGACGCTCATGTTCGATCCCCGGCAATTGAGGAGGATGGCGAGCTGGCCGGCCAGGATGTTGGGGGCGGACTGCAGGATAAAGAAGGGCGAGATCTTGCGGAAGCCCCCCACCCTCCACGTCTCGTGGGTCGCCACGATCTCGGGTAGGCCCCCAAGGCCGACCCCCAAATTCACCCCGATCCGCTCGGGCGGGAGCGTCCCCCGGTGGAGGTCGAGCCCGGAGTCGATGTAGGCCTCCAGGGCTGCCCCAAGCCCTAAGTGTGTGAAGCGTCCCAGCTTACGAACTTCCTTGGGGGTGAGGGGTGAAAGGACCGGGTCGGTGCCGGCCCCCCGCGGATGGACGGGGGTCCCCAGGCTTGCGGTCGGATCATATCCCAGGACTTCCCCAGCAATGCGTGCGTTGCAACCCGTTGGATCAAAGTGGGTTATTGGACCAATCCCGCTCTTTCCAGACGTGAGCGCGGACCAGGTTTCCGGGGCGCTCTTGCCGACGGGCGTGATCGCTCCGAGGCCTGTTATCGCCACTCGCCGTGAGGGTATGGATGCCAGCATGGTGCCCGACACTCGCCCAGGCCCGTCCCGGAGGCAAGTCTTTGACTTTACCCCCCCTTTCTGCTCCGGTTGAGGGCCCTACACGATGCAGCAGCTTCACGCCTATTGGCGCATGGATTACATTGAGGCGCCGCGCTATCCGGCAACGATGAAGCGACCGTTCACGGGGCTGCCGGCCCTGGGCAACGACCGGGCTGCGCTGATCATCCACCGCTCGCGCCTGTCCTACCTGGTCCTGAACCGCTTCCCCTACAACCCCGGGCACCTACTCGCCGTCCCCTTTCGGGAGGTGGTCGACATCGAGGAACTCACCCGCGAGGAGCGGGGCGACCTGATGGAGGAGATCGTCCTCGGCAAACGGGTCCTGGCCGCCGCCATGAAGCCCGATGGGGTCAACGTGGGCTTCAACCTGGGCTCGGCCGCCGGCGGGAGCATCGCGCACCTCCACGGCCACATCGTCCCCAGGTGGAACGGCGACAACAACTTCATGCCCGTCCTGACGGAGACCCGAGTGCTCCCCCAGGCCATTGAATCCACCTGGGAGCGCCTGACGGCGGCCCTGGTGACCCTCCCCGCCAATTCCTGAAGGAGGGACCCGTCCCGTGCCCGCAAAAACGCTCCATTTCCAGAGCCCCAGGCACTTAAGCCAGCTCTATGCCGGCAAGACCGAGAACCTGGCCCATGCCGAGCGGGCGCTCGGCGTGAAGCTGGTAACCCGCGAGGACTGGCTGAAGATCGAGGCCCCCCAGGAGCCCCTGGACCTGGCCGAGGAGTTCTTCGCCTTCTTGAACGCCGCCCGGAACCAGGGGATGAACATCCGGACCCCGGACTTCGCCCGGCTCGTGGACTCCTTTGCCAAGGGCGAGTCCCGGCGCTGGCGGAAGTTCCTGGATGAGCCGCTGGTGATCGCGACAAACCGCAAGAGCGTGGTGCCAAAGACGATCGGCCAGAAGGAGTACCTCCAGTCGGTCCTCAAGGAGCCTATTGTCTTCGGGATCGGGCCGGCGGGAACCGGCAAGACGTACCTGGCGATGGCCGCCGCGGTCTCGGCCCTGCTCAACCACGAGGTGGAACGGATCGTGCTCACCCGTCCCGCGGTCGAGGCCGGCGAAGCCCTGGGGTTCCTGCCCGGCGACCTGCGAGAAAAGATCCTCCCGTACCTACGGCCCCTCTATGACGCCCTCCACGACATGCTCGACCCCGAGGAGGTCGTTAAGCTCACGGAGAAGGGCATCATCGAGATCGCCCCTCTGGCCTACATGCGCGGCCGGACGCTCTCCCGGGCCTTCATCGTGCTCGACGAGGCCCAGAACACGACCCCCGAGCAGATGATGATGTTCCTCACCCGCCTTGGAGAGGACTCCCGGATGGTGGTGACCGGCGACGTCACCCAGATCGACCTGCCCCGCTCCAAGGTCTCCGGGCTCCTGGAGGTGCGCCGGATCCTTGAGCACGTTCCCGGGATCGTCTTCCACACCTTCGGCAGCGAGGATGTCGTGCGCCACCCGCTCGTCCAGCGGATCGTCGAGGCCTACGACCACTACAAGAACCCCCTCGGGGACGTGGGAAGCCCGCAGGGCCGCTAGCCATGTCCGTACGCAACCAATTGAAGCTGCTCGTAGGCGGCCTTAACGGGCGCAGGGGTGAGCCCGGGAGCGACTCCAACTCGAGCTTCCGCGAGTTCCTGGACCAGAGCCGCCTTGTCGCCGGCCTGATCTTCGTCGTCACCGTGGCCGCGATCGTGATCGTGAGCTCGGCCGGCATGAGGGTCCTCGACCTGCCGGTCCTCCCCAACCAGATCGCGCCCGTTCGGATCGTGGCCGGCTTCCCGTTCTCCTACGTGAGCACCGAGCGCACGCGCACGGAGCGCGAGCAGAGCCTTTCGCGCCTGCCGCCGATCTACAGGCTGGACTCCTCCAATCTGGACCGCTTCGAGGCGGCCGCCCGGGACCTTCTCGGCAAGCTCGCGGCCTTCGAGGCCGCGCACCCCGATCCCACGGCCCTCTTCTTCGACAGGCGCAAGGCGCTCGCGCTCCTGGCCGACGACTTCAACGCGCGCGGCCCCTACGAGACCAACGCAGACGACCTGGCGGCGCTCCTCTCGGCGGGGGACGCCACCGCCCGGGCCGCCCTTTTTGAGAACGGCTTCGCCGCCCTCAGGCAGATCTACAGCGAGGGCGTCCACGAGAGCTCGGCCACGGGCACCGGCCCGGACGCCGTCATGATGTTTGAGATCGAGCGCCCGAGCGGCGGCGTCGCCGCCCGCCCCGTCCAGTCCATGGAGGACGCGCTCACGTTCCTCAGGGTGAGCCTCGCCTCGGAGGGGGTCCCCCGGCCCGCGGCCCACGCGCTCTTCAGGCTCTTCCGGAGCGGCGTGCGCCCGAACCTGGTCTTCGACACCACGGCCGCCGCGACCCGCGAGGCCGAGGTCCTCTCCCGCCTGAAGCCCGTGTCCGTCCGCATTGCCACGGGCAAGACGATCGTCGACGCCGGCGACCGCGTGACCCAGGACCAGTACGAGATGGCGACCGCCTACAGGAGGGCCGCCCTGGAGGGCGGCTCGGCCGAGCTCGACGACGGCCTGGAGCTCTTCGGCCGCGTGCTCCTCGTTCTCGCGATGGTCGTGGCCTCGATCCTCTACGTCCGGCTCGAGGACCCGGAGACCCTGGCCAGCAACGTGCGCCTGGGGCTCCTCGCCCTGGTGGTGATCTTCAACCTGGCGCTTGTGCGCGCGGTCTACTCGATCGGCGGGGCCGAGCTCTTTGTCCGCGACTCGACGTGGGCCTCGGCGCTCCCCTATGTGGCGCCGACGGCGCTCGCCCCCCTGATCGTGGCGATCCTGATCGACGCCGGGAGCGCGATCTTCATGGCGCTCCTCATCTCCATCTTCACGGGCGTCATCTACGGGAACCGTCTGGACCTCCTTGTCCTCACCTTCCTGGCGTCGATGGTCGCCATTTTCGGCTGCCGCGAGGCGCGCAGGCGCGGGCGGGTGGTCCGCGCGGCGGGCATGGGGGGCCTGACGGTGGCCGCCTTCGCGGCCCTGATCGGCATCGCCCAGCAGACGCCCTACGAGACCCTCGTCTGGCAGATGGCGGCCGGGCTAGTGACGGGACTTTTGACCGGCGTTGCCGTGGTTGGGCTCCTGCCGGTCCTCGAGAGCCTCTTCAAGCGGACGACCGACATCACGCTCCTTGAGCTCACCGACTACAACCACCCGCTGCTCCGGCGCATGCAGCTGGAGGCGCCCGGCACCTACCACCACTCCCTGGTCGTGGCCCAGCTCTCCGAGAACGCGAGCAACGCGATCGGGGCGAACCCGCTCCTGGCCCGCGCCTGCGCCCTCTTCCACGACATCGGCAAGTCGACCAACCCGGCGTACTTCACCGAGAACCAGAGGAACAGCGGGAACCCCCACAACGAGAAGGACCCGGCCACCTCCGCGGCGATCATCCGCCAGCACGTGACCGACGGGGTGGAGCTGGCCGCCCGCCACCACCTGCCGCGCGCGGTGGTCGACGTGATCCGCCAGCACCACGGCACGACGCTCGTGAAGTTCTTCTACGACCGGGCCCTCGCCCTCTCCCAGTCCCCCTTCCCCGGGGTCGAGCCGCCCCCGGTTCCGGACGGGCCCTTCCGCTACGAGGGACCCAAGCCCCAGTTCAAGGAGAGCGCCGTCGTCTCGCTGGCCGACGGGGTCGAGGCGATCACCCGCTCGGTCCGAACGATCACCGCCGAGAAGCTGAGCGCCATCATCGACCGGCTCGTGGCCGAGCGGGTGGCCGACGGGCAGCTCGACGAGGCGCCGCTCACCTTCGAGGACCTGGCGAAGATCAAGAACAGCTTCACCTTCACGCTTCTGAACATGCTCCACGCCCGCGTCGCCTACTCGGCGGCCGGCGACCCGCCGACTGAGGCGAAGGCATGACCCGGGGGGGCCGAGCGCTGGAGGTGGCCGTACGCCACCCCCGCCTAAAGGCCGACCGGAGGAAGCTGGCGGCGGCGATCGGAGTCCTCGACCAAAACGCCGGCAAGTTCCTGGGCGGTTGCCCGGAGGGGGAGCTCTCGGTGGCATTCCTCTCGGACCGGGCGCTCGCCGCCCTCCACGGCGACTTCCTCGAGGATCCCACGCAGACCGACGTGATCACCTTTTCCGGAGACGCGGCGCACGGGCTGGCCGGGGAGATTTGCGTCTCGGTTGACGCGGCCGTCCGCCAGGTGGGCCCCTCCGGGCCCAGGTTCTCGGCCGAGGTGATGCTCTACGTGGTCCATGGCTGGCTCCACCTTGCCGGCTACGACGACCTCTCCCCCGCCAAGAAGCGGGTGATGCGCCGGGCCGAGAAGCGCGCGCTCGCCCTTCTCGCCCAATCCGGGTCGATGCCCCGGTTCAAGCTGGCGTAGGCGGCCGCTGCTCGCTACGAGAATCCCATCCCTTCCATGGCCGACCGCGACCCCGATGTCTCCCGCTACGTAGCGATCCGAAACGCCTTCTTCTCGGGCCTGATCCTGGTTGCGCCCCTGTGCCTGACGGTCTGGGTCTTCAGCAAGATCATCGATTTCGTGGGCGGGACCTTCAAGCCCCTCTTCCTGGTGTTCGTTCCCTACGGCCTGCGCGACCGGCCGGGCCTGGACGCCGTGTGGTCGATCCTGGCCACCCTGATCGTGATGGCTCTGGTGACGCTCCTGGGCTACGTCTCGCGCTACGTCTTCGGGAAGTTCTTCTTCAGCATCGGGGACCGCTTCATCCAGTCGATCCCCGGGGTGAACGCCGTCTACAACACGGTCCGCCAGATCGTGAACACCTTCAGCTCCCAGAGCCGGCACATGTTCAACAAGGTGGTCCTGGTCGAGTTCCCGAGGAAGGGCTCGTGGACGATCGGGTTCCTCACCAACACGGTCCAGGGCGAGGCCCAGTCCAAGAGCGGCGAGGACGTGTGGACGATCTTCGTGCCGACCACCCCCAACCCGACCAGCGGATTCCTCCTGATGATCCCGAGAAGCGAGGTCATCGAGCTCGACATGGCCGTGGGCGACGGGATGAAGATGATCATCTCGGGCGGAGCGGTGACCCCGGCCTGGCCCCACGTGGAACCCGAAAAGCCCCGCGAGGCGAAGTAGCCCGCCCGGACCTCCCGCCTTGCCCGGACAGACGCTCACCACGGCGGCGTTTGTGATCGAGAAGCGGCCGCCCACGGACGCCTTCCAGGGCTTCGGCCTGTTCTCGGAGGAGCACGGCTCCCTCCTTGCCTTCCAGCGCGTCTCCAAGCGCGCCACCTCGCTGATGGCGGTCCCCGACCTCTTTGACGAGGTCGAGGTGATGCTCGAGAGCTCCAACCAGGGGCGCACCTGGTTCGTGAAGGACCTGCGCATCACGGCCCGGCGAACCGCCATCGGCCGCAGCTACGAGTCGCTCCTCTTCGCCTCGGCCCTCGCCTCGGTGATCAGCCGCAACCCCGTGCACGAGGAGAGCCGCGAGAACGTGGCGCTCCTCCTGCGCACCGCCTTCGACGCCTTCGCCAGCGCGGAGAGGCCCGACATCGTCTACCTGAAGAGCCTTTACGTCTTTGCCCGCGACGAGGGCTACCCGGTGAAGCAGGAGTGGATACCCTCGATCCCGGAGGGCGACCGCCTCCTGGCGACCGGGATCATCAACCTGCCGGTGGCCGGGCAGCACGCGGCGCCCATCGAGGTGGCGCGCATCCGGCGCAGCCTCGAGGACTACCTCGGGGGCAACACCGAGATCGTCATCCCGTGAAGTTCGACCTGGACAAGAGGCGGGTCGAGCTGAGCGTCGGCGACCTCTCGGACTTCTCCATCGGACCCAAGGGCTCCTCGGGCAGCGGCGGAGGGATCTGGCGAGCCCAGCTGGGGAGCCTCTGGCACAGCGAACTGCGTGCCCAGGCCGTGGCCGACGGGGCCGACGCCGACTTCGAGGTTCCCATCTCCGGGGAGCTTCCGCGGCGCGGCTGGAGGGTGGCGCTTGCAGGGAGGATCGACCAGGTCGTGCGCTCCGGCGGCGGCACGACCCTTCGCGAGATCAAGACGGTGACCCGGCCCCTCCCGGCCAACGAGAGCGACCTGCGCGCCGACTACCCGGAGTATTTCGCGCAGCTGGCGGCCTACGTTGCGCTCCGGGCCGCCCGCGAGCGGGGCGAACTCGTCTTTGTCGAGGCCGACACGGGCCTCGCCCAGACGGTCGAGCTCGGCCAGTCCGACCACTTGGTGCTCGAGGAGCGCCTCGACCGGGTAGCCGAGTTCCTGGACCTGCGGCTCCGCGCCCGCGAGCGCCTGGGCCAGCTCCGGTTCCGCCCGGCGTTCGGGGTTCCCCGGGACGGCCAGGTCCAGGCGCTTGAAGACCTTACCCGTGCGATCTCGGGGGGCCAGTCCGCCGTCCTCCTGGAGGCGCCCACCGGATTCGGGAAGACGGGCGTCTTGCTGGAGTGCGCGCTCGGCCTGCTCCGGGAGGGTGCCTTCGAGCGGGTCGTCTACCTGACCGGCAAATCCACGGGCCAGCTCCAGGTCGCGCAGACCCTGGCGTCCATGACCGCGGAGGTGTCAGGCGGGGCGCACGGCTCGCAGGTGGCCGTCTGGCACGTGCGCAACAAGGCCGAGCACTGCGTGAACTCCGTGTTCCAGTGCGTCCGCGAGGCCTGTTCCTACCTGGACGGGGCCGAGGAGCGCTGGCCCTCGAGCGGCCTCTCGCGCTTCTACCTCCTGGAAAACCAGGCCCGGGACCTCCCGGCCCTAAGGAGCGCCGGGATCGGGGCTCGGATCTGCCCCTACGAGATCACCCGCGCGGCCCTGGCCTTCAACGACGTCTGGATCGGCGACTACAACTACGTGTTCTCGCCCGACAGCCGCGGGCTCTTCTACGACCGGCCCGGGTTCGACCCCGCCCGCTCCCTCCTGCTTGTCGACGAGGCCCACAACCTTCCCTCCCGGGCTGCCGACGCCCACTCCCACTCCTTCGACTCGCGGGACGCGCGCGCGGTGTGCGACGCGCTGCGGCAGGTTGACGCCCCGGGCAAGTGGATCTCCCAGTGGGATGAGTGGGCCCGGCTCCTGGAGGGGTGCCCCAAATGCCCGGTGCTCGGGGAGGCGGAGCGCGAGGACGCCCGCGACCAGCTGATTCGCCTTGGCGAAAGCGCCGGACTCTTCCCGGCGGACTACGCCGCCCTGGGGCCCTTTGTCTCGGGGCTGATCTGGCGCGTCCCGTCGGCCGCTGCAGAGCTGGCATCCCTTGAACTGCCGCGCCTGTGGTGGAGCCCCGCGGACGGCGTCCTCTCGATCACGTGCCTGGACGCCGCGGCAGCGGTCGGCGCCACGCTCCGCGAATTCGGCGGCGTGGTCCTGGCGACCGCAACCCCCGGGCCTGCCGAGCGCTTTGCCGAGTGCCTGGAGAGCGGCCCCCTCTCGGTGGTGCGCGCCGAGACCCCCTGGCGCGACAACGCCTACCAGGTCGCCGTGGACCTGCGGGTCGACACGACCTTCCAGCACCGCCACCTCCACTACTCGCAGACGGCGCAGACGATCGAGGCGTTCCACCGCTCCGCGGGAGCCGGCGCCTCGATCGCCGTGTTCTTCCCCAGCTATGCCTACGCCGAGGCGGTGTTGCAGGAGGTCGCCGATGCGGCCCTCCAGCCCCGCAAGAGCGACCTTTCGGCCCAGACCGCGTGGATAAACGGGGCGATCGACCGCGGGGAGGCCCTGTTCCTGGTCCTCGGCTCAAGCTTTGCCGAGGGGATCGACCTGCTCGGGGGCCGGGTGGCGCACGCCCTGGTGGTCGGGCCCGCGCTTCCCGAGGTGAACCCGGTCCAGCGGGCCCGGCTTTCGGCGCTGGCCGACCTCGGGAGGGACCTCGCCTTCGACCGGGTTTACCGGATCCCCGGCATGCAGAAGGTGAACCAGGCCCTGGGCCGGCTGGTGCGCGCCCCCGGGCAGACGGCGCGGGTGCTCCTGCATTGCCGCAGGTTCGCCGAGCCCGGCTACGAGCGGCTCGTCTCCCCGGAGTACCGCGGGGGCCGGCGCATCCTGGAGGACGACGACCTGGCGGCCTGGCTCGGGTCGGAGGGCTAGGACCAATTTCGCTTTACCGCAGGACCCGTCGCCTGCAGTACTTGGAACGGTGCCTTCGCCCAAGACTATCGGCTCGCGAGAGGTTCACGCCGCCATCGAACGGCTCGCCTCGGCCATTCTGGCCCGCCACCGGCACACCAAGAACCTCCTGGTGCTCGGGATCGCCAACGGGGGCATCGCCCTAGCCCGCCGGATCGGCGCAAAGCTCGGCACGACCCGCGTCGGCGACCTGGACATCTCGTTCCACCGGGACGACATCGGCCACCACCCGATCCCCAAGGAGTTCACGCCCACGCTCCTGCCAGGCGACGTGAACGGGGCCACGGTGCTCCTCGTCGACGACGTCCTCTTCAGCGGCCGGACCGTCAAGGCCGCCCTCGACGAGCTCTTCGACCACGGGCGGCCGGGCCGGGTCGAGCTAGCAGTCCTCGTGGACCGCGGCAGCCGCAAGCTGCCGATCGTCGCCGATTTTTCCGGCACCACCGTGGACGCCTCCGACGACGAGGACGTGGTGGTCTCGCTCAACGACAACCCCTCGCACGACCGGATCGAGATCCTGCCCCGCCGGGAAAAGGCCCGGCTCTCGGCCAACTCTAAATGACCTGGACCCGACGACACCTGATCACGATCGAGGAGCTCAGCCTCCTTGAGATCGAGCAGATCCACGCCACCGCCTCGGCCTTCAAGAAGATCCTCCAGAGGAACGTGAAGAAGGTGCCGGCCTTGCGCGGCAAGACGATCGTGAACCTCTTCCTGGAGCCGAGCACCCGGACCCGGATGGCCTTTGACATGGCGGCCAAGCGCCTGAGCGCCGACGTGATCGCGTTCGACGCGGCAAGCTCGTCGACCCAGAAGGGCGAGACCCTCCGGGACACGGCCGAGAACATCCAGGCCCTGAACGCCGACATGATCGTGATCCGCCACGCCGCCGCGGGCTCCCCCCTCTACCTGAGCAAGATCCTGGACATCCCGGTCATTAACGCCGGGGACGGGGCGCACGAGCACCCGACCCAGGGGTTACTCGACACCTTCACGATGAAGGAGCACCTGGGGTCCCTCAAGGGCCGCAACGTCGTGATCCTGGGCGACATCCTCTTTAGCCGCGTCGCCCGCTCAAACATCCACGCGCTCACGAAGATGGGCGCCCTGGTGACGCTCGTCGGGCCGTCGACCCTGGTGCCGCACGGCTTCACGACCCTGGGGGCGCGCGTCTCGCACGACCTGAAGAGCGCCCTGGCCGACGCCGACGTCGTCATGCTGCTGCGCATCCAGCACGAGAGGCAGGGCCACCGCCACTTCCCCTCCCTCGGCGAGTACACGAGCATGTTCGGGCTCAACAAGACCCGGGCCTCCTGGCTCAAGCCCCACGCCATCATCATGCACCCGGGCCCCATCAACCGCGGCGTCGAGATCGACAGCGAGCTGGCCGACGGCGAGCGAAGCGTGATCCTGGAGCAGGTGACCAACGGGATCGCGATCAGGATGGCCGTCCTCTACCTTTGCGCCGGGCACCAGCCCGAGCACGTCATCGCCTCCACGGAGTAACCCGCACCATGCCCGCCCTCTGGATAAGGAACGCCCGCATCGTGGACCCCGCCTCTAAGCGCGACGGGGTCGGCGACCTCTTTGCGCTCGACGGGAAGATCGTCCCGCGCCTCTCCGCCGCCGACAAGAAGCGCGCGAGGAAGATCGACGCCAAGGGCCTGGTGGCCTCGCCGGGCCTGGTCGACATCCACGTCCACTTCAGGGAGCCCGGGCAGACCCACAAGGAGACGATCGCCACCGGCTCGCGCGCGGCGGCCGCCGGCGGTTTCACGACCGTCGTGTGCATGCCCAACACGACCCCGACCGCCGACAACGCGGGCACGATCCAGTACATCCTGGACGCCGTGCGCCGGGACGCGGTCGTCAAGGTGCTTCCGACCGGGTGCATCACGATCGGCGCCAAGGGCGACACGCTCGCCCCGATCGGCTCCCTCAAGCGCGCCGGCGTGGTCGCCATCACCGACGACGGGGACTGCGTGCAGTCCAACGAGCTCATGCGGCGCGCCATCGAGTACGCCAAGATGTTCGGGCTGCCCGTCATGGACCACTGCCAGGACCGGTCCATGACCGAGGGCGCCGTCATGAACGAGGGCGACATGTCGATCCGGCTCGGCCTGCGCGGCTGGCCGAACGCGGCCGAGGACGTGATCGTCTCCCGCAACGTGATCCTCTCCTCCTACACGGGGGCCCACATCCACATGCAGCACATCTCGTCGGCCGCCTCCGTGGACATCCTCAGGCGGGCGAAGAAGGACGGGGTAAAGGTGTCCGGGGAGGCGACCCCGCACCACATCGCGTTCACCGACGCGGCGCTCGAGACCTACGACCCGAACTTCAAGATGAACCCGCCGCTCAGGACCGAGAGCGACCGGGTGGCGATCATTGCCGGGCTAAGGGACGGGACCCTCGACTGCATCTCCACCGACCACGCCCCGCACACCGACTACGAGAAGGACAAGGAGTTCGACTTCGCCCCGAACGGCATCCTTGGCCTGGAAACGGCGCTGGCGGTCTGCCTGGAGGAGCTCGTGCGCAAGAACAAGTTCAAGCTCTCGGCCCTGGTCGACCTGATGACCCGCAAGCCGGCCGAGCTCCTCGGCCTGCCCGCCGGGACTCTCGCCCAAGGCGCGGCGGCCGACATCTGCCTCTTCGACCCCGACGAGTCCTGGACCTACGACGCCAGGAAGGGGCAGAGCAAGTCGATCAATTCGCCGTGGAACGGCAGGACCTTGGTCGGCCGCGTCAAGATGACGATCGTCGACGGCAGGATCGTCTACCCGCTCCCGGCCACGTGAGCCAGGGCGACGCAATGACGCCAATTTCCGTCGCCGCCCTTGGCGCGGAGGGGGCCATGATCCTTGCCGGGCTCTGGCTCCTCTGGAGGTTCGCCCTTTCCCGGAAGGGGCGCGACTCGCGCTACCTGCGCCTCTCCGAGTGGAGGCTTCCGCCTATCGACTTCGGGTGTTTCATCGCCTTCGCCTTCCTCGGGGCCGCGGTCGCGGGCTCCGTCGGGGGTTTCGCGCTCCGGCCGCTGCATTTGGGCAACGACGCGGCCATGGTGGCCGGCGGCGCCGTGATGCACGGCGGCATCCTCCTGGGCCTCGGCGTCTTCTTCCTGGTCTACGGCGCCAAGGCGCGCGGGGGCAGCGCGGCCAGGGGCCCCTACCCCGTCCTCCTGAGCGGCCTGGTCACCTTCCTCGTCGCCCTGCCCGCGGTCTTCGCGGCGAGCAGCGTCTGGGACTTCCTCCTGAAGAGCCTCGGACTTCCCGACGAGAAGCAGGACATGGTGGACATCCTGCAGAACAGCCACTCGTGGGCGCTCAAGGGATCGCTGGTCGCCGTGGCCACGATCCTGGTCCCGATCACCGAGGAGACCATCTTCCGGGCGGGACTCTTCCGCTATTTCAGGACCCGCGTCCCGCGCTGGATGACGATCGTCCTCACCTCGGCCCTGTTCGGCGCCCTGCACGTGTCGTGGTCGGACAACCTGGCCGGGCTGCCGAGCCTGGCTCCCCTCTTTGTCCTGGCCGTCATCTTCTGCCTGGCCTACGAGCGGACCGGCCGGATCGGGACAACGATGGTGGCCCACGCGCTCTTCAACCTGAACACGTTCATCCTGGTGGTGGCCGGCGTCGGCTCATGAGCACCGAACCCCTCTTTTCCAGGACCCGGCAGGGATCCGTGGGATCGCTCGGCGAGGGCGCCCTGATCGCGCGCATCCGCCGGTGGCTCGGAGAAGCCTCCCCGGTTTCCCCCAAGGGGATCGGGGACGACTGCGCCGTGCTGGCCCCGGCGCGGGGCCGGGAACTCCTGACGGTCGACCCCGTGATCGCCGGGATCCATTTCGACCGGAGAGTCTCGGCCGGGCAGGTCGGCGGGAAGCTCTTCAAGCGGAACCTAAGCGACATCGCCGCCATGGGGGGACGGCCCCGGGCGGCCGTCGTGGCGCTCGCCCTCGACAGCCGCGTGTCCCTGCGGTGGCTTGCCGAATTCTACCGGGGGTTGGCCCGCGAAAGCCTGAGGTACCGCGTTCCCGTTGTCGGGGGCGACGTGGCGCGGCTTCCCGGCTCCTTCGTGGCCACCCTGGCCCTCGCCGGCGAGGCCCCGGGGCGGGTCATGACCCGGAAGGGGGCGCGGCCCGGGGACTGGATCTACGTGACCGGCCTCCTCGGCCGGAGCCTCCAGAGCGGCCACCATCACCGGTTCGCCCCGCGGCTTGCCGAGGGGGCGTGGCTCGCCCGCCAGGCGGGGGTGCGGGCGATGATGGACCTAAGCGACGGCTTGGCTAAGGACCTTGCCGAGCTCACCCCCAAGGGGTGCGAGGCGGCCCTTTTTGCGAAAATGCTGCCGTGCCGCGCGGGAGCGTCGACCCGTGAGGCGCTCTCGGATGGCGAGGACTATGAGCTCGTTCTCGCGTTCCGCGGCGGCCGCGAAAAGGACTCCCTGGAGCGCGCCTGGAAGCGGGCCTTCCCTCGGATCCCCCTCACCTGCGTCGGCCGGTTTGTCCGCCGGGGGGACCTGCCCGCCGGCTTGCTCAACCTGAAGGAGTACCGGGGCTATGAGCATCTGCGCTAGGCTCAAGGCCGGGATCGAAACCCGCTCGGCCGAGGAAACCCGCTCGATCGCCGCCGAGTGGGCGGCGGGCCTGCCAGCCGACGCCACGGTCGCCCTCCACGGCGACCTGGGCTCGGGGAAGACCACGTGGGTCCAGGGCATGGCCACCGGCTTCGGGATCACCAGCCCGGTGACGAGCCCGACGTTCACGATCTACAACGTGCATCCGGGGACCCTGCGCATGCTGGTCCACCTGGACGCCTACCGGCTCGCCGGCGTGGCCCAGGCCGAGGACCTGCTGCTTGAGGAGTTTCTCGTCTCGCCGTGGTGCCTGGCCATCGAGTGGCCGGAAAAGATCCCAACCTGGATCCCCCCCGACGCCTGGCACCTCGACCTCGAGGTGGGAGCCGACGGGCGCCACCACGTCCGCCTCCGCTAGGAGACGGGGGCTTCCGGCGCGCTCTCCGCGGCGGGAGGCTCGGGCGAAACCGGGGCAGCGGCCTCGACCGGAAGCGGAGCTGCCTCCGGGGCAGGCGCTGGGGCCGGCTCCTCGACCGAGGGTTCCTCGGCCACGGGGTGCGCAGCTGCGGGTTCCTGGGCCGGGGTCACACGGGGCGCCTCCGGGAAATTCTCGGGGTCCACATCCTCGGACTCGACCTCCTTCTTGCGGGCCTCGACCATTGCCGGGGGCGCATAGAGTCCCCCGTCGATGAACTCCGTCACGTAGCCCTCGCGGACCAGCCACATCAGGTCGCCCTGGGTGCGCATCAGCTTCTCGCGCTGCTCGACGGTGTAGGAGGTGCCCTCCGGCGGCAGCGCGATCCCGAGCATCTTGACCCCGAGTTCTCCGGCCTTGACCAGGGGATGCTCCTCGATGAAGGCGATCAGCCTGCCGATCGACTCCCCGAACACCTGTCCCGGGACCCGGAACTTGCGCTTCACCGCACAGACGTAGGAGACGCCCTTGGAGCCCTTCTTGAAAATGGTGAAGTGCTCGCGGCGAAGCCGGCCCCGGAGCTGGTTGGCGGTATCGAGCGGGAAGCGCAACTGGCGCTCATAGGCGCCCTCGATGGCCATCAGGATCTCGCCGCGGGGCATGGTCTCGAGCGCCTTGCCGTGGAACCTCGCGTGGTCGACCGCCTTCACGATCCTGTCCTTGGCGTTAGACAGGAGGTAGGCCCGGGCGTCCTCGGGGCTGTCAAAGGTGACCGCCGCCTGGCCTTCGACCACGGGGGCCTTCAGCGTGAAGCGGGTGACCTTCTTCATCTTCTCCAGCCACTGGTTCACGACCTCGGGGTCGCGCACGGTCTCGATCCGGGCCCTGTAGGCCTCAAAGGACATGCGGCTCACCTTGGCGGCGAAGTGCTGCTGGACGAGCTGGTTGTAGCGGTGGTAGTTCGGGGGCCCGAGGAGTTCTCCCGTCACGCCGCAGCGGTTGATGACCAGGTAGTTGCCCTTCGGGGGGTCGACCTCGACCTCGGCCTTCTCAAAGAAGGTGTCCAGGTGGGTCGCCATCACGTGCGCCACGACGGCATCCTCGGACTCAAAGGGGATCCCGTCGGGCACGGAGATGTAGATGGGCTGGGCGGGCGCGTCGGGGGCTGCCGAGGCCTGGGGCTTGCGGGAGACGACGACCACGAAGCGGTCGGGCTTGCCGAGCACGGTGCGCGCGATCTCGAAGAGCTCGATCGTGCGGGCCGAGGAGCGGATGGTCTTGACCAGGGCGTTGAAGCTCGTGTCCTCCGGGAAAAAGGCCGCGCTGAAATACGGGCTGTCGTAGGGCCCGCGGTCCTGGCGCTCCTGGCGTTCGCCGCCGCCGGGGCCGCTGCGTCGCGCTCCGGCGTACTCGCCCGGGTCCCTGCGGGGTGCGCGGTCGCCCTGGTAGGCGTCGCGGGGCGGGCCGCCCGGAGCGGAGTCGCCGGCGGGCTTGCGGAAGGCGCGGCGGTCGCGGCGGTCGGGGCCGCCTGGGCCGCCCATGCGGTCCTCGCGGTGGGGGCGCTCGGAATGGTCCCGACCCTGGGACGGCGAGTCCTTGTCCTTGGCCCATTGGGTGCCAAAGCTAAAGCCTTGCAGTTGGCTTAGGTCGATTTTGTTGAAATCCGCCGTCGGTTTTGCCTTGGATGCGTCGTCGTCCATGTAGTCAGAGGTGCACGGTTCGCGTCCGGTGACAGACGCCCCGGAGTGTCCTCTACCCCGGGGTGCCGACGCAAGCGCTTTTCAAGAGGTCCCCCTCGCCCCGTACAGACCGGCCGGGCGCCCGAGGGGTTCCCCAGGGCGCGGGGGACCCCCGGCGCAAGTCCCGGCGGGCCCATCGTCTGACGGTATCGACTGCGGCGCTCCATCTTACGAGCCCCCGGGGGAGCACGGCCTGTGCCAGGGCACAATCCCCAAGGGCCCGGGTTGCGTTGGGGGGCCTCCGGCGTTCATCTGGGCCCACCGCGAATGACCGCCTCCCTGCGTCCCGAATCCGTGAAACGGCTTCTCCCCTGGCTTGTGGCCGTGGCCTTTTTCATGGAGTCGCTTGACACGACGATCCTGAACACGGCGGTCCCCACGATCGCCGACGCCCTGGGGATCGCGCCCCTCAGCATGAAGGCGGCCCTCACCAGCTACACCCTCAGCCTTGCCGTGTTCATCCCGGTCAGCGGCTGGATCGCCGACCGCTATGGGACCTGCAGGGTGTTCTTCTGGGCGATCGGCGTCTTCTCGGTGGGCTCGCTCCTGTGCGGGCTCTCGGTGAACATGCCGATGCTGGTGGCGGCCAGGATCCTCCAGGGGTGCGGCGGCGCCATGATGATGCCGGTCGGGCGAATCACGATGGTGAGGACCTTCCCGCGCTCCGAACTGGTCCGCGCGATGAGTTTCGTCGCCATCCCCGGGCTGATCGGGCCCCTGATCGGCCCGCTGGCCGGCGGCCTGATCGTCGGCTACCTGCACTGGCGCATGATCTTCTTCGTCAACCTCCCGATGGGCCTGCTGGGAATGTACCTGGTGTACCGGTTCATGCCGGACTACAGGTCCGAGGAGACCCCCCCGCTCGACTTGGTCGGCCTTGTCCTCTTCGGCTCGGGGATCGCGCTCCTGTCCTACGTGCTCGAGATCTTCGGCGAGCACTCGCTGGACACGAAGAGCATCGTCTTTCTCCTCACGCTCTCCGCGGCGCTCCTCCTGGCGTACGCGCGCCACTCCGCCGGGACGGAGTTCCCGCTCCTCAAGGTCTGGCTTTTCCGGGTGCGCACGTTCCGGATCGCGATCCTCGGGAGCCTGGCGACCAGGCTGGGCATCGGCGGGATGCCCTTCCTCCTGCCTCTGCTCTACCAGATCGGCCTGGGCTTCACGCCGGTCCAGTCGGGACTCCTGATCGTGCCCCAGCCCCTGGCCGCAATGACCATGAAGGTGCTGATGCCCCGGCTCCTCGAGCGCTTCGGCTACCGCCAGGTCCTGATCGTCAACACGGCCTCGCTCGGAGTGTTGATCATTCTGTTCATGACGGTCGGGGTCGCCACCTCCCTCGTGCAGATCGTGGCCATGGCCTTCGTGCTCGGGTTCGTCTCCTCGATGCAGTACACCGCGATCAACACCTTGGTCTTCGCCGACCTCTCCGATTCCGAGGCAAGCCCCGGGAGCAGCATCGCCAGCACGGTCCAGCAGATGTCGATGAGCTTCGGGGTCGCCGTCGCGTCCCTCCTGGCGGCGCTCTACCTGGGGGGCGAGCACCGGCCCGGCCCCACGGGCATGATCGCCGGAATCCATTGGACCTTTCTGACCGTCGGGCTGATGACGATCGCCACCTCGCTCCTGTTCTTTCGCCTGCATCCCGCGGATGGGTCCACCATGGCGGGGGCTGGCGCATCGAAGCCATGACCGGTCCCGACCCCACCCCCAGCTCCCGGCGCCTCTCCTGGCTCCTCGGCCTCCTGCTTGTCCTGGTGGCCGCCACCCTCTTTGCCTCGGTCCTCGACTTCGGGTTCCTCTACCTGCGGGACGACGACATCAACGTGGCCATGAATCCCCACATGGGCTCGCTTGGACGGGAGCGCCTGGCGTGGATGTTCTCGGACTGGGCGTACTCGCGCAGGTACATGCCCCTCGGGTGGCTCAATTTCTCGGCGACGTACGCATTTGCCGGGCTGGACCCGCGGCCCTACCACGCCGTCTCGCTCATCCTCATTTTTGCCGAGATCGGGCTCCTCCTTGCGGTGATCCTGAGGGCCCTGCGCGTGTTCGGCGGGATACCCCGCTCTAGCGGCCTGGACTCCTGGGAGGTGTTCGCCGCCTTCCTCGCCAGCGCCTGGTGGGCGCTCAACCCGCTCCGGGTCGAGACCACGGCATGGATCTCGGGCAACCTGTACGGCCAGGCGACGGCGCTTATCCTGCTCTCGGTCCTCGTGTACCTGGGCACCTACGAGGCCCAGGGCACCCGCCGGGGCGTCCTGATCGGCCTCTCGGCGCTCGCCTACGGCGCGAGCCTGCTCACCTACCCCATAGGCCTCGGGATTCCCGTCCTCCTAGTGGGGATGGACTGGGTGCGGAGCCGGCAGGTCCCGGGGGCGCGATTCTCCCGACTCATGGCCGAGAAGGCCGCCTTCTTCCTGCCCCTTGTCCTGGTCCTGGCCGTCACCCTCGTAGCGCGCTTCCAGGGCGAGGGAACCTTTGGGGCGGTTCCCCGGATGGGCGACGCCTCGCTCCTGAGCCGCGCGGCGCAGTCCTCGTACATCGCCGCCTACTACCTCTGGAAGCCCTGGTGGCCCCTCGGCCTGTCGCCCCTCTACGACGTCCTCGTCGACTTTGACCCCCTTGGACCCGCCTTCCTGATTTCGATCGCGGCCGTCGGGGGCGCCACCGTCCTTGCGATCCTCACGTTTCGCCGGTGGCCCGCGCCTGCGGCCCTGTGGCTTGGGTACCTGGCGTGCGCCGCGCCCTTCTTCGGCCTCACCGAGCGGCCCCACATGCCGAGCGACCGCTACAGCTGCCTGCTGTCGGCCCTTTGCGCCGCTGTCCTGGCCTACCTCCTCTCCCGGCTAAGGGGAAGGACCGCGCGCCCCCTCGCCGCGGCCGCCTCCCTCGCGGTCATCACCGCCCTAGGAGCCTTGAGCGTGCGCCAGCTCCGGATCTGGACGGACGATCGCGCGCAGCACGCCTACGTGGCCGCCCACCTCACCAACGCGGCGCTCCTGGACGACTTCACCGGACGGCTCCTGATCCTCGAGTTCATGCGCGGCGACGAGAAGCAGGCGGAGGAGGAGGCGAAGCGGCGCCTCGACCGGAACCCGTCGAGCCCAGGCATGCAGCGCGCCCTGGCCCTCTTCGCCGAGAAGCGGCGGGTGAGCGCCTACTACGGCCCGGCCAGCACGCTTGCGATCGCCCAGGAGCAGATGGCGCTCAGCTTCGCCAGGTCGGGGCAGTTCCGCGAGGCGAACGACCATTTCGAGGACGCGCTCAGGCTTAACGACCATTTCTACCAGGCTGCTTACGACCGGGCGCTCGTCCTGCTCAAGCTCGGAAGGCCCGACGACGCGCTGCGGAGCTACCTGCTCGCGGTGCGCTGGGCCAGCCCCGAGCTGGCGCCCGCCGAGCGCAGGGCCTTCCTGCGGCAGCTCCTCGATGCGGCCGACTCCCTCGGCAGGCCCGGACTCTCCCATGCGGCCCGCGCCGCCCTCGGGCGCTGAGTTTTCGGATTTGCGCCGCCCGCCACGGCCCCCACGATCCCTCCCGATGGACCCAGAAAAAGGCCCCCCGCCCGAGCCCGTCTATGACACGAGGGGCATCGGGGGCCACCCGCGGGGCCTGATGACGCTCTACTTCACGGAGATGTGGGAGCGCTTCAGCTACTACGGCATGCGGGCGATCCTGATCTACTTCATGGTCGGCAGCACGGTCGACGGGGGCCTCGGGTTCGGGGTGAAGAAAAGCGGTATGATCTACGGCACCTACACGATGTCGGTCTACCTGCTCTCGATTCCCGGCGGATTCATCGCGGACAACTTTCTCGGGGCGAGGAGATCGGTCCTCTACGGGGGGATCGTGATCGCCGTGGGACACTTCGTCCTGGCGATCCCAAGGGCCGAGAGTTTCGCCGCGGGCCTCGTGCTGATCGTCCTCGGGACCGGCATGCTCAAGCCGAGCATCAGCACCATGGTGGGCGGGCTCTATGTCCCCGGCGACGAGCGCCGCGACGCGGGCTTCTCGATCTTCTACATGGGGGTCAACCTGGGGGGCTTCCTGGCGCCCTTCGTCTGCGGTTACCTCGCCCAGGGCGTGGCCTTCAAGGCCTGGCTTGCCCGGAGCGGCTTTGACCCCGCCCACAGCTGGCACTGGGGATTCGCCGCCGCTGGGGTCGGCATGACGCTCGGACTCCTCCAGTACGTCCTCGGGCGGAGCAAGCTTTCGCGGGTCGGCCGGCCCCCAGCCCGGGCCGTGAGGCCCTGGAGGGTCATGTTCCTCACGATCTTCGCCACCTTCGCCCTGCTCGGCCTGGTCCTCCTGTCCGACCTGGTGAAGGGTTTCACGTGGATACGCTACGCGTACCTGGGGGCCCCCTTGGCCGCGATCGTCTGGTTCGGGCTGCGCAAGGACGTGACCAGCAAGCGCGTGACGGCGATCTTCCTGTTCTTCGTGGCGGCGACGGTGTTTTGGTCCATCTTTGAGCAGGCCGGCTCGACAATCGCGCTCTTTGGCGAGTCGCTCACCGACCGCTCGCTGCCCAACGGAGGCAATTTCACAGTCCTCGGGCACACGTTCTCCGTCGGGAGCCCCTTCCCTGCCTCGTGGTTCCAGTCCGTCAACACGGCCTTTGTCCTCTTCCTGGCTCCGGCGTTCGGATGGGTCTGGGTGCGCCTGGGAAACCGGCAGCCCTCCAGCCCCTTCAAGTTTGTCCTGGGCCTGGTCTTCGTGGCCCTCTCCTTCCTGATCATGGTGCCGGCGGCGCGGCTCTCCGCGGCGGGCCTGGTGAGCCCATGGTGGATAGTCGGGCTCTTCTTCCTCCAGACTGTCGGGGAACTCTGCCTGAGCCCGGTTGGCCTAAGCCTCATGACGAAGCTGGCGCCGAACGACCTGGTTGGGCTCTCGCTCGGGATCTGGTTCCTCGCTTCCGCCTTCGGCAACAAGCTTGCCGGGATCCTGGCCGGAGGCTTCTCCGCCACGGACGCCGGCGCGCTCGCCCACTCCTTCCTGGTCCAGGCCGCCTGGGCGATGGCCGCGGCCGCCGCGATCCTTTGCTTGGCGCCCTGGATGAAGCGCCTTATGGGAGATGTGCGATGATCCGCGCGACCTTCCCCACCCTGATCTACAGCGAGCCGCTCGTGCGCTCGGGCCTCGGGCGGTTCAACGCGGAGCTCGCCGCGGAATGCCGCGCGCTGCGCGACTTTGACGAGGCAGGCCGGAAATGGTCCCTGAAGAACTACCCCGGGGGCTACACGAGCTATGCCTCGATGAACGAATTGCACCGCTTCTCGAGCACCTTCGCCCTACTGGAGAAGCGGATCACCGGACACGTTCACCGGTTCGCGCGGGCCCTGGAGCTCGACTTGCGCGGCCGCACGATCCGGATGACGGACTTCTGGGTGAACATCATGCCCGCGTCCGCGGCCCACTCGCTCCACCTCCACCCCCTGTCGTTTGTGAGCGGCACCTACTACGTGGTGACACCCAAGGGATGCCCCGGGATCAAGTTTGAGGACCCGCGCCTGGACCGCTTCATGGCCGCGCCCCCGCGCCTGCCCACGGCCAAGAGCGCGAACCGCTCCCACGTGACCTATCCCGCCAAGGCGGGGAACCTGGTCCTCTTCGAGAGCTGGCTCAGGCACGAGGTCTCGCAGAACCGGGTGGACGCCGAGAGGATCAGCGTCAGCTTCAACTACAACTGGAGCTAGGGCATGGAAGCCAAAGGCGAGTACACGGCGAGCGCCGAGCGGGAGGACCAGCAGCTGGGGAGGATCCATGCGTACCTGTCGCGCTCCTACTGGGCCAAGGGCATCCCCCTGGAAAAGGTCGCCACCAGCATCCAGAATTCGCTCTGCGTGGGCGTGTTCCTGAAGGGAGAGCAGGTGGGCTTTTCGCGCGTCGTCACCGACCGCACGACCTTCGCCTACCTCTGCGACGTCTACGTCCTCGAGGAGCACCGGGGAAGGGGCCTTGCGTCGTGGATGATGCGGATCATCAGGGCCCATCCCGACCTCCAGGGACTCAGGCGGTTCCTGCTGGCCACCCGGGACGCGCACGAGCTCTACCGCAGGCACGGGTTTGCCGCCGTAAAGCGGCCGGAGTCGCTCATGGAGATCCTTAATCCCTCGTATTTCCAGGATCCCGGGGAACCCCCGGCACCGGGCCCATGAAATCCCTCGCCGTCGCCCTCGTCCGGGTGCAGGGCCTCGTAGTCCTGCTTTACGGCGCGGTGAGCGCCACGTACCTGCCGGCGTACCTCCGCGACTTCAAGGCCTCGGTCGGCAACCCCGACGCCCACGAGTCGGCCTACATCGCCCTCACCGGGAGCCTCCTGCGGATGGCCCTTTACCTGGCCGGAGGACTGCTGCTTTACACCCGGGCCGAGCGCCTGGTGGCGCATGTGGCGCCCGGGGGAGAGGCGACCGGCCCCGGTCGCGACGAGGCGGCGGGCGATTAGCAGGCCGCCTCTCCCGGCCCATGAAACTTCCCCGCCCCACCGACACGCTTGCCGGCTGCATGTGGCTCCCGCGCATCCTAGCCAAGGCCCGGCTGAAGGCCCGGGGAGAGCTTCCCGAGGACTATGCCGCGCGCTTTGGCCATCCGTCGGGGGTGGACGGCACGTTCCTCGCCTTCTTCGGGCTCTCCGTGGAGGCGATCGTCAAGGCGGCCACGCTCTCCGACGAGGAGGCGGCCGCCTGGTTCCTGTCCCTGCCGGCTGCCGCGGATTCGGGGATCGAGCGCTGGAACCACGTCGCGGTCAACCTCGGCAGGCCCGGCTTCCCCTTGGCGGCCAGGTTCCCCATCGCCCTGCGGACCTCTTACAAGCACCTCGCGCACCTCAATCCCTCCACGATTTTCGAGGTGCTCGAGGCGGACGAGCGAGAGGCTTAGGCGGGCCCTCCCCCGCAGGGAGGCCCCTCAGGACTTCATGACGTTGTGGATCCCGTAGGGGGCGAGCTCCGGGCGCGCCAGCATGAGGTTGGCCTCCGGGTCGTTCACAAATCGCTCCGCCTTCGCGTCCCACTCGACCGGGCGGCCAAGCTTCATCGCGATCCAGCTCACGATGCACGCGGTGTTGCTGCGGTGGGCGATCGGGGCCGGGCTCATCGTCACAGCCCGCGAGCGCACGCACTCCAGGAAATTGAGGTGGTGCTCGCTGCTGCGCGGGAGCTCGACGGTGAGGCCCTTCGGGTTAAGGAGCTTGGGGTCGCTGGCGTCGAGCGCCTTGGAGCGGCGCGAGGAGCCGGGCTCGCTGGCCTCGCCCCGGGACACAAAGATCCAGCCCTCGTCCCCGAAGAAGCGGATGCCGTTCTCGAAGTCGTTGGAGACCGTGAGCCGGATGTTGCCCGGATACTCGAGCTCCACGTGGTAGGCTCCGTGGACGTTCCAGATTTTGTTCGTGGGGAAGACCGCCCTGCCCTCGACGCGCGACGGACCGCCGAGCTCCACGTTCATCCCCCAGTGAGCGATGTCGAAATGGTGCGCGCCCCAGCCGGTGATCATCCCCAGGCAGTAGGCGTCATGCCTCATCCACCCCGGACGGTCGTAGCCCTTACGGGGGTGGACGCGCTGCTCGGTGTAGTCGACCTTCGGCGTCGGCCCGAGCCATTCGTCGTAGTCGAGGTTCGCGGGAACGGGCTGCGCCGGGTCGTCGGGAGCGGTGGGATCCAGGGGTAGGCCGATCTCAACGTGGGTGAGCCTGCCGACGCGGCCGCTGCGCACCAGTTCGCAGGCCTTGCGGAACTGCGAGGTCGAGCGCTGCTGGCTGCCCAATTGGAACACCCGGTTGTAGCGCTTCACGGCGTCGCGAAGGAGTATCCCCTCCTCCACCGTCATCGTCATCGGCTTCTGCAGGTAAACATCCTTGCCCGAGCGAAGCGCGGCAAACGCGAGTTCCGCGTGCGAGAAGTCGGGGGTGCTGATCACCACCGCGTCGATGTCGTCGCGCTCCAACACCTCCCGGTAGTCGCCGTAGGTGCGCACGACCGGAGCCGGGGCGTCGCCGTCCTTGGCTATCTGGAGGATGAGCTCCCTGCCCTCCGCCAGCCGATTGGAATCCAGGTCGCAGATCGCCACATAGTCCCCGAGGTTGGCAGCCAAGGTCGCCGGGATGTCATGGGTGCGGGCGATGCGGCCCGCCCCGATCTGCCCGAGGCGAAGGCGGTTGCTTGGCGCCGTGGCCCCGCGAAGGCGCGAGGGGAGGATCAGGGGAAGCGAGGCCATCGCGGCGGCCCCGGCAGCCGCCTTTAGGAAGCCTCGGCGGGAAAGGGGGTGTTCGGGCGGGGAGAGATTCATGGGGTACTCGGGAAGGTCGAAAATGCAGGACTAGGAAGAACGCCTTGGGCGGCGGGAAGTCCCGCAATTCCATCCAAAGCTAGCCGGCTCGGTGGCCGCCACAAGGAGTTAAACGCCCCCGGCCGGCATCCCACGCGTGGGGCCTTTGGCCGGAGTGGATCCCCAAGACCCGGCACCCCACCCCACAAGCCAGTTGTCTTACCCATGTTGTATCCATCATTCCGTGACGCTATTGCCCTGATTGCGGGGCCAACGGTTATACACACCCGACGGGGATTGTATATAGCGCCCGACCAGCCGGGCCAATAATACCGTCCGTGGCCGTGGTATAAGCCGGACTATTGCCGGTGCATAAGATTCATCCAACGACCCTTCCTCGGTGCGGCGACAGAGGGTGAATCTCTCGATTGACATGCACCGTGCAGCACTCATTGACTCTCATAGTCAGCATATTTTTCTTTCCCTTTTCCCACGGGGGTTGATTTTCCGGATGTGCCCACGAAGCTTTCCAGATCCACGGTAAATATACCCGAGGCCCTCGCCAAGGCGGTTGAGGAGCTGGCGAAGGAGGACGAGAGGTCCGTCTCAAAATATCTCGCGATGGTGATCCAGCGCCACGTCGACGAGATAGGTTCGAACGGGGTCGCCCCCGAACCGCGGGAAAATCCCGCTTCTAAATGACTGTCGCGCGGTCTCCAGGGCGATGGAGCCCGCAGAGAACCCCCTAGGGGACATGTCGCCCCCAATCGATGGCACCTGACTTCCTCGCCATCGCCCGCG
Organism: uncultured Opitutaceae bacterium; assembly: GCA_903890485.1. Classification (GTDB taxonomy): domain Bacteria; phylum Verrucomicrobiota; class Verrucomicrobiia; order Opitutales; family Opitutaceae; genus Palsa-1447. Next base: position 58,761 of record CAITBM010000107.1, on the reverse strand, counting down.
AAATCTTCGCGGAAATCTCCGCCGACGCGGTCATCACGACAGAGCGCGGGACCCACATCGACTATGTTTTCATCCGGACCGGCCGGCAGCTGATAGAGGTCGGCTATGAGGCCTTCCAGAGACCCTACTGCTTCGTGAGCCAGGACGCGGGCCACTTCGGGCGCATCGGAGAGGAGATACCCTTCCCCGCTGGCCAGAGCCTCTCCGTTGGCGACATTTCCGACGAATTCCTTGCGGCCCATGAGCGCGAGCTTCGGAGCTACCTGGTGCTTCTGCTCGGGAAGATCCAATCGGAGCTAGCCGCCGACGGTTGACGCCCGGGCGCGCCGGGGCATAACCAGGGGGAGCGGGCCCCCGGGTGGGCCCGGCCCGAGAGCATCCGCCGCAAACCCCCTCGACCCCATGCCCACGAAGAAAAAGACCCTGTGCGCCCTGGTGACTGGCGCCTCGCGCGGGATCGGCCGGCAGATCGCCCTGCACCTGGCGGCACGCGGGGTGAAGGTGGCGGTTTGCTACAACGCGAACGCGGCAGCGGCCAAGGCCGTCGTGGCCGCGATGCCGGGAAAGGGCCACGCGACGTTCAAGGTCGACATGGCCGACCCGAAGCAAGTCGAGAGGCTCTGGGTTGCCGCCAACCGGCGCCTGGGCCCGATATCGATTGTGGTCAACAATGCCGCCGTCCACAGCAGCCATCCCCCGCTCACGACAAGCTTCAAGGATTGGCGCAAGGCGTGGAAGGCGGTGATCGGCGCGAACCTGGTCGGGCCCTCGAACCTTTGCTATTTGGCGGCTCGCGCCATGGCCGAGTCCGGCGGAGGACGAATCGTGAACATCTCCTCACGCGGGGCTTTCCGGGGTGAGCCGGACTCTCCCGCCTACGGTGCGAGCAAGGCGGGCCTTAATTCGCTCAGCCAATCGCTCGCCAAGGCCCTGGCCCCACGCGGGGTCCTGGTCTACTGCATCGCCCCCGGCTGGGTGGAGACCGAGATGGCGACGGCGTTCCTGGCCGGGCCGGGGGGAAGCGAGATCCGGAGCCAGCATCCCCTCGGGCGGGTGACGCACGCGGGCGAGGTCGCCCTTGCCGCGGTGTTTTGCGCCCTGGACGCCCCCGCGGCCATGACCGGCTGCGTGATCGACGTGAACGGGGCCTCGTACCTGAGAACGTAGGACTGCCCGCCTAGCGAAGCCGGGCGAAGAGAACCGCGGCCAGTCCCGCCATGCCGATGTTCGGGAGCCAGGCGGCAAGCCCGGGGTCGACGATCTGCTTGGTGGCGAGCGAGGCGGCCAGGTTCTGGAGCACGAAGTAAAGGAAGAAGAGGCCGATCGCCTTTGAGACGCCGACCGCCGGGTTGACCCGGACCCCCGAGGCGGCGAACGGGATGGAAATGGCGATGACAATCAGCGGCCCGAGGATGTCCGCGATCAGCCCGTAATAGCGCACGGCATAGGGGACGCTCTTGGGGTTGTTCTCGCTCGCCAGGTAGTCGATCAGCTCCCTGAGCTCGGTGGAGGAAAGGTCGATCGGCCTGCGGTCGATCAGCATCATGAGCTTTGGATCCTCCTGGAAGCGGGAAAAGAGCCTCTCCGTGAAGGGCACCGAGGAGATGTTGACCCCGGTTTCCGGGTCGAAGCCCATCTCCCGGCCGTCCCGGAAGACCCAGCCGTGCTGGGCCGGGTCATACCAGGCCTCGGTGGCCACGATCCGGTTCGTCTCGTGCCCGCGGACGTCCATCTCGGTCACGTCTGCTCCGTAGGCCCGCTGGGTGTACTTGCTGTAGCGGTTAAAAAACCACATGCGCCGCGGATAGGGATTGTCGAAGCCGACGCTGTAGACGGCGCCGATGCGGTCGACCGGAAGGGACTGGGCCTGCTTCCTGAACTGGAACCCCTCCTTCATGATTCTCGTCTTCTCGACGGACCAGGGCACGACCGAGGAGTTGAGCCAATACGACAAGCCGCAGCACAGAAGGCCCACCAGCCAGATCGGAGCCATCAGGCGGGTGAACCCCACGCCCGCAGCCCTCATGGCGGTCAGCTCGTTTGCCTTGTGCAGCTTGCCGAGTACGAAGAGGGTCGAGAGGAGGAGGACGATCGGGAGCGTGAGGGCGAGGAAGCCCGGGATCGCCACGAGAATGTACACGGCGAGGTCGAAGCTGCCCGCCCCCGCGTCATGGAGGTCCCTGAAGTCGTCGAGCATCACCTGCACCAGGAGGAGCCCGCAGGCGAGCACCAGGACCAGGCCGAGGATCATTAGCCATTCGCGCAGGAGGTGCCGGTCGAATGTGTTCAACACCCAAAGCCAAGCAGGCCGCCCGGACATAATCAAATAAGTAAGGCAATTCGGTTGAAACCGTTAGCCGCCTGCCATTGGCTGCGGCCACGCAAATTCCCATGATCCAACCTTTCCGCCCCCTATTGGCGCTTGCCCTTGCCGCCGCCGTCTCCGGCAGCGCGTCGGCCGAGGAAACGATCAAGATCGGCGAATACGCCTCGCTCACGGGAAAGGAGGCGGCGTTTGGCCAGTCCTCCCACAAGGGGACCGTCCTGGCGGTCGAGGAACTCAACCAGAGGGGCGGTGTCCTCGGCTGCAAGATCGAGCTGGTGACCGACGACAACCAGTCCAAGCAGGGGGAGTCGGCCACGATCGTCAAGAAGCTCATCTTCCGAGAGAAGGTGATCGGGATCCTGGGCGAGGTGGCCTCGATGCGCTCCCTGGAGGCGGCCCCCCTCTGCCAGGCCTACAAGACGCCGATGATCTCGCCGTCCTCGACGAACCCCAAGGTGACCGAGATCGGCAGCTACATCTTCCGGGTGTGCTTCATCGACCCCTTCCAGGGGACGGTGATGGCGAAGTTCGCCAAGGACACGCTCAAGATCCACCGGGTTGCGGTCCTGACGTCGGTCTCCAGCGCCTACAGCGTGGGCCTTGCCAAGTACTTCAAGCAGCGCTTCGCGGCCGACGGGGGCGAGATCGCAATCGAGCAAAAGTTCACCGAGGGGGACAAGGACTTCAACGCCCAGCTGACCGCGATCAAGGCCGCCGGGGTGGAGGGCATCTTTGTGCCGGGCTACTACACCGAGGCGGCTCTCATCTGCCGGCAGGCCCGCGAACTCGACATGAAGATACCGCTGTTCGGGGGCGACGGATGGGAGGCCCCTGAGCTGATCAAGATCGGGGGCGAGGCCGTTGAGGGGTGCTACTACTCGACGCACTACTCCCCGCAGGTCGACACCCCGGCGGTGAAGGGCTTCGTGGAGCGCTTCAAGGCCCGCTTCGGCGGGGAGACTCCCGACGCAATGGCGGCGCTGGGCTACGACTCTGCCGGGGTCATGGTGGACGCGATCCGCAGGGCGGGAACCACAGACGGCCCCGCGGTGCGCGACGCCCTCGCGGCCACAAGCGGATTCGAGGGGGTCACCGGGACCACCACCATGGACAAGGACCGCAACGCCTCAAAGGCCGCCGTGGTGATCATGGTCAAGGACGGCCAGTTCAAGTTCGTGCAAAGTGTCGCCCCCTAGCCCTCGAGCCAGACCGGCGGCATGACCGAGTTCCTTCAGCAAGTCCTCAACGGCCTCTCCCTCGGAGCAATCTATGCGCTGATCGCGCTCGGCTACACCATGGTGTACGGCGTCCTGCGCTTCATCAACTTCGCGCACTCCGACGTTTTCATGGTGGGCGCCTTCATCGGCTACTACGTGGGGGAGCACCTGCCCGCGGGCACCGTCTGGGGCGGGCTCGTGGTCCTGGCCGCGGCAATGGCCGGCTGCGCCGTCCTCGGCATCCTGATCGAGCGCCTCGTGTACCGGCCGCTGCGGGGCGGGCCCACCCTGAACGTGCTGATCACGGCAATCGGGATGTCCCTCTTCCTCGAGTACTCCGGCCAGCTTGTCTTCGGCGCCACCCCGCGGGCCTTCCCGTCGATCTTCCCCTCGAAGGTGATCTCGGTCCACGGGCTCATCATCTCGATGAACCAGGTGATCGTGATCCTCGTGGCCTCGGTCCTCATGGTGGCCCTGGAGCTCACGGTGTACCGGACAAAGATCGGGACGGCGATGAGGGCCGTGGCGCTCAACCCCAAGGCGGCGCAGCTGGTGGGGATCAACATCGACGTGGTGATCTCGTTCACGTTCGGCCTGGGCTCGATGCTCGCCGCCGCGGGCGGTGTCCTCTACGCCCTGAACTACCCCTCCATCGACCCCCTGATGGGCGTCGTCCCGGGCCTGAAGGCCTTCGTGGCCGCGGTCCTGGGCGGTGTCGGCAACATCCCGGGGGCCGCGCTCGGGGCGCTCATCCTGGGGATGGTTGAGACCTTCGTGGACGGCTCGCGCTTTTCCACCTACAAGGACGCGATCGCCTTCGCCATCCTGATCGGGATCCTCTTGTTCCGGCCCGCCGGCCTGCTCGGCAGGTTCGCCACCGAGAAAGTCTAGGACGCCCATGCCCAAGCCCCTGATCGCCCTGGTGGCCGCCATTCTCCTCGCCTCCGGGGTCTCGCATTTCTCCGGGCACATCGACCCCTATTACCTGGATGTCGTGACCGGGGTCGGGATCAACGTGATCCTCGCCGTTTCCCTTAACCTGGTAAACGGCTACACGGGCCAGTTCTCGCTCGGGCACGCCGGTTTCATGTCCGTGGGGGCCTACCTTTCGGCCGCCGTCACGCTCCTTTTGGGCCAGAAGCTTTTCGGCGAGGCCGGCGGGACGGAGCTCCAGCAGGGGCTCCTTTTCCTCGCAGCCCTCGTGGTCGGCGGGTTGGGCTCGGCCGCGGCCGGCCTGGCGGTCGGCATCCCCTCCCTTCGGCTCAAGGGGGATTACCTGGCTCTGGTCACGCTCGGCTTTGGCGAGATCATCCGCGTCACCTTCCAGAACGTGGAGTCGCTTGGGGGTGCCCTCGGCCTGAACGGGATCCCCAATTACACGACGGTCTTCTGGGTCTACTCGGTCGCGGCGCTGGCGGTCTTCACGGTTGTGTGCCTGGTGCGCTCGACCTACGGCCGGGGTTTCCTCGCGACCCACGACGACGAGATCGCCTCCGAGGCCGTCGGTCTCGACACGACGCGCTACAAGATCGTGGCCTTCGTGGTCGGCGCGTTCTTCGCCGGGGTGGCGGGCGGCCTCTACGGGCACTTCAAGCTCACGATCACCCCGACCGGCTTCGACTTCACCAAGAGCATCGAGATCGTCGTGATGGTGATCCTCGGCGGGATGGGTAACACCCCTGGCGTCATCCTGGCGGCGATCCTATTGACCGTGCTGCCGGAGGTGCTCAGGTCCGTCGACGAGTACCGCATGGTGCTCTACTCGCTGCTCCTCATTGTCCTCATGCTGGTCCGACCGAAGGGTCTCTTCAACTTCGACTATGCGCGCATCTTCGCCCGCCTGCGCGGGGGTCGTGCCCCCGGCAACTAGCTGCGCGATGAGCCTGCCCATCCTCGAGCTCGACAAGGTGACGATCCGCTTCGGCGGGCTGACGGCGGTGGACGCTCTCGACCTCACCGTGCAGGAGGGCGACCTGGTTGGGCTCATCGGGCCAAACGGGGCGGGAAAGACCACCGTCTTCAACCTGGTCGCCGGCGTCTACCAGCCGACCAGCGGCTCCGTGCGCTCGGGCGGGGTCGACCTGGTGGGCCGCAGGGTGAACGAGGTGGTCGAGGCCGGCATCGCCCGCACCTTCCAGAACATCCGCCTGTTCAAGAGCCTGTCGGTATTCGACAACGTCCGCGTTGCCTGCAACCTGCACCGCACCACCAGCGCCGTGCAGGCGCTCGTGCGGATGGGGGGGTACCACGCCGACGAGGCGGCGATCACCCGGCGGGTCGACGAGCTCCTTGAGCTCTTCCACTTGGTGAAGTACCGGGATTGGCCGGCCACTACCCTGCCCTACGGCGAGCAGCGCCGCCTGGAGATCGTGCGCTGCCTGGCGACCCAGCCCAAGCTTCTCCTGCTCGACGAGCCCGCGGCCGGGATGAACCCGTCGGAGAAGGATGAGCTGATGGCGCTCATCAAGCGCATCCACAGCGAATTCAGGCTCTCTATCCTCCTGGTGGAGCATTCCATGAAGGTCGTGATGGGCGTCTGCCAGCGGGTCGCCGTGCTCGACTACGGGGAAAAGATCGCCGAGGGAACCCCGGCGGAGATCCAGCGCGACCCGAAGGTGATCGAGGCGTACCTCGGGGAGCCCCACGAGAAGGGGTTCGCCCACCACTGATGGCCCCAATGCTCGAGGTCTCCAATCTCTCGGTCTCCTACGGCGCCATCCAGGCGCTCCACGGCTTTTCCCTGAAGGTGGGCAAGGGCGACATCGTGACCCTGATCGGCGGCAACGGGGCCGGGAAGACGACGGCCTTAAGGACCATCTCGGGGCTCCTCAGGCCGACATCGGGCGCGGTCAGCTTCGACGGGGTGGACATCACGCGGGAGGCCGCGCACCGGATCGTGGCCCGGGGCCTGGGACAAGTCCCCGAGGGGCGGATGATTTTTTCCAACCTCACGGTGGACGAGAACCTCGCGATGGGCGCCTACCTCATGAGGGACAAGGAGGCGATCGCCCGCAACCGGGACTACGTCTTCAGCATCTTCTCCCGGCTCAAGGAGAGGCTCAAGCAGACCGCCGGCACCCTTTCCGGGGGCGAGCAGCAGATGCTGGCGATCGGCAGGGCCCTGATGGGCGAGCCCCGGTTCCTGATGCTCGACGAGCCCTCCCTGGGAATCGCCCCCCGGCTGATCAGCACCATCTTCGAGCGCATCATCGAGATCAACCGGGACCGCGGCATCGCGGTCCTCCTGGTCGAGCAGAACGCAAACCTGGCGCTTGAGATCAGCAGCTACGCCTACGTGCTCGAGACCGGGCACGTGACGATGGAGGGCAAGAGCGCCGTCCTCAGGACGGACCCCCAGCTGAAGTCCGCCTACCTGGGAGGATAGAGGAGGCGCCCGTGGCACCGAACATGCTTCCCGGCGCAGGCGGATGGCATCCCCGGCAAAGTCCCCATCCTAATCCATGAACCTCCGAAAACACATTGCCCCGGCTCTGGCGCTCCTCCTCGCAGTGGCGGGCGGCCCCGGGGCGTACGCCGCTAGGGACACGCCCGTGGTGGTCAAGGGCGAGCTCAAGGGGTCGTGGATGCTTCCCGACGGCGCCTGGGACGGCCGCACCGTCCTCCTCCTCCACGGTTTCGCCGACGACATGGACGGGGCGGGCGACCTCTACCGGCACCTGGCCGAGTCCCTGGCCAAGGCCGGTGTCGCCAGCCTGAGGATCAACTTCAGGGGCGAGGGGGACCGCCACCGGACCGTGATCCTGTCGACCTTCCTCACCCGGATCGAGGACACGCAATCAGCCTACGAATTCCTTACGCACCAACCGGGGGTGAAATCCGACCACCTGGGGTGCATCGGCTGGAGCCTGGGCTCGACGACCGAGCTCGAGGTGCTTGGGCGCCACCCGCTCTGGTTCCGCACGGGGGTCGTCTGGTCGAGCCCCACGGGGGAGCAGTACCCGTTCATGATGAGGCTCCCGGCGGCCCAGGAGGCCGTGAGGGTCGGCGTGGCGACCTACGACGCGGGGTGGAAGAAGATCACCACCTACCGGGAATTCTACGAGAGCTTCAAGGGGATCGACGTCACGCGCTCGGTCGCCAAGTACCCGGGCGCGCTCCTCGCGGTGCGCGGCACGATGGACTTCATCCCGAACGGCGATCCCGACCTGATGAAGGCCGCCCCGGGAGAGCCCCGCGAGGCCGTCCTGATTGGGGGCGCAGACCACATCTTCAACGTCTTCGAGCCGGCAAAGGGCTACGCGGAGCGGGCCGTCGGGGTGACGGTCGACTGGATCACCCGTACGCTCTAGGGGGACAGGGAGTCCGGTCCGACTCAGGCCTTCCGCGGCGTGGCCTCCTTAAGGAGGGCCTCCAGGTCGAGCGGGTGAGTGAACATCGCCAATTCCCCCTTTGGGCCCTTGGGCCACTCTTCCCTTGGCCGGTCGATGTAGAGCTCGACTCCGTTCTGGTCCGGGTCCCGCAGGTAAAGGGCCTCGCTCACCCCGTGGTCGGCGGCGCCGTCCAGCGGGATCTTTGCCGCAATCAGCCGCACCAGGGCGTCGGCGAGCGCGGCCCGCGACGGGTAGAGGATCGCAACGTGAAAGAGGCCGGTGGAGCCCGGGGGCGGCGGAGACCCGCCGAGGCTTTCCCAGGTGTTGAGCCCGATGTGGTGGTGGTAGCCCCCCGCCGAGATGAACGCCGCGCTGGGGCCGAAGCGCTGCATGAGGGTGAAGCCCAGGACCCCGCAGTAAAACCCGAGCGAGCGCTCGATGTCGGCCACCTTCAGGTGGACGTGGCCGATGCGGGTTTCGGGGTGGATGGGAGCGGGTGTGGGGGCGGGCATGGTGGCGGTATAGGTAACATGACCCATTGCCGGGAATCTTCAACTCTGGCACCCTTTACCTCCCGCCCCTCTAGGGCGTTGATTTTTTGACCAAGAGGAATAGGCTCACCGCTCCCATTTTTACACAACCCATGTCCACCGAAACACCACAGACCTTCGAATTCCAGGCCGAGATCAAGCAGCTGCTCGATATCGTCATCCACTCCCTCTACACCGAGAAGGAGATCTTCGTCCGGGAGCTCGTCTCCAACGCCTCGGACGCACTGGAGAAGATGCGCCACCTGCGCCTCACCGAGAAGGAGATCTTCGACGACAAGCTCGAGCTGGAGATCAACATCACGACCGACGACAAGGCCAAGACCTTCACGATCCAGGATTTCGGCGTCGGGATGACCCAGGGCGAGCTTGTCGAGAACCTGGGCACGATCGCCCATTCCGGCTCCAAGGCGTTCGTCAAGGCGCTCGGCGAGGGCGACCAGAAGGCCGCGGGGCTGATCGGCCAGTTCGGCGTCGGCTTCTACTCGGCCTTCATGGTCGCGAAGAGCGTCAAGGTCTACACCCACTCCTGGCGCGCGTCCGAGCCCGGTCTCTTGTGGAGCAGCGACGGGGCCGGCAGCTACGCGATCGAGGAGAGCGCCGGGGAGCGCCGGGGCTCGAAGATCGTGGTCGAATTGAAGGACGAGTGCTCCGAGTACAGCCACGAGTTCCGGGTGCGCGAGATCATCGAGAAGTACAGCGCGTTCGTCAGCTTCCCGATCAACCTGAACGGAAAGCGCATCAACACGGTCCAGGCGCTCTGGCTCCGCGGAAAGAACGAGATCAAGGAGGAGGAGTACGACGAGTTCTACAAGTTCCAGGCCCACGACTCCGAGAAGCCCCGCCTGCGCCTGCACTTCAGCGCCGACGCCCCCCTCTCGATCAACGCCCTGCTCTTTGTCCCGAAGGACAACACGGAGAAGATGGGCCTCTCGCGCCTGGAGCCCGCCGTCGCCCTCTACTGCCGCAAGGTGCTGATCGACGCCAAGCCGAAGGACCTGCTGCCCGAGTGGCTGCGTTTCCTCAAGGGGGTCGTCGACAGCGAGGACTTGCCCCTCAACATCTCGCGCGAGACGATGCAGGACCGCTCCCTGGTCGAAAAGCTGAGCCGGGTCATCACCAAGCGGTTCATCAAGTTCCTGGACGAGGAGTCCCGCGACAGGCCCGACTCCTACGCCGAGTTCTACAAGGAGTTCGGCGTGTTCCTCAAGGAGGGCGCTGCCCTCGACTTCGCGAACAAGGATGCCATCACCAAGCTCCTGCGCTTCGAGTCCTCGCTCACCGAGAAGGGCAAGACCACCTCGATGGCCGACTATGTCTCGCGCATGGGGACCGACCAGAAGGAGATCTATTACCTGGTGGGGCCGAGCCGCGACGCGATCGAGTCGGGACCCTACCTGGAGGGCTTCCGGGCCCGCAACCTAGAGGTCCTCTTCTGCTACGAGTCCGTGGACGAGTACGTCATGAACAACGTGCGCGAGTTCGACGGGAAGAAGATCACGGCGGCCGACCACGCCGACGTGAAGCTCTCCGAGCAGCCCAAGCCCGAGGGTTCGCTCAGCGAGGACGAGATCAAGGGTCTCCTCGCCTGGATGAAGGACTCGCTCGGCGAGCGCATCGCCGAGGTCAAGGCGAGCGACCGCCTGGTCGACTCCCCTGCCCTGGCGCTCAACGCCGACAAGTTCATGTCCCCGCACATGCGCCGCCTGATGAAGGCCATGAACAAGGACGGGGAGCAGTCGCCCCTGCGGATCAACCTCGAGGTGAATCCCCACAACGCCGTGATCAAGCGCCTCTCGGTGCTCCGCACTGAATCCCCGGAGAAGGCCAAGCTCGTGGCCGAGCAGATCCTCGACAACGCCCTCATCTCCGCCGGGCTTCTCGATGACGCCTCCGGCATGGTGAAACGCCTCTACAAGATCCTAGAATCTGTGTAAATATCTGCCGTTGTTTGGCTTATATCCTGTTTTTTTCGTCGCAACGGGATTGGCTTAACCGGCGGCCAGGGAGTAGTCTGCGGGCAACAAAAGCCCGTGAACACCTCCCTGCTCAAATCATTCCTGCCCCTTGCGGCGCTGGCGCTCCTGGCAGCACCCGCGGTGGCGCAATCCCCGGTCGAGGAGACCCGACTGCTTCGCTTTCCGGCAACCAACGGAAAACAGCTCGTCTTCTCCTACGCCGCCCAACTCTACACGGTCGGGATCGAGGGGGGTGCTGCACGGCGCCTCACCAACGGTCCCGGCTACGCCATCTTCCCGCGTTTCTCCGCCGACGGCACCCAGATCGCGTTCACCGCCCAGTACGACGGCAACACCGAGGTCTACCTGATGCCGGCAGAGGGTGGTACGCCTAAGCGGCTCACCTACACCGCCCAGGTCGAGCGCGACGACCTCTCGGATCGCCTCGGGCCCAACAACATCGTGATGGCCTGGACCAACACGTCCCGGGAGATCGTCTACCGCTCCCGCGCGAACTCGTCGGACCCGTTCAACGGCCGGCTTCTGGCCGTGGGCCCGGACGGCGACTTGCCGAGGACCCTGCCGATCCCCAGGGGCGGATTCCTCTCCCTCTCCCCCGACGACAGCAAGATGGCGTACAACCGGATATTCCGGGAATTCCGCACCTGGAAGGACTACCGCGGCGGGATGGCCGATGACATCTGGATCTACGACTTCAAGACCGGCTCGATCGAGAACATCACGAACAATCCCGCCTCGGACGTGATCCCCATGTGGGGCCCGAACAACCGGATCTACTTCCTCTCGGACCGCCCGGCCGACGGCGCGAAGCGGCTCAACCTCTACAGCTACGACCTGGCGACAAAGGCCACCGCGCAGCACACCCATTTCAAGGACTTCGACATCAAGTTCCCCTCGCTGGGCGGCTCCCTGATCGTGTTTGAGGAGGCCGGCTACCTCTGGACCTTCGACCTGAAGAGCGGGGTCTCCAAGCGCCTCGCGATCACGGTGCGGGACGACTTTGTCACCTCGCGCACGGAGCGCATCAACGTCGGCGCCTACGTGGACAACATCACCCCGTCGCCGGACGGCAAGAGGGCCGCCCTGAACGCCCGGGGCGCCACCTTCACAGTTCCCGCCAAGGACGGATCGACGCGGCTGCTGACGACCAAGGCGGGCGTCCACGAGCGCGACGCCGCCTGGTCCCCCGACGGCAAGTCGATTGCCTTCATCTCGGACCAGTCGGGCGAGAGCGAGCTCTACGTGCGGCCGCAGGACGGCAGCGCCCCGCCCGTGCAGCTGACGACGGGAGCCGACACCTACTACTACGCCCCGGTGTGGTCGCCGGACAGCAAGAAGCTCCTCTGGGCGGACCGGCTCCAGAGGCTCCGGTTCGTGGACGTCCAGACCAAGGAGGTCACCCTCGTGGACAGCGCCACCAACTTCGAGATACGCCAGTACGCCTGGTCGCCCGACAGCCAGTGGATCACCTGGACACGACCCGAGGACGCGTCGCTCGCGAAGGTCTGGCTGTACTCGGTAAAGGACGCGCGCAAGTTTCCCGCCACGGACGGCTGGTACGAGGCGGGTTCGCCCTCGTTTAGCGACGACGGGAAGTTCCTTGTCCTCGCCTCCGGCCGGGATTTCAAGCCCACGCTGGGCGACCTCGAGTTTGAGCACGTGTTCAAGGACCTGGAGCGGGTCTACCTCGTGGCCCTCGCCAAGGACACCGCTTCGCCGTTCAAGCCGAAGAGCGACGAGGTGGAGATCACCCCGGCCCCAAAGGCCGACGACAAGGCGGCCGGAGCGAAGGACGGCGACGCAAAGGACGGAAAGAAGGACTCCGCCCCGAAGGAGGTCGTCGTGAAGGTCGACCAGGACGGCCTCTTGGACCGGCTGATCGCCCTTCCCGTTAAGGCCTCCAACTACGACACCCTGACCGCAGTCGCCGACAAGGTCTACTACCTGCGGAAGTCCTCAGACGGCCAGGGCGATGACGACGACGGCCCGGGGGAGAGGACGCTGGCCTTCTACGACCTGAAGGAACTCAAGGAGACCGTGCTCGGGACCGTGGGCGGCTACGAGGTCACGCGCGACGGCAAGAAGATGCTCGTGAACATGGGCAAGGACTACGCGATCATCGACCTGCCGACGGCGAAGCTCGACGTGAAGGACAAGCTCTCGTTCTCCGACCTCGAATTGGCGGTCGACCGCCGGGCCGAGTGGGCGCAGATCTACAACGAGAGCTGGAGGCAAATGCGCGACTTCTTCTTCTCGCCCAAGATGAACGGGGTCGACTGGCCCGCGATGCGGGACAAGTACGCGGCCCTCCTGCCCCACGTGCAGACGCGCTACGACCTCACCTACCTGATCGGCGAGATGGTGGCAGAGCTCCACTCGGGGCACACCTACGTGGGCGGGGGCGACCTGCCGTCGGCCCCCAAGGTGAAGCTTGGCCTATTGGGCGCCGAGCTGTCCCGGGAGCCCCACAGCCGCGCCTACCGGATCGACCGGATCCTTCACGGCGAGAACTGGACCACACTCGAGCGCGCCCCGCTCACCGAGGTCGGCGTCGCCGTGAACCCCGGGGACTTTATTCTCGCCGTTGACGGCAGGCCGGTCTCCGAGCTCGCCAACATCTACGAGCCGCTCGTCGGAAAGGCCGGCAAGCAGGTCACCCTGCGGGTCAACTCCAAGCCCTCCGAGGAGGGAGCGCGCACCGTCACCGTGGTCCCCACCGCCGACGAGTCCCCCCTCTACTACCGCACGTGGGTCCAGCACAACATCGACTACGTGTCAGAGAAGACCGGGGGGGCGGTCGGCTACATCCACATCCCCGACATGGGTTTCCTGGGCCTCGCCGAGTTCGCCCAGCACTTCTACCCGCAGCTTCACAAGAAGGCGCTGATCATCGACGACCGCGACAATGGCGGCGGCTTCGTGTCCCCCATGGTGATCGAGCGCCTGGCCCGCCAGCTCGCCTTCTTTGAGAAGCCTCGCAACGCCACCCCCCACACGGACCCGGTGGACATGCACCTCGGCCCGAAGGTGCTCCTCATCAATGAATTCTCGGCCTCGGACGGCGACATATTCCCCTACCGCTTCAGGATCGCGGGCCTGGGCAAGATCATCGGCAAGCGCACCTGGGGAGGGGTGGTCGGCATCCGCGGCTCCCTGCCGATCGTCGACGGCGGCTTCCTGAACAACCCCGAGTTCGCCCCGTATTCCAAGGACGGCAAGGAGTGGCCCGTGGAGGGCCACGGGGTCGAACCCGACATCATGGTGGACAACGACCCCTTTAAGGAGTTCTCCGGCACGGACCAGCAGCTCGACCGGGCCATCGAGGTGATCCAGGAGGAGCTCAAGGTGAACGCCGGGTCGGTCCTCCCGCCGCCGCCCCTGCCGGACCGCAGCTAGCGCCGCGCCTAGAGGGCGACCGGGACCCGCGCCACGCAGGCGCGGATCCCCTGCCCCGGCTCCACGCGGAGCACCGAAACCCGCACACCGGGGCCAAGCGCCCCTCCCAAGCGGCCGTCCACCAGGGCGGCCCGGACGCGCCGCTCCACGGCGTTTCGCATCGGCCTTGCGCCGAGGCGGCGATGCCACCCCTCGCCCACCAGGCGGGCGCACACCCCCGGCGCGGCACGGACCTGGTGGGGGTGCCCGAACTCGGCCTCGAGGGCCCTCCCCTGGAGGAGCAGCTCCTCGGCCAGCATCTTGCGGCAGACCTGGAGCTGGGTCTCCCGGCCGAGGTGCCCGAAGACGATCACCTGCGTGAACCGGGCGAAGACCTCGGGCCTGAACTGCGCGGCCGCCTCCTGCTCCACGAAGCGCCTCACCGAGGCGCGCGCCAGGCCCTGCATTTCAATCACGCCGGAGGACCCCACATTGGAGGTCATCACCACGTGAAAGTCCGAAAGCTCGAGCGTCTGCCCGGATGCCGTCATGACGGCGGCCTCCTCGATCCCGAGCAGGTAGTCGGCGACGCTCGGGTGCGCCTTTTCGATCTCGTCAATGAGGAGGATCCTGCCTCCGGCCAGCCTGAGGTCCCGGATTTTCTGGGCGAGAAGTCCCTCCTCGCCCGCCACCCGGCCCAGAAGGAGCGGGACCCGGTCCGCCGACGAGAACTCCGCAGCATTGAAACGGGCAAGGGCGCCCGGACCGAAGAGGTGGGTGCTCGCCTCCTGGACCGCCTTCGTCTTGCCGGTGCCGGTCGGGCCCAAAAGCAGGAGGATGCTCCGCGGCCTGCCGCGAGGGGTGTGGCCCATCTCCCCGGCGAGAAGGGCCTCGCAGAGACAGTGGTTCGCCTCGGCCTGCCCCAGCACCACGCGGTCGAGGTGGGCACGCAGGCTGCGAAGGACGGCGAAAGAGGCCCTAGACTCCGAGGAACCCGGCATGCCCAGCTAGTTGGACAAGTCGGGCTAGTGCGTCAAGCAGCCGGCGACTTGTTTTTCTCCCAGTCCCCAAAGGCCGCGCGGATACCCAGGGCAACCGACACCGTGAAATCGCCGCCGGAGCCCGGGGTCACGACAACGGCGTTGCGCTGGCGCCGGCCCGCCAGGCCGTTGTCCCGGATGAACTCCCTAAGGGAGCGGTGAAGCGCCACCGCCATGGCCTCCCCTTGCAGGGTGAGGCTGCCGCGCTGAAGAACGAGGAGGCCCAGTGCCCGGTAGCGGCCCCGGTCCGAAGCGGTGGGGTCGGCGGCGTCGATCGAGGCGGCATTTCGCGCTCCCGCCTGGCGGATGCGCACCAGCCAGCTCACGCCCTCCCCGGGCATTCCGGCGCAGCGCCGGCTGGTCAGCTTGACGCCGACCCTTGAGGCCGCCTTGAACAGCCCTCCCCGGTCGCTCTCCCGGTGCACGCGGACGACGACACCCTTCTTCTTCATCCCCTGGACGATCTTCTGCCAGCGGACGCAGTGCACCTGCACCCCCAAGAGCGGGTAGACGGGCAGCGGGAGAAAATCGACGACATCGGGCTCGGCCATGCCCCGGGATGCGGCGGCCGCTGCGGAGAGGCCCCTGAGCTGGGCCCCACTTGCTTTGGTCTTGTCACTCATGACGTTTTAATGAGATGAATTAGAGTATAAGGTGGTTGAAAACGGATGAAAACATACATAGCTTGATTAGACACGTTTAGCAAACGCTTTCTCTTCAGCTTTTCCCGAATCCGATGACTTTACTCCAGCGCCAGGCCGCCTTTGAACGCCTCCTAACGGCCCTCGCTCGGCGCCGCGCGGACCGCCTCAAGATGGGCTACGTCGGCACCATCCGCCGGCTGGCGCCGCCTGCCCTGCCCGGGGAGAAGCAGGGCGCGACCCTCTACTACGTGAACGCAGCCCCGAGGCGCGGAAGCGGGCCGGAGCTGGTCGGGCTCGGCAGCGAGGCGAACGCGCTCCTTAGGAGGGCGGAGAAATGGGTCGAGTCGGGCGAGGGTCCTCCCCCGGAACTCCCCGCCCAGGGCGGCAGGGCCGGGAAAAGTTAAAACACAAACTTTGACTTGTCTAATCATGGTCCTCGTGCTTTTGTGCGCGCCCCATGAGCGAGGGCGAGAACGAGACGCAGGGACTTGAGAGGCGCGCGGCCAACGCCGGACCGCGCACGGGGCCCACCCCAAGGTCCACCTTCACCCCCGCCGCCCGCTGGGTGGCCGAGCACCAGGTTAAGATGCTGTGCATGGTCGTGGCGACCGCCTCGCCCCTCGCCAGCCTCCTTGTGCTCGAGCGCGGAACGGCAAACCTGAGGCAGGGTATCTGGGCCTACTCGGTCGACGGTGCTGGCACGATCCACTACGGGCCGGTGAAACCCGCCGACGCGTCGAGCGCCCTCTTCCGGGAGATCCTCCTGCAGGCCACCGAGGTCTGCCTCACCCGAAACCCCTCCGGCCTCTCCTACCCCGAGCTCGCCAGGAGGATCTTTGTAGGCGAAAGCTGGCGCACCCTGGAGGCCGACCTGAGGGCCGAGGCGCCCGGCCGGCGAAGGCGCAACCTCTATGACCATCCCGAGGTCGAGGGGATTGAGGTCCTCGACGACGGGGCGAGCCCGCGCTACCGGATACGCGGCTTCGTGGTGCGCTCGGGCGCCGTGGAGGGCCTTCCCTACCAGCCCCCGGCCGGAGAATTCCACCTGATCGTCGAATTAGCCCCCCAGGAGGACGCCCTCCAGGAGGGCCGCTACCCCTTTGTCGTCGTCCGGCACCGTGCGGTCGTGCGCTGGCCCGGGGAGAAGGTTCCCCAGTGAGAGGCCTGGCCCTGTGCTCGGCGGCACTTTTCGCCCTGGCGTCAGCCCGGGCGGAGGATCCGGTCCAAAGCGTGACACGGGTCGTCCTCCCCCCGGAGGGAAGTGAACACCGCCCGGTCGCCGTACCGACCGAGCCGGAGAACACGGTCGAACTTGATTTTCCGTGGCCGCTCGAGGACTGGGCCGGAAGGGGCTTCACTCCCGACCCGGACAAGTATGCCGGCGACTTCGTGATCGAGGCGACCCGGGGCAGGCGCCGCATCTTCGTGACCCCGGTGTCCGCCGCAGCGCACCGCGTCCTCCATATCGTGGTTGCCGTCCCCGGCGGCGGGACACGCGGAATCCCCCTGGAGTTTGTCCCGGCACCCGCGGGCCTTGCCTGGCGAAAGGTGACCTTCGTCGACGGACGGCCCACCCCGGAACCCGCGCCCGGTTTCACGCTGCGCAAGGGGCCCCCGCGCGCGCTTTTCCGAAGCCCCGACCCGCAGTCCCTCCTGGGCCTCGTCGACACGATGAGGCTCATGTTGAACACGACGGCGGCCGGGGCGCGGGCAGTGGCCGCCTCCAACCCTGCGCTCCGGCTTGCGGAGTTCGGGACGTGCCCGGAGAGCTTCGGGGACTTCACGCTCACCCCACGTTTCGCCCTGAGGGATCAAACCACGGACAGCCTGGGGATCTGTGTCTCGGTCCTGAGCGCCTCACCCCGGCGCCTGGTGCTCGACCCCGCCGGGTGGGTTGTCCGGTCGGGGGACCGGGTCTACCCGGTGGGCACGGTGGACTTCCCCGGGATACTCGAGCCCGGCGAGGGGCGGGCCGCCCTCCTGGTGATCGGCAGGGCCCCTGACGGCCTGCCCACCCGGCTCCTCCCGGACAATGTCTTCCACGTGAGCGCCCGCATCCTGGCGAGCGCCAATCCCAGGCCGGTCCGCCGGATGGACCTTCCGTCATTTGGATCCCGATGAACCCCATTTTCCTGGGCACGTCTCTCCGGGGGGCGATATCGCTGCGGGCGTGCGCCTTGATCGCCGGCGCCGCAACCCTGGCGCTCCTTGCCTGGAAGAGCGCCTCGACGGAGCCCCCCTCTGCTCCGGCGCACCACGAGGCCAAGCCCAGCTTTCCGACGCGGCTGCCTCCCGAGGAGATCAGCGCCGCGGAAGCCCTGCGGGAGGCCACGCCGGTCGCGAGCACGTTCCGCCGGGATGTCGAGCGGCCGAAGCCGGTGCATGACGTGAGCGAGGACACGGCAGCGTCCCCGCCCGTCCCGACCGAGGCTCCGGGAAGCCCCCCGAATCGCCGAAGGGACGAAAAGAAATCCCTGCCGGAAATCTTCCGCATGCCGGGCGAGGCCCCCCAGGAGACGCCCACCTCAGCCGCCCCGGCTGCCTCGCCCCCGCCCGCCGAATCCCCGGATGCGCCCTTCGCCCCCTTCGGCCGGCTGATCAAGTGCGAGCTGGTGGCGGCAGTCGACAGCGTGACCGCGCGCTCCGCGCCGATCGTGGCGCTGGTGACCGAGGACCTCTGCTGGAACGGGGCGGTCGTCGTTCCCGCCGGCTCCGAGGCCCTGGGCTACGCAAGGCCAGAGGCCGTGAGGGATGAGGCCGGCCGGGGCCGGCTGGTCGACGAGGGCGAGTGGACGATCGTGTTGCCCGCCTCGAACGACGCGGTGAACGGCAGGGAACTTGTGCTCAGGGCGCGCGCACTGGACCGGTCCGACGCCGGGCGCCCCGCGGCCGGCATCGCCCCGAGTGAGGGCGCGGACGGCCTCTTGGGAGAGGTCCTTTCGACCCAGGGAGACCGCGAGATCAAGCTTTTCGCGGCCGCTGCCCTAGGCGGATGGGTGCAAGGGGCCACGGCCGTGGCCGAGCGCCAGCAGCCCGCCCCGGGCCTCTCGGGCGTCCTTGGCGCCACTCAGGTGGCGCCCACCCTGGGCAACCTGCTCACGGCCTCGGCCGGGTCGGCGTCGAGCGAACTCCTCGCCCAGTACGCCAGCCGCATCCGGGACGAGATCACGAGCCGGGGCCTCTACGTGCGGGTTCCAGCGGGCAAGAGGTTCTTCCTCTTTGTCGAGCAGACCATCCGTCCGGAGGATGCCCGGGTCGGGATGCGGCACGCCCCGAACCCGGGGCCCAAGGCATGAAGGCCTCCGTTATTCTCTGCCCCGCCGCGGCCCTGATTTTGGCGGGATGCGAGGCGCCCAGAGTGGGCGCACCCGAGCGGGCGGGTCCCCCGGGCGGGCCGGCCACTCTCCGCGCCGAGACCCCCGCGCCCCTCTCGCTTCCCGACCGGATCGAGCTTCCGGCCGCCTACCGGCTCATGCTCCTTGACGGGCATCTCACGCTGGTCCGCGAGAGCGACGCCTCCTCCCTCGCCCCCGCGCCGACCTCGCTCAGGGTGGTCGCCGGGGAACTCTCGCGGGGCGAGTTGGCCTACCAGCCGGGACTCCTCCCCCAGGAGCTCGCGGCCGAGGTGGCCGCCAACCGGGAGAGCACCGCCCGGATGGAGAACGCCCTGGAAGGGGTGATGCGCCGCAGCCGCGAGCTTTCCGAGCAGGCGCTGGAACTTAAGGCGCAGTCGGGTCGCCTTGCGGCCCTGCTTGCCTCTGAGCAGGCGAGGATCGCCCCGCAGGACGCGCCCTCGGGAAAGGCCTCGCCAAAGGATCCGCCGCCGCGCGAGCCCTGACCGAGGTGCCCCAAGCCCCCCTTTCCCCATGCCCTACCTCAATCGCTATGCCTTCATCGGGAACCTGACCCAGGCTCCCGAGCTCCGCCTGCCGCCCACCTCCCTGCGCCAGGCGCTTTGCCTGCTAAACGTCGCCATCAACCGCAACTCAAGGGACGAGAGTGGCGAAAAGATCGTGCACACCACCTACATCAACGACATCGAGGTCTGGGGCCCGCCCGGCGAGGCCTGCGCCCACTTCCTGACCTTGGGCTCCCTCGTCTTCATCGAGGGGCGCATGGACATGGACCAGTGGCAGGACAAGAAGAGCGGCGCCAAGCGCTCGCGCCTGAAGGTCGTCGCCGAAAACGTCCAGTTCCTGAGGATCCGCAGGCCCGGGGACGAACCGCAAAACACCGGTTCATCTGCGCCGGTGCCCGACGAGGCCGAACCGGCCAGGAAGGCTGCACGGCGGCCCCGGGGGTCGCCTAAGGCGAAAGCCTAGGGGGTTTCCGGCGCCGCGGGCGGCTGGCCGTCCTGGGCCTCCGGGACCGCGGGCTCGGCCGCGGGCGCGGCAGCCGCCGGCACTGTCCCCTCGACCCAGCGCTCCGGCGTCTCCTGCTCGGGCGAGGCCGTCAGCTGCACCAGGCTCTTCATCGAGGAGAAGTGCTGGCTCAGGTCAAAGTCCCCGCCCATCCCGCCAACCAGCTTGTCGAAGAGGTCCCTCTTTGAGGCCTTCAGCGCCTGGATCCGCTCCTCGACCGTTCCCGCCGTCACCATCCGGTAGACGAACACGGTGTTGGTCTGGCCGATCCGGTGGACGCGGTCCACGGCCTGGGCCTCTACCGCCGGGTTCCACCAGGGATCGAGCAGGAAGACGTAGTCAGCCGCGTGGAGCGTGATCCCGGTGCCGGCCGCCTTCAGGGAGACGAGCATCGCCGCCGCTCCCGACGCACCCTGGAACGCCTGGACGGGCTTGAGCCGGTCAAGCGTCATGCCCGTAAGCTCGTATCTCGGCAGATCCGGGAAATTCTGGATGAGGGCCGCACGGACCCGGTCGAGCAGCATAACGAACTGCGAGAAGATGACGACCTTGTGGCCGCTGCCGACAATCTCAGCCAGCTTCTCCACGAGCAGGTTGATCTTGCCGGAATCCGAAAGCGGCGCCTTGAGCCACGGCAGCATGTCCGGGTCGCAGCAAGTTTGCCGGAGCCGCGTGAGGAGGGCCAAAAAGCCGAAGGATTTCTCGCGCATGGCCGAGCCGACGTCGTCCCCCAGCCTCTCGAGCCCCTCGGTGCAGATGCGCGCGTACTCCGCCCTCTGGACATCGGTAAGGGGGCAGATCAGGTCCATCTCGACCTTCTGCGGGAGTTCCTGGGCGACCTCCTTCTTCGTGCGGCGCAGGATGAAGGGGGCAAGCTGCGCCCTGAGCCGGTTGAGCGTCCCCTCGCGGTCGGCGTTGAGCGATCCCTCGAAGGAGGAGCGCGAGCCGAGGAGGCCGGGAAGCAGGAACCGGAAGATGCTCCAGAGGTCGAGCTGGCGGTTCTCCAGGGGCGTGCCGGTGAGCACGATCCGGTGCCGGGAGCGGACCGCGAAGCAGGTCTGGGTGACCTTGGCGTCCGGGTTCTTGATGAACTGCCCCTCGTCCAGGACGGCGTAGCCGAACTCAAAGCTGTCCAGGAGACCGCGGTGCTTGCGCAGCTGCGTGTAGCTGCACAGCCAGATGACCGGCTCCTTGTTCGCGCTGAAGTCGTTGCCGGTCTTCAGGACGTCGACGGCAAGCTCGGGGAAGAACTTTGAAATCTCCTCCCGCCAGACGGGGACAACGCTCGCCGGGCAGACAATCAGGCTCGGACGGTCGCGCATCGGGCGGGCCGCCAGGAGCGAGAGGACCTGGAGGGTCTTGCCGAGTCCCATCTCGTCGGCGAGGAGCCCGTGGCAGTCGACCTCGCAGAGGTGGTGCATCCACTCGACGCCGCGCCTCTGGTAGGGGCGCAGGATCGCGGCCATCTGCGGCGGCGAATCGGGGACTGCGAGCACCTTCTGGCGCCACGCCTCCATCTCGGGCGAGAGCGTGAGCTTGAGCCGGGCGTCGTTGAAGAGGGAGAATATCAGGTACTGGAGCTGGGCCGCGCCCCCCTCCTGGGTCTCCTCGAGGTTGCGCCTCCAGGAGCTAAACGACTCCCACTTCTCCGCGGAGAGGGCGACGATGCCCAGGTTCGGCAGGATGACCGGCTGGCCGCCCCGCTTGACCAGGGCCGACACCTCGCTGTCCGTGAGCATCCGCTCGCCGGTCCGGAAGATCCACCTCAGGTTCAGGCCCGCGTCGCCCTGGGACCGCTCGGCAACCGCCTCGATCTCGATGCTGCGGGTGCCCTTCAGGAGATTGGCCGTCTTGTCGTCGAGCTCGATAGCGAAGACGCGCTTCCACAGGGGAAGCGTGACCTTCAGGAAATTGGGAATCTCGACCAGGGACTCCATCAGGTAGGCTCCCGTCTCCTGGTTGTACTGGAAGTGCGCCTTTCGGGCATAGGCGGCCAGGCCGATCAGCTTGGCGCGCTCCCCGCTCGAGACGTGCCCGTTGCCCCCGGCGTGGGCGTCCGGCCCCAGGGCCGGGTGCCGGGTCTTCTTGTCGCTGTCCACCCAGCAGGCCTGGAAGGAGAGCCCGGAGGACTTGATCTTGAAGACCAGGAGGAGGGGCCGCGAGGGGCCGTTGAGCCGGGGGACCGGTGCGGCGCGGACGGGCTCAACCGTTGTAGCCAACTTGCCGTTGCCGTTCGAGGCGAGGGTGTGGTGGGCGGCGCTGCCGGCCTCGGCGGGCAGGGGCGAGATCTCATCGGCCACCAGCTCCTCGATCTCATGAAGTCCCGCCACGGCAAGGGCATGGGCGATTTCGCGGTCGGTGGTCGAACTGCGGACCGAGAGGGCGCCCGCGCTCCACTCGATCACGGCGTACTCGTCCTTCTTTTCTATCCTGCGGTGGATGATGGCGTCGCGGTCGGTGAGCTCGAGCTCACGCACTTCGCCGTTGCGGTAGATCCTGCGCCCCTCGTCCAATTGGCTCTCCGAGAACGTGTCCGCCCAGTCCTCGGCTAGGATGTCGAACCAGTACTCCAGGGAATGTGGTGTATAGACCCGTTTCGGACCGTGGGTTTGCATTTACCTAAAAGGTCGAAAGTAGACACCTGCCCTAGGCGCGCGCAACAGAATTTTGGACCCCCCTTTGCGGAATGACGCGGGCCCTTTTGTGACCGTCGTGTGACTTTCCTAAAAAGGGGGCTGTTTGGGCGAAAAAAAAGGTCGCCGCGCGCCGCGAATCGAAGCTTCTTGTCATGAGCGCCTCGGCTAGGCTTCCGACGGCTACCGACCACGTAACTCCCCTTTTCACCGTGCCCATCGACCCGAGCCTCTACACGACCGTCGAAAACGACCTGCTCACCCGTTTGGGCAGCGCGCCAACCGGGCTCTCGGCCGAGCAGGCCGCGAAGATCCTCAAGGAGGTGGGCCCCAACACCGTTGCCGCCGGGGGTCGCAAGTCGATCGTGATGGACCTGCTGCACCGGTGCAAAAACCCACTCGTGGTCCAGCTGCTCGTCATGTGCGCCCTCTTCTACTGGGTGGCCGACGACACGGGTTCGGCGACCCTGGTCGGCGCCATGGTGTTCCTGAGCGTCTTCCTCTCCTACTTCCAGGAGACTCGCTCCTCGCGCGCCGTCGAGAAGCTCCAGAAGATGGTCAAGACCACGGTGACGGTTGTGCGCGACGGCAAGGAGATCGACATCCAGCTTGAGGAGGTGGTCCCCGGGGACGTGGTCGTCCTGGCGGCCGGCAGCCTGATCCCGGCCGACCTGCGGATCCTCTCGGCCAAGGACTTCTTCGTTTCGCAGTCCGCCCTCACCGGCGAGTCGATGCCGGTCGAGAAGAGCGCGGACAACAACCAGCCGGCCGGCCGAGTGCCGTTCGAGTTCACCAACGCCTGCTTCATGGGCAGCAACGTCCTGAGCGGCTCGGCCAAGGCCATCGTGCTCTACACCGGGGCTAACACCTTCTTCGGGTCGCTTGCCGAGAAGCTCCTATCCAAGCGCGACGCGACGAGTTTTGACAAGGGGGTGAGCGCCTTCACCTGGCTGATGATCCGGTTCATGGTCGTCATGGTGCTCACCGTCTTCCTGATCGTGGGCATCAGGGACCACAACTGGCTTGAGGCCATGCTCTTTGGCCTGTCGATCGCGGCAGGGCTCACCCCGGAAATGCTCCCGATGATCATGACCGTGTGCCTCTCGAAGGGGGCGCTCATGATGTCCCGGAAGAAGGTGATCGTGAAGCACCTCCACGCGATCCAGAACTTCGGCGCGATGGACGTCCTTTGCACGGACAAGACAGGGACCCTGACGCAGGACCACGTGGTCCTCGAGCGCTACGTGGACGTCACCAACCGCGTGAGCGAGGACGTCCTGAAGTACGCGTACATGAACAGCTACTACCAGACGGGGCTTCGCAACCTGCTCGACCGCGCGATCCTCACCCACTCCGACCTGGACGTGGAGCGCGACTGCAAGAAGGTCGACGAGATCCCCTTCGACTTCAAGAGGCGGCGCATGTCGGTGGTGATCGACTACGAGGACCGGCACGTGCTGATCTGCAAGGGGGCGGTCGAGGAGGTCATCTCGGTCTGCGACAACTACCAGGTCGACGACGACATCAACCCCCTGATCCAGCTGATCCGCGACGATCTCCTGGACGAGTACCGCACGCTGAGCGCCCAGGGCTACCGGGTGCTCGCGATCGCCTACCGCGAGTTCGACCGGTCCAAGCCCGTCTTCGCCGTGGCCGACGAGTCCGAGCTGATCCTCCTCGGCTACATCGCCTTCTTCGACCCGCCCAAGGACACCTCCGCGCGGGCCATCGCCGCCCTCGGCCGCTCCGGGGTCGGGGTCAAGATCCTGACGGGCGACAACGAGCTGGTGACCCGCAAGGTCTGCGGCGACGTCGGCATGACGATCACCAAGCTCCTTACCGGCCCCCAGCTCACCGCGATGGACGAGGCGACGTTCGCCAAGGAGGTCACCGAGGCCAACGTCCTCGCCCGGCTCACCCCAGACCAGAAGGAGCGGGTGATCAAGTCCCTGCGCAGCCAGGGCCATGTCGTCGGCTTCATGGGGGACGGCATCAACGACGTCCTCGCCATGAAGGCGGCCGACGTCGGGATCTCGGTCGACACGGCGGTCGACGTGGCGAAGGAGTCAGCCGACATCATCCTCCTCGAGAAGAGCCTGCTCGTGCTGGAGGACGGGATCATCGAGGGCCGCAAGGTCTTCGGCAATATCATCAAGTACATCAAGATGGGTGCCAGCTCCAACTACGGGAACATGTTCAGCATGCTCGGCACCGCGTTTGTCCTGCCGGTCAACCTGCTGCCCATGCTGCCGACGCAGATCCTGGTCAACAACCTCCTCTACGACATCTCCCAGGTGGGGATCCCGCTCGACAACGTGGACGCCGAGTACCTGGAGAAGCCCCGCCGCTGGAACATCAAGAGCATCCAGCGGTTCATGTTCTACGTGGGGCCGATCAGCTCCATCTTCGACTATGCAACCTGGTTCCTGATGCTCTACGTCTTCGGGTGCGTGGCCTTCGGCAAGACCGGCACCTCGGATGCCGCCAACACCCACTTCGAGGAACTCTTCCACACCGCCTGGTTCGTCGAGTCGCTGATCACCCAGACCCTGATCGTGCACGTGATCCGCTCGATCCGCATCCCGTTCTTCCAGAGCCGCGCGAGCAGGACCATGAGCTTCACGACCGTCAGCGTCATGGCGATCGGCATCTGGCTGCCGTTCTCCCCCTTCGCCAAGCTCCTCCACCTGACCCCGATGCCCGCAGTGTTCTTCGCCTGGCTCGGCCTCTTCGCTTTCCTCTATTGCGCTCTCACCCACATCGTGAAGACATGGTTCTACCGGCGCTTCGGCACTGACTAAATTTTATGCGCAGCATTCTCACCGCACTTCAGGACGGCCGCCTCTTTGAGCTGCCCGAGGGAGCCAGCAAGGACCGGGTCCTTGCCTTCCTGGCACGCATCCTCGATGCCAACCCGAAGATCGAGGCCGGGGCCGATGCCGTCGAGGAGATCAAGCTGAGGGAGCAGGAGTGCAACACCGGGATAGGTCTCGGCGTGGCGGTCCCGCATATGCGCGCGCGCCAGGAAGACGGCGACCTCTTCTGCGCAATCGGCTGGTCCCAGCAGGGGATCGACTACGGATCGGCGGACGGGATGCCCGTCCACCTTGCCGTGATGTACTACATCCCGGGCGCGCAGAAGAACGTCTACCTGAAGGAGATCTCCACCCTGGTTAAGGCGATCCGAAAGAGCGGCGGAATCGAGCCGATCGCCAAGGCCCCGGACCTGAACGCCGTCCGCAACCTTCTCCTGGACTGGGTGAGCTCGGTCCTCTCGGACAGCGGCCCCGACGCCGTGGCCCGGATGATCAAGCTCGAGGTGAAGCAGGCCCAGGCCCCCGCTGCCGTTGAAGCCCCGCCGCCCGCCGTGGTCCCCGGGGCCGCAAAGGCATCGGTTTTCTCGGTCCTATCCGTGCCGCCGAATGGACTTTTTGTCCTTACCTCCGAGTCCGATTGGGGCCAGGCCCTGGAAAAGGACGAGAGCCTGGGGCAGCACCTTGCGGCAGGCACCCCCTTCGCCAGCGCTGGACACCTCTTCTATGTCACCGGCTCCACCCCCTACCCCGGGGGACGCGTGCTCTACCACTGCGTTGCCGTCGCGATGGCGCATTAACGCCCTTCACCGGCGGATTTGGCCTAACCGTAACCGGTCCGACACCCGTTCGACACGCTGAACGGTCACGATGGGATGCGTAAACCACGCATCCCGTGAAACTCGCAATCGTCACTGAGACTTTCCCCCCGGAGATCAACGGGGTTGCAATGACCTTCGGGGTCATTGCCAGCGAGCTCGGTCGGCGAGGCCACTCTGTCTCCGTGTACCGGCCCTGGCGCCGGGACCTCCCCAACGGGAGCCTCCAGCCCGATTTCCGACAGGTCCCGATGCCCGGGGTGCCGATTCCCGGCTACCCCCTGCTCCGCCTCGGCCTGCCGGCCAAGGGAGCCTTCCGAAAGGCGTGGACCCGGGACAGGCCCGACCTGGTCCACGTGGCCACGGAGGGCCCCCTCGGCCTTTCGGCCATCCGGGCCGCCCTGAAGCTCGGCATCCCGGTGACCTCGAGCTTCCACACGAATTTCCACGCCTACACCAGCCACTACAAGATCCCGCTCCTGCGCGACATGGCCCTCGGCTGGCTGCGCCATGTTCACAACCTGACGCGCCGCACGTTTGCCCCCACCCGCGAGATCTGCGGCGAACTCCAGGCGGAGGGCTTCACCAACCTCTCCGTTCTCTCCCGCGGGGTCGACACCCGCCAGTTCAGGCCTGAACGCCGGTCCTTTTCCCTTCGCAGCAGCTGGAACGTGGGCCCAAGCGACCCGGTGGTGATCCACGTCGGCC
This sequence comes from uncultured Opitutaceae bacterium, assembly GCA_903890485.1. Classification (GTDB taxonomy): domain Bacteria; phylum Verrucomicrobiota; class Verrucomicrobiia; order Opitutales; family Opitutaceae; genus Palsa-1447. The sequence continues at coordinate 31,968 of CAITBM010000107.1, read as the reverse complement.
GCATGGCGGCCGAGAAGAACTATCCCCTGCTCTTCAAGGCCTATGCCGCGATGAAGAAGGCCAATCCTGCGTGCCGGTTCGTCCTGGCCGGGGAGGGACCCCTGAAGCGCTCACTGATGCGGGAGCACCCCGACTGCATCTTTGCCGGCTTCTTCTCCCGCGACGAAATCGGCCGCTACTACGCGTCGGCGGACATCTACATCCACGCCAGCCTCACGGAAACCTTTGGGAACGTCCTGACCGAGGCGATGGCCAGCGGGCTGGCGACGGCCGGCTTCGACTACGCGGCGGCGAAGATCTTCATCAAGGACGGCCAGACGGGGCTCGTCGTACCGACCGACCGGCCCGAGGCCCTGGTCGACGCCGCCGTCCGGCTCGCGACCGAGCCGGCGCTCAGGCAGCGGCTCGGGGCCCAGGCCCGCGAGGCCGTCGAGAGCCAGTCCTGGGAGAAGGTGATCGAGCAGTTCGAGACCGACCTGGAAGGCGAGGCCGGCACGGCACGGCCCGCACCGGGGAAGACCCCCGCCCTCCTCCCTTCATGAAGCAGCGAATCCTTGTTCTCACCGCGGCGTATGGCGAAGGGCACAATGCGGCGGCCCACGCCCTTGCCGCCGCATTCAACGAGGACCTGCCCGGCAGCGCTGTCGTGGTCGACGTCTTCGCCCTCACGAGCCCGCGGCTCAACCAGTTGATCCGCCGCAGCTACCTTGCGGCGATCAACGGAACCCCCCGCCTGTGGAAACGCCTCTACGCCCTCATGGACCAGCCGTGGTTCATGTCGAGCGGCCTGTGGATGCTCCGGGCCCAGTCGCGCATGCTCGAGCGGGTGATCGAGCGCGAGCGGCCGGTTGCCATCTGCAGCACGTTCCCGGCGTACGCCGCGCTCCTGCAGCGCATGGCGCGGGACGAGCAGCTCGCGATCCCCCACTACAACATCGTCACCGACTCGATCAGCATCAATTCGGTGTGGTGGCGACCCGGTTGCGACGGCTGGTACGTCCCCAACGAGGATTCGGCCGAGGTGATGCGGGCCGCCGGAGTCGACTCGGCGAAGCTCCACGTCCTCGGGTTCCCCGTGACCCCCTTCTTCCGAAAGAACGAGGCCGCGCTCCACCGCCCGAGCCTTGAGGAGGGCGCCGCCCCCCGCATCCTCTACATCGTGAACTCCGGAACGCGCAACGCCGAGGCCACGGCGCGCCTCCTGCTGGCCGAGGACTCGTGGGAGGTCACCTGCACAGTGGGCCGGGACGAGGCCCTGAGGGCGACGCTCACCGGCCTGGCCCGCGGGAGGGCCCGCCGCGCGGAGATTCTCGGCTGGACGGACCGCATTCCCGAGCTGCTGATGACCCACCACGTCGTGGTGAGCAAGGCCGGCGGCGCCACGACGCAGGAGGCGATCGCGGCCCGCTGCCCGATGGTCGTTAACCAGGTCGTCCCCGGGCAGGAGGAGGGCAACTGCGAGCTGCTCCTGCGCCACGGTGCGGGTGCCCTTGCCACCACCCCGGAGACCGTCATCTCCACCCTGAGGGCGGCATTCTCCGACCGCGGGCGCGCCTGGTCGGGTTGGCGCGATGCCCTGGAGCCGATCGCGCGCCCCGACGCGGCGCGCGCCATTGCCGCCCACGTCCTCTCCCAGGCAGGCGCCGCCGCGAGCGCCGAGCCTGCCATCCTATGAAAGTGCGCTTCATCTTTAACCCGAGGTCGGGCCGACCCCGCAGGAACGCACCCCTTTTGCCCATGCTCCGGCGGTTCATCGCCGCCCGGGCCCTGGACGCCGACCTCGCCTCGACCGAGGGGCCCGGCCACGCCACGGAGCTCGCCCAGGAGGCAGTCGCCCGGGGCTGCCTGAGGGTCGTGGCCGTCGGCGGCGACGGCACGGTGAACGAGGTGGCCCAGGCGCTCATTGACTCGCCTGCGGCCATGGGGCTTGTCCCCTGCGGCTCCGGCAACGGGCTAGCCCTGCACCTGGGCCTGCCCCGCTCCTTTGAGGACGCCCTCGAGTTGGCGGCCGGCTCGAGCGGCCGCACCGCGGCCCTGGACACCGGCGTCGTGAACGGGCTGGTCTTCGTGAACGCCATGGGCCTGGGCCTGGACTCCGACGTCGCGCACCGCTTCAACAAGCTGACCAAGAGGGGGCTGCCGGCGTACGCGAAGACCGCGCTCGCCGCCTTCGTGAAGCGCAAGACCGAGCGGTGCGTCCTGGATGCGGGCGGCCGGCGCGAGTCGGTCGACATGCTGTTGATGGCGGTCGCCAATTCCGACCAGTACGGAAACAACGCGAGGATCGCGCCCCGCGCGCGGGTGGACGACGGGCTCTTGGACCTGGTGATCGTGAGCCCTGTCGGATGGATCTCTGCGGGCGTCCTCGGGGCCCGCCTCTTCCTGGGGTCAACCGACAGGTCCGAGAAGGTCCGCCGGATCCTCGCTCCGAGCTTCGTGATCGAGCGGCCGGCCGCCGGCCTGATCCATACCGATGGCGAGACCCACTTCACAGGGGCGCGGATCGAGGTCTCCGTAAGGCCCAGGAGCCTCCGGATGATCGTCCCGGCGGATTGCCCTGCGGTGTCCCCCTCAAACGACAAGGCCGCCGCCGGCTTTGCCCTTCAATTGCCATGAAGAAACTACGGGTAAGGACTGTCATCATCTCGGACGTCCATCTCGGTACGGTGGATTCCAAGGTTCAGGAGGTGAATCACTTCCTTCGCCATGTGCGCTGCGAGAAGCTGATCCTCAACGGCGACATCATCGACGGGTGGCAGCTCAAGCGCAACGGCCAGTGGACGAAGGCCCACACGCATTTCATCCGCATCGTCCTGAAGATGCTGGAAAAGCGCGACACCAAGATCGTCTACCTGAGGGGCAACCACGACGACATCCTCTCAAAGTTCCTCCCGCTCGAGTTCGAGAACCTGATGGTCGTGGACGAATACCTGCACGAGGGTGCCAAGGGCCGCTACCTGGTCCTCCACGGGGACGTCTTTGACACGGTCACCAAGAACTTCGTGTTCCTCGCCCACCTAGGCGACTGGGGTTACCACGCCCTCCTGGCCATCAACCGGGCCTACAACGTCTGGAGGAGCTGGCGGGGCCTGGAATACTGGTCGCTGAGCCGGGCCATCAAGGCGCGGGTGAAGTCGGCCGTGAGCCATGTCTCCAATTTCGAGGAGCATATCGCGGACCTTGCGCGCAGCCGCGGGTGCACGGGGGTCATGTGCGGCCACATCCACACGCCCGCCGACAAGATGCTCGGGAACATCCACTACCTGAACTCGGGCGACTGGATCGAGTCGCTGACGGCCGTGGTCGAGCACTGGGACGGCGGCTACCAGCTTATAGAGTACGCCGATTTTCTGAAGGAGTTCCCGCTCGTGGAGGAGCCCCAGGCCGAGGACTTTGAGGTGTCGGGCAAGGCGGCTGTCACCCACACCCCCGCACAGTCTGAGCCCGCTCCGCTGGAGTCGCGGGCCATCTGACCCGCCCCAAGGGGTTGACAGTGGGGGGCCCTCCGATCGTCGTGGGGGAGCCGTGCAAGCGCGTGAACGAATCGTGGTGGCCATGTCCGGGGGCGTAGACAGCTCGGTCGCCGCCCTCCTGCTCAAGAGGCAGGGGGCCGACGTCACGGGCGCCTACATGAAGAACTGGATCAACGAGGACGGCGTTGTCGGGCATTGCCCTTGGATGGAGGACATCGAGGACGCCCGCCGGGTTGCCGAGCAGGTGGGCATCCCCTTCCAGGTGGTGAACCTGATGAGGGACTACCGCGAGAAGGTGGTCCAGTACCTCCTGGACGGGTACGCTCGGGGCCTTACGCCCAATCCCGACGTGATTTGCAACCGGGAGATCAAGTTCGGGGTCTTCCGCTCTTGGGCCCAGGAGCAGGGCTACACCGCGGTGGCGACGGGCCACTACGCGCGGCGCGAGACCACCGCCTTGGGCGCCTCCTCCCTCGTCGAGGCGGCGGACCGCAACAAGGACCAGACCTATTTCCTGTCGCTCCTGAGCCAGGAGCAGATCCAGGGCGCCCGCTTTCCGATCGGGGGAATCGAGAAGCCTAAGCTCAGGCGGATCGCAAGGGAGGCGGGCCTGGCGACGGCCGAGAAGAAGGACAGCCAGGGGATATGCTTCATCGGCGAGGTGAAGATGGCGGACTTCCTCAAGGCCTACGTGCCCGAGAGCCCGGGACCGATCATCCGCGCCTCCGACGGGCGCACGGTGGGCAAGCACCGGGGCCTGCACTATTACACGCTCGGGCAGCGCCGAGGGATTGGGGTCCCCTCCAACACCGATAACGAGCGCTACGTGGTCGTCGGCAAGGACTACGCCTCGAATGCGCTCCGGGTGGCCTTCGACCACCCTGCCGCCCCCGGGCTCTTCCAGAGCGAGGTCAGGGTTCATTCAATCTCCTGGTGCGGGGCCCCCGCCGCAGGGGACGTCCCGCTCCAGGGCCGCGTGCGCTACCGGGATCCGCGGGTCGAGCTGGCACTGGAGCTGGAGGAGGGCGGCACCGCCTTGGTCCGCTTCCGGCAGCCGCAGCGGGCGCTCGCCTCCGGACAGATTCTGGCGCTCTACGAGGGTCCCCGCCTGCTCGGCGGGGCCGTCTACGCCTAGCTGACCGGCGCCAGGGCGATGGCCGCCGCGAGGGAAATGAGGACCAGCCCCATGAACCGGTCGATCCAGTGGCCCCCGCGGACAAAGGCGGCCCTCACGGGCTCGCGGGTGAAGAGGAGCGAAACGGCGATGAACCACAACGCCGTGGTGCCCGACATCCAAAGGCCATAGGCCCCCTGGATCAGCTTGGGGGTCGCCGGGTCAACCACGGTCGCGAAAATGGCCACGAAGAAGAGGGTCGCCTTGGGATTGAATACGTTGGTGAGGAAGCCGGTGGTCCACGCCGCGTGGCGGGCGGGGCTTTCCCCCGAGCCCAAGGTGGGGACCGGGACTTCACCCTTCGGCCGGCTCATGAGCGCCTTGGCACCGATCCAGGCCAGGTAGCCGGCGCAGAGCATCTTCATGGCCTCGAAGGCGACCGGGTAGGTCCTCAGCAGGATTCCGATCCCGAAGAGCGCATACGTGACATGCACCAGTATGGCGCTGCCGATGCCGATACTGGTCCAAATCGCCGCCCGACGGCCGTGGGCCAGGCTCTGGCGGACCACCATGGCAAAGTCGGGGCCGGGGCTCGCCACGGCGAGCATGTGGGCTATCGCGATCTTAACAAACTGGGGCCAGTAGCCGTGCACGGTCCCGCCCTAGGGAGAGATTTCCTTGAGCCTCGGGTCGGCGAGCATCTTTTCGACGCCCTTTCCCTCGACAAAACCCTTGAGCGTTCGGTCCTCGGGATGCTTGGAGAGACTTTTTGCCGCCAACGACCGCGCCTCGTCCGCCCGGCCCAGGATCACCAGCACGTAGGCCCTGCGCAGGACCGACATCGTGTTGTTCGGGTTGCGGTCCATGTCGTCCTGGTAGGCGGCGAGCGCCGACTTGTAGGCCGAGCGGGCCCCGTCGGGATTCTTCAGGCGCATCCTCACGACCGCCAGGTTGAGCCAGGTGTCCCCCTGGTCGGGGCAGAGCTTCACCGCCTTCGCAAAGAGGTCCTCCGCGCGGCTCCACTCCTTCATGGTCACGGCAAAATCCGCCTCGCTCGACAGGCTCGCGCCCTCCTTGCGCTCCAGTGACGTGATTTCCTTCCGGTGGCAGCCCGCGAGAGCGAGCACGGCCACCAGTGCCAGGGCAACGCGGGGTCTCATCAGAGGTCGGGAGGCACCGTGGAGATCGCTTCCTCCATCGTGGAGAGCCCCTCCTTGACCTTCAGGAGGCTGTCCTGGTGCAGGGTCTTCATGCCCTGCCGCTGCGCGATCTTCTTAAGCTCGGCCGTGTCCCACTTCTTGTTGATGCCCTCGATCAGCTCGTCGTTGGTCACCATCAGCTCGTGGATACCGACGCGCCCCCGGTACCCGGTGCTGTTGCACTTCGGGCAACCCTTCGGGTTGTGCTTGTTGATCATCCCGCTCCAGCCGATCGCCTTCTCCAGGAGCTCCTTCTCGCGGTCTTTCGGCTCGTAGGGGATCTTGCACTGCTTGCACACGCGCCGCATCAGGCGTTGCGCGCACACGCACAGGATCGAGGAGGAGATCATGAACGGCTCGATCTCCATGTCCGTGAGACGGGCGATCGTCGAGGGGGCGTCGTTGGTGTGAAGCGTCGAGATGAGAAGGTGGCCCGTGAGCGCGGCCTCGACGGCGATCTCCGCCGTCTCGATGTCTCGAATTTCACCGACCAGGATGATGTCGGGGTCTTGGCGCAGGAAGGCGCGCAGCGCCGTGGCGAAGGTGAGCCCGATCTGCCGGTGCATCTGCATCTGGTTGATGCCGGGAAGCGTGTACTCGATCGGGTCCTCGGCCGTGCGAATAACGATGTCGGGGGTGTTGATCTCGTTGAGCGCCGAGTAGAGCGTCATCGACTTTCCGGACCCCGTCGGCCCGCAGTGCAGGATCATCCCGTAGGGCTGGCGGATGCAGTCGCGGTAGCGGGAAAGGTTCTCGTCGCTGAAACCGAGCGAGGTCAGCGGGAGCGTCGTCTTCTGCTTGTCGAGGATACGCATCACCACGCCCTCGCCGTAGTTCAGGGGGGCGGTCGAGACGCGAAGGTCGAGGTCGAGGTTCTTCTTCGTGTACTGCTTGAAGACAATGCGCCCGTCCTGGGGGAGCCTGCGCTCCGATATGTCCAGGTTGCACATGATCTTGAGCCTGGCCACCAGGGCGGGCCCCACCTTGACGGGAAGGCGCAGCTTTTCCTGGCACATGCCGTCCACACGGTAGCGCACGATCACGTCCTTCTCCTGGGGCTCGATGTGGATATCGCTCGCCCCCGCAAAATAGGCGTCCTCGATGATCCGGTTGCCCAACTGGATGATCGGGCCGGACTCCTCGTTGACGTCCGTGTCGGTCAGGATCTCGTTTTCGGCCTGCGTTCCGTACTCGGCGCCGATTTTCTGGACGACGTCGTCAAACCCGGTGGAGCGGTCGTTGGCCTTGCTGAACTTCTCCTTGATGTCCTTCTCGCGGGCCAGGAGCCGGATGACCCGCTTGCCGGTCATCTCCTGGATCTTGGCCGGCAGGGTGACCTCAAAGGGGTTGGCGAACGCGACCAGCAGGAGGTCGCCGACCTGCCCGACGGGCAGCACCAGGTTCTCCTGGCAGAATTCCTGCGGGATCCGCTCGAACGTCGAGGAGGCGATCTTGTAGCGGGCGACGTTGAACGGGGCCAGGCCGAGCGCCCTGCCCTTGGCCACCAGGCATTGGAAGGCCGTGATCTTGTAGTCCTCCTGCAGGAGCCGATCGAGCGCGTCGCCGTTCAGGTCCTGGGGGCGAGCCGCGATCGCGTCGCGCTGCTCCGCCGTCAGGCGGCCCATGGCGATCAGCTTGGCTACGATCAGGGACTGGACTTTGCCGAGGGGCATGGGTGAGGGCTAGGCTGCTCCGGCCATCTTGGTCTGCGCAGGGGCGGCAGCCGCGGCCGGCGCTGCCGGGGCCGCCGCTGCAGGCGCCGCGGAAACGGGGGCCGCAGGGGCCGAAGCGGCCGCACCGGGGACCGGGAACGGTGCCTTGGAATTGCCGGGGTTGCCGATCCGGTCGAGATGCTCCGCGATCCCCTCAAGGGTTGTCCCGAACCACAGGAGAGGTCCCTCGTAGCGTTTCTCCCAGAAGCTTCGGACGGCCGGTCTCAGGTAGTAAGCCGATGCGATAAAGGTGAAGTCCTCCTCCTGGTCGAAGGGCACGGACCAGGTCGCCCAGCAGGCATCCATGTCCAAGCCCTTCTTGGCGTCATCCGGCGGCTCATACCCGCGGAGATCAACTAATCCAAGCCCATCTGTTTCAACAAGATGTTGAAGGACATCCTCCTCGCGGATCACCTTCAGCTCGTAGGCCAGCACGCCGAGAACGGTTGCCGAGCGGGGTTGGTTTGAGGCGATGATCTCCAGAAGCCGCTCGTTGGCCTTCTCCAGGTCCTCAATCTTGACCAGGTTGTGCTCAACGAGTCCCGCACCGAGAAGTCGGTTGGCCCGCATGAGCAGCGAACGGTTCTCCGGCGACATTTGCGATCCAGTGGCCACGGTCCTTGGAGTCTGTGTTACGCCGCGGCGGCTGGCGACAACTTTTCCTTACGCCGGAGGGTGGTGACGCGCTTTAACAATTCCTTCTTAAGCCGCTCCAGGCCGGCCCCCTCCAGGCAGGAGATCTCGGCCACGTCGACCTTGAAACGGCGCTTGAACCTCTTGAGGTTCGCGGCCGCGGCGGGCAGGTCCATCTTGTTGGCGGCGAGCAGCCGCGGCTTCTTCAGCAGGACGGGGTCGTAGAGCTTCAACTCCACGAGGAGCTGGCGGTAGTCCTCGGCGGGGTCTCGCCCGTCATTGCCCGCCATGTCGACGATGATCAGGAGGAGGGCGCAGCGCTCGACGTGCCTGAGGAACCGGTGACCGAGGCCCCGGTTCTCGCTTGCGCCCTCTATCAGCCCGGGGATGTCAGCCAGGAGCAGGCGCTTGTCGCCGGCCACCTCGTCCTTGAACTCGATCACGCCGATCTGGGGATGGAGCGTGGTGAACGGGTAGGCCGCCATCTTCGGGTGGGCCTTGGTGATCGCGTTGGTGAGCGAGGACTTTCCCGCATTGGGGAAGCCCACCAGGCCCACGTCGGCAATGGACTTGAGCACCAGCCTGTATTCCCCGCTCTCGCCGACCTGGCCCGGGTTGGCGCGTTTGGGAGCGCGGTTGGTCGAGGTCTTGAAATGGGTGTTTCCCCAGCCGCCGTTGCCGCCCTTGCACAGGACGATCCTCTGGCCGTCCTCGACCAGCTCGGCCACGACCTTTCCCGTGGACTTGTCCGTGACGATGGTCCCCAGAGGCAGCCTAAGCACCGCATCCTTGCCCTCGCGCCCGTTGCAATCCTTGCCGAGGCCGTGCTCGCCGCGCTCCCCGCGCCAGTGCGGCTTAAACTTGTAGTCGACCAGGTTGTTAGTGTCGTGGGAGCCCAGCAGGATCACGTCGCCCCCGGCGCCGCCGTCACCCCCGTTGGGTCCCCCCCAGGGCTCGTATTTCTCGCGGCGGAAGGAAATGCAGCCACGACCGCCGTCTCCGGCAGACACCTTTATTACACATTCGTCGACAAACATGGCGTGAGGCTACCGAAAACCGCCCCGGGATCAAATCGCTATCTTAATTCCTTTTCGGAGGTAGGTCGGGACGTCCAGATCCTGTCCGTCGAAGAGGTTGCGGTCCGTGCGCTCAAACTGGCCCCTGCTCTCCACTTCACCGAACCCGAATTCCTCCTGGGTCGGCTTGGGCCCCACCAGGACCGGACTCTCCGGGGCCTGGGGCGCCCCTTGGGACGCCTCGGGTCGGCTGGCTGCCTCGCCGCCCTGCAGTGGAACGCGGGCCTTCTGCGGGGCCGGCCTGCGGGTGACGGCACCCCGGGTCCCCATGTCGCTCGTGCCCAGTACGGAGATCTCCACCCTGCCCTGCATCCCCTCGTCGATCACAGCGCCCATGATGATGTGCGAATCCCGGCCGAACTGCTCGGCGATCGCGTTCATGATCTCATTGACCTTGGGAAGCGTCAGGTCCGTTCCCCCGGAGATGTTCACCAGGAGGCGGTCGGCCTTCCTTGAGAACTCCGGGGTGTGGAGGAGCGGGCAAAGCTTCAGGCTCGCGATCGCCTCGGCGGCCGCGTTCTCGCCCTCGCCCTCGGAGAGCCCGAAAAGGGTCTTGGCCCCTCGGTTCTGGAAGGCCTGCCTGAGCGTGGCGAAGTCGACATTGATGAGCCCCGTCTTCGAGAGCATCGACCAGATGGACTTGACCCCCCTGCCGATCCACTCGTCGGCCCGGGCAAAGGAATCCAGGACGGTCTCGTTCTCGGCGGCCTCCTGAAGAAGGATGTCGTTGGGAAGCGGGATCACCGCGTCGCAGGCGCGCCTTAGGGCCGCAAGGCCCTCCTCGGCCTGCTTCAGCCTGCGCCCCCCCTCAAAACTGAACGGGAGCGTGACGAAGGCGATCACGAGGGCGCCCTGCTCGGCCGCGATCTCCGCAACGATCGGGGACGCCCCGCTGCCGGTGCCGCCGCCCATCCCGGCGATGATGAAGACCAGGTCGCAGTCCTTGACCACGGCGGCGATCTTCTCGCGGTCGTCCTCCGCGGCCTGCCTGCCCAGGTCCGGGTCGCCGCCGGCCCCCAGCCCGCGGGTCGTGCCCATGCCGATCAGCACCTTGTCCTGCACCGGGGAGCTCGAAAGGGCCTGGCTGTCGGTATTGATCACGCAGAGCTGGAGCCGCTCCAGGCTCTCCATCTTCAGGCGGTCAACCGCGTTCGAGCCCGCTCCTCCAATGCCCAAGAGCTTGATGGCGACGCTTCGCTCGCCCGGGGCCTGAGTTTCGAGGGGGAGTTCGTTGGGGCTCACGTCGATGCGAAGAGGCGGGTCACGTTGTGCAGGAATCCACTCTTTCTGCGGGTGGTCGCGGAGCGGTCGCTCTGGACGCTGACCCCGTAGTAGAGGATGCCGAGCGCGGTGTGGTAACCGGGATCCCGAAGGTTCTCGTTCACCCAGCTCGGCGCCTCGCCCAGTCGTGCGGAGGTGCCAAACACGTGGGAGGCGCACTCGGCTAGCGCCGGCAATTTCGCGCCTCCCCCGGTGAGCACGACGCCCCCGGCGCAGGTCTCCGGCGAGTACGCGTGGCCCAGCTTCTTCTTCACAACCTCCAGGAGCTCGAAAGCCCTCGCAGCCGTCACGCTCTCGATCGCGTGCCGGGAGAACTGCCGGTCGCCAATGGAGAAATTGCCGTCGAGCCAGACCTTCTCGTTCTTGTCGCGGGACTGCACCACGGCGCGCCCGAACCGAAGCTTGAGCTTCTCGGCCTGGCCCTCGGTGAGCCTGAGGCCGATGCTGATGTCGTTGGTGAAGTGGCTGCCGCCGACCGCCACGACGCCCGTCGTGTGGGGTGCACCGTTGCGGTAAAGGACGAAGTCGGTCGTGCCGGCGCCGATGTCGATTGCCAGGACGCCGTTCTGGCGCTCCTCCATGCTGGTGACCATATGGCCCGAGGCCAGGCCCGAGAGCACCAGTTCCCGGACCTCAAGGTTGAAGCCCCGGATGACGTGGATGTTGTCGGCCAGTCGCTGCTCCTGGCCGTGGACCGTCCAGTAGCCGACCTCAAGCTTCTGACCCACCAGGTTCTCCGGAGAGGTCGGAACCAGGCGGCCGTCGACGCGGAAGGGCCTGCGGATGTTGTGGACGACCATCCTTCCCAAGGGGAGCTCCTTGGCCTTTGCCAGGTCACATACCGTGCGTATGTCGCTTGGCTCTATCATGTTATCAGCGGCCTTAACGTTCAATGTGGCCTCGTTGTAGAACCCTTCCAGGTGCCCGCCGGTCTGGGCGAGGTAGACATAGTCGATGCGCTCGTTGGCGTCGCGCTCGGCGATCTCAAGGGCGCTGTGGGTGCATTCGGTCGCGGCGCGGTAGTCCACGACGGAGCCCTTGATCACGCCCCTGGACGAGCATTCTCCGCAACCGATGATCACAATCTCCCGGCCCGTGTACTCGCCGATCAGCACAGTGACCTTGGAGGTCCCGATCTCGACGGCACCTATGAAGGAGGTTTTAGAGCTCACGGTGGATGTCGATGTGCGGGCTGGAAATCACGGGGGAAGAGATCTGGGGCCGCGCCGAGCTGGCGTTCAGCGCGCTTGCGGGCTGGGGCCCCAGGATCGGGGACGCCTTGCCGTAGGCGACGGGCACCTGCGCCCCAAGGGCGAGGTTCACCTCCCGAAGCGGACGGGTCGGGTCGCCCGAGGCGTCGACCAGAAGGTCCAGGCGGGCGATCTGCCTGAGGTAATCCTCCTTGGTTCCAAAAGTGATCTTCATCCCGTCGCGGGTATGGACCTCGATCTCACCGTCCGTCGAAAGGCGCGCAAGCGAAATGACCCGCCAGGTTCGGTAAAGGTTCTCTGCCTCGAGTTTTGCCGAGGCAAGGAGGTCGGAAACCGCCCGCATCCCCTCGATCGGTGCAAGCCCCTTGCCCACCCGGGTGACCTTGATCCCATCCACCCAGGGCAGGGTCTCCACCATCGCCGGGTCGAAACCCGTCCCCGAGAAGGCCACCCCGTCCCTGGAGACCAATAGCATCGACGGCGCGCTCCCCTCGGCCTGCGCCATCAGGCGGGCGACGGGCGAGCGCTCCGAGATGCGCACGGTCAGCGCATCCGGGAAATTGCGGACGATGGCCGCCGAACTCACCTGGGGGTCAGAGAGCACCTTTTGCCGGAGCTGGTTTAGGTCGAGCCCCATCAAAGTTGCGTCGGGCGCGATCGAGAGGGTCTTGGCGAGCCAAGTCTTGTCGAGCACACCGTCGGTCACCAGGACAAGGCTTCTGACCCGGTCGGATTTCGCGGCCTCGGGCATCGAGTCCGGGCTGTCCCTGAGGACGGCAGCCACCTCCCAGGCTCCCCAGCAGACCCCTGCGATCACCGCCGCGCCGATCGCGGCCCGCATCGAGCCCATGGCCATCCTGCGGCGTCCCTCTCCGGACATCGCGCGCGGCCGGACCTGCTGGGGGATGTCCTTCCAGCTTCGGGTCTCGGGCAGAATATGGGTATCGTTGCTCAAGGGCGGCGTGCCGCTGCGGCCAGTCGAAAGCGCTCAACCGCTGGCGAAACCATCTCCCGAACCAGTGCCGTGAAATCCAGTCCCGCGCAGCGAGCGCTCATTGGCAGCAGACTGGTTTCTTTCATGCCGGGAAGCGTGTTGATTTCGAGCAAAAACGGCTCGTTTTCGTCCGAAATCATGAAGTCGACCCGCGCGTAGTCGCGGCACCCGCAGGCCTCGAAGGCAACCTCGGCAAATGAGCGGATGCGCTTGGCGAGGGCCTCGTCCAGGGGCGCGGGGGCAAGGTACTCGGTCATCCCCTTGGTGTACTTGCTCGCGTAGTCGTAGACCCCGGACTTGGGCCGGACCTCGACGATTCCCATGGCCTTGCCCTTGAGCACACCTACGGAGATCTCGCGGCCGATGATCCGGCGCTCGGCGATCCACCGGCCAGAGGTGACGGTCCCGAGCGCAGCCGACAGGGACTCGGGATCGTCGGCCAGCGTCAGGCCCACGCTGCTGCCCTCGTTGTTGGGCTTGATCACGACGCGCGGACCGAGGAGCTTCGCGAGTTCCCCAGGCTGGGGCTTGGCCTCGGCCCCGAATTCGACCCCTTGGACAACGGGTACCCCGCGGGCGGCAACGGTCTTCTTGGTGAGCGTCTTGTCCATCGTCAGGGCGCTCGCTGCGGCATCGCATCCGGCATAGGAGCCGCCCACCGCGTCCAGCAGGCGCTGCATCCCCCCGTCCTCCCCGAACGTCCCGTGGAGCGTGGAAAAGACGACGTGAACAGCGGGGTCATAGCCCTCGGGGAGGGCGTCCGAGGTGACCGCAAAGAGCCGGGTCGTGAACGAGCGGCAAAGCGCCAGGGCGCACGCGGCGCCGGACGCCGAGGAGACTTCCTTCTCCGAGGAGGTTCCGCCTGCAAAAACTGCGACAATCGGGTTGTTCATAATACGTCCTTCCATTCCTTCCCGTAGAGCATCACCTCGGGCTCGAGGTCCACGCCCTTGGCCTGCCTGACGCCCTTTCGGATAAGGCGCACCAGGGCGAGCACGTCGCCGCTCGTGGCGTCCCCCGTATTGACCACGAAGTTGGCGTGCACCCGGGACACCTCGGCGCCGCCAATCCGGGTGCCCTTCAGCCCGCTCTCCTCGATCAGCCTCCCGGCGGAATTGCCCGGGGGATTCTTGAAGATGCATCCCGCGCTCGGCTCCCTGGGCTGCGATTCATGCCGCTTCTTGCGGTAGTCCTCGATCTGCCGGGCGACGCGGGGCGCGTCTGTGGTCGATATCGGCCGGATCACGGCCCAGAGCGCAACCGCGTCCTTCAGGTCGTCGCAGCTCCTGTAGTCCACACTCATGGCGCTCTTGGGCAGGTTGCGGACCTCCCCCTGCATCGACATCACCCTCACCTCGTCGACGACGTCGAACATCCACCCGCCCATGGCGCCCGCGTTCATCCGCAGTGCGCCGCCCACGCTCCCGGGGATGCCCTCGAGGAACTCAAAGCCCGACAGGCCGGCTGCCGCCGCGAGCCCGCACAGGTTCTTGAGCCTGAGGCCGGCGCCGACCCGTACCCGGCCGTCCGGAAGCACCTCAAACCCGGACCATGACTTGTGGGACAGGCAAAGGATCAGCCCGTCCACTCCTTCGTCCGGAACGATCAGGTTTGAACCTCGTCCGAGGACATAGATTGGGATATCCTCTTGGAGGGCCTTGCCGGCGAGGATCCGGACGTCCTCCTCCGTGGCGGGTTCCGCGTATAGGCGCGCAGCGCCCCCCACCCTCATGGTGGTCTTTTGGGCAAGCGGTTCTTCGCGCACGATCCGCGCACTCTTGGAGAGCAAGGGCCGGATCTCCTCGGCGAAGCGATCCCAGCGGCGCGCCTTGGCCAGGCCGGCCCGAAGCTCCCCGACCGAAGCCCTCGCCGTCTGGTCGATGTCGCCCGCGCCGATGAAGGCAATCACGTCCCCGGACCTTGCCTCCCTCACCAGGGCCGGGACGCACGCCGCCCCGTCGCCCGGCAGGTAGCTCACGTTGAGCATGGGGGCTCCCCGCTTGATCTCGGAGTAGATGTCGGCCGTGGTCCCACCCGAGGCCGGGGACTCCCCCGCCGAATAGACGTCGATGAGGTGGACGATGTCGGCCAGGGCCAGGGCGGCGGCGAACTCGGCCTTGAAGCGCGCGGTCCGGCTGTGGCGGTGGGGCTGGAAAACCGCGATCAGTCGGCCTCCGGGGGCCATGCGCCTCCTGAGGCTAGGAAGGAGCGCCCGGATCTCGGAAGGATGGTGCGCGTAGTCCTCCATCACGGTGAGTCCGTCCTCCTTCAGGATCACGGCCTGCCTGCGGCGAACCCCGGGATAATCGGAAAGTAGGTTGCGCGTTGGCTCGACGCCCATCAGCGCGGCCGCGGCAAGGGCCGCCGTCGCGTTGGTCGCGTTGAATTCGCCCGAGGAGGCCACCGACACCTCGGCCGGCGCGAAGCGGCCCCCCAGAACTAGGGTCATCCGCCCATCCTTCTCCGACGCCAGGTTTCCGGAAAAGGTGCCACTTCGGCCAAAGGTCACGGCCGACGGAGCGATCCGGAGCGAGAGGGCGCAGGCATCGCTCACCAGGACCGTCCCCTTGGTGCGGGAGCAAAGTGCCCGAAAAGCGTCCTCAAGCTCAGCAGGGCTCTGGTAGCGGTCCGGATGGTCCCAGTCAAAGTTCACGATCACGGTGATTTCCGGGGAAAAGGCATCGATTGTCCCGTCACTCTCGTCGACCTCGGCCACGACCCAGTCGTTGGAGCCGACAGCCGCCGGCGGCGTGGAGTCGTTGAACAGGCCGCCCCCCACGTAGCCCGCCGGAAACGACGCGCGCCGGAGGGCGGTAACCAGCATCGCCGTGGTGGTGGTCTTGCCATGGGAGCCGCACACGGCAACCAGCTTGCTGCCCCGCGTGGCCTCGGCCAGCATCTCGCCCCGCCTGACGACGGGGATCCCTCCGCTTTTTGCCGCAATAAACGAGGGATGTTCGGGCGCGATGGCCGAGGAGCGCACCACCAGGTCGGTGCCTTTCTTGAGCGATCCCACCTCCACGCCCGCGGCCGAGAGGAGCAGAGCCACTTCCGGGTTCAGGGAGTCGTCTTCGCCCGTAACCTGCCAGCCGCGGCGCGCAAGGTAGATCGCTAGGGGGGCCACGCCCATGCCCCCCACGCCCAGGCAGTGGATGCGCCCGACCGGGCGACCAAAGAGAAGCGGCAGCGGTGACGGTCTCATGCGATCGCTTCCACGGGGGCGCCCTCGCCGGAGGGCTGCGCCATGTCTTCCAGATCGCGCAGCATCAGCTCGAGGGAGTTCAAGCGGTCCATCCGCCGGAGGTTTGCCCTGAACTGGCGCAGCAGCCAGTCGTTGGAGGCGACCTCGGCAACCTCGCTGAAGAGTTCTCCGAGCGCAGCTTGTTCAACCACCAGGCCCCCGCCCTGGCGCTCGAAAAAGGACGCGTTGGCCCTCTGGTGGTCCGACGCCGCATGGGGGTACGGAATCAGGATGGCGGGCACCTCGCATCGGATCAGCTCGGCGATGGTGCCGGCGCCGGCCCGCGACACGACCAGGTCCGCCGCCGAAAGCAGCTCGGCAACCCGGTCGCAGAAAGGGACGAATACCGATTTGACGGGCTCCCCGGTTCTTGACTTGTGGATGAGCGTCTCGGGCTCCCCCTTGCCCAGCCCGGTAACGCAGTAAACCTGGATCGACTCGTAGGCCAGGGCCTCGAGCTTCGACCTCGCCCACGTGTTCAGCGACGAGGCGCCCTGGCTGCCGCCCAGGATAACGAGGACCTTCTGATCCTGGCTAAGCTCGAGCCTGCTCCGGGCCTGGGCTCCGTCCACCCGGACAATTTCCCTGCGGACGGGAAGGCCGGCGTGGCGCATCACCGAGGAACGAACGCCGGAGACGCGGATGCCGAGCGGCAGGTAAAGCCGGGTCGCCATCCTGCCGAGCCCCCGGATCGCCAGCCCGGGGACGCGGTTGGCCTCATGGAGCGCCAGGGGTATCCCCTTAAGGCGTGCCGCAAGCGCCGCTGGGGCCGAGGTGAACCCGCCGAATCCCACGACAACGTTCGGGCGCCACGTCCTCACCAATTCCCTGCAAAAACGAAGCGCCGCCACCTGCGTTGCCACGAAGCGGGCCATGCGAACGGGGTGCCAGGAGAATCCCGCACCCGGCATCCTCAGGAATTTCAGCTCGGGGTACTTCTCCACGAGCCGGGAGTCCACCTTCTTCATGCTGATCAGCAGCGTGACGTCGTGCCCGCGGGCAATCAGGCCCTCGGCGAGCGAGATTCCGGGCGAGAGGTGGCCGCCGGTGCCGCCGCAGGAGATGAGGAAGCGGCTCATGCCAACACCTCGCGCATGGAGCCGGCGCCCGTCGGCAATCCCGCCCTGCCCCAGGTGCGCTGCGTGTTCATCAGGATGCCCACGAGCAGGCCCATCAAAAGGAGATTGGAGAGCCCGGCGCTGATGAAGGGCAGCGACATCCCCTTGGTCGGCAGGACACCCGTCACGACCCCCAGGTTGATGATTGACTGCAGGCACATGAGCAGAAGGCAGCCGGTCGCCAGAAGGAAATGGAACAGGTTCGGGGCGCGCCTCAGGTGCGCCAGGCCCGCCACAAACATGATGGCAAACACCGCAACCACCCCGAGGGTGAACCAAAGTCCCAGCTCCTCCCCGACCACGGCGAAGATGAAGTCGGTGTGGGCCTCGGGAAGGAAATTGATCTGCTGTCGGCCCTGGCCAAGCCCGGCGCCCGATGTGCCGCCCGCGGCGAAGGCCTCGAGCGACTGGTAGAGCTGGTAGGTGCCGCCCTGTTTATTGCCCTCGACGTCCAGGAACGCCGTGAACCGCCTGAGCCGGTTCGGATTGTGGGCGACAAGGACTGCAAAGGCCGTCGCCGAGAGGGCGATCGTGGGCAGGATGTAACGCCACTTAGCCCCGGAGAGAAAGAGGAGGATGAGCCCAACGGAGAGTGCCAGCGCTGCGGTACCGAAATCGGGTTCGAGCAGGATGAGCCCGGTGAAGGCACCGATGATCCCTAGCGGGTAGAGGTAGCCTCGTTTGAAGTCGCCGATCCGGGTCTGATTGAGCGCAAGGTAGTGCGCCAAGCAGAAGACCATCGCCAGCTTGGCGAACTCCGAGACCTGCAGGCGGGCCGCCCCGTACCCGAGCCAGCGGCGGCTTCCCTTCACCGACACGCCCAGGTGGGGAACAAGGACAAGGACCAGGAGGACGAGCGCGATCACGGCGATCCAGACTGAAGCCCGGCGGGCGTAATCGAGATTTATCCTACTCGCTAGGAAGCAGAGGAAGGCGGCAGCCAGGACTCCGACCACCTGCTTGTTCAGGTAGAAGTACGGGTCCTGCTTGAGGGAAACGCTCGCGCTGAAGAGGATCGTCAGACCAAGGAAGGTGAGCCCGACGGCGCAGACGACGATGACTGCGACAGGATTGGCGATCGACCGCGGGCGGAAGGAATCAGCGGGTCTTTCGCTTTCCATGGGTGACGCTGCCTCAGGGTTTCTTGGGCGTGCCGGAGGTTGAGGGTTCCTCAATCTTCACCACGGGCACATCGGTGGCGCTCGGCGGCTTCAGGCCCGCGTCAAGATCCTGGTCGGCGGCCGGGGCGGCCGACGCCCGCGAGGGCGCCGCGGAAGCGTCGCCCGGTGCAGACTTTACGCCCTTTGCTCCTTTGCCCGATGCGGCGGACCTGGCCGGGATGATCAGCTCCTGGCCGGGCTGGATCTTCTTCGGGTCGGTAATGTTGTTTGCCACGGCAATTTCACCCTGCTTGACGCCGTACTTGCGCGCGATGGCCCCAAGGGTCTCGCCGGGTTTGACCGTGTGCTTGGTCGCCTCGGTCATCGGTCCCTTTTCGGCCGGGGACTGTTCCGCCGCCTTGGCGACCGGGGCCGGGGCCTCAGACTGGGCGGGTTCGGCGGCCGTCCCTGACCCGGCCTTCGCCGGAATGATCAGCTTCTGGCCCACGTGCAGCGAGGCCGAGCTCTTCAGGTGGTTGGCCGAGGCCAGGTCCCCCTTGGTCAGGCCATTCTTCTTGGCTATGCTAAACAGGGTGTCGCCCTTGCCGACGGTGTAGGTCGTCGCCGGGGTGACGTCCGAGACGGGCTGGCTTGAGAGCGCCGAGGCTACAGTCGTTCCCGGTCGGGTCGGGCTGTAGCGGATGCCCACGGAGTCGGGAACGGAGACTGTCGCCGCCGGCGCCTGGGAGGCCTCTGCGCTCGGCGCCGAGGTGATTGGCGAGGATTCGGGCCCGGCCGCCTTGCTGTAGCTGCAGCCCGGGTTGGCAAAAATGAGGATGAGCGCGAGCGCATGGATGCCCGCTGCAATTCCAAGAATCTTTAGTATTTTCATGGGAGAAAGGGTCCTGAATTAGAATGGATCTGAAGGTTGTGGGTTGTCGCTGCCAATGCACTCTCAAACTCGGGCCGCCCGCAGCTCATTGACGGCCTTTTCGAAGCGTTCGCCCCGCTCCTCGTAGTTGCGGAACATGTCAAAGCTGGAGAAGCCCGGGCTGAGGAGGACATTGCCCCCATTGGGCGCGAGCGAGGACGCGGCGCGGACCGCTTCCTCGAGGCTCGGGCATTCCGTGTGGGCAAGCCCGACCAGGTCGCACGCGGCACCGAGAAACGGGGCCGTCTCGCCTATCAGGACCACGTGGACGGCCTTAGGCGCCAGCCGGCGGACAAAGGCGGCGATGTCCCCACCCTTGGAGCGCCCGCCTGCGATAAGGACGACGGGCGTCTTGAATGCGCCGAGGGCCGCCTCAACAGCATGGAAATTCGTACCCTTTGAATCGTTCCAATAGGTGACCCCTTCGATCGACGCCACGCGCGTGAGGCGGTGTCGCCCGAGGTGGAAGGTGCGGGCGGCCGCGTAAAGATCCGCCTCGGAAAGGCCCTGGGCTCTCCACCAGGCCGCAGCAAGGATGAAGTTTTCGCGCTGCGGGTACTCGGCGAATGGGGTTCCCGCGAGGGCAAGGTCGGGCTCCTGGCCCTCGGTGGCGATGCAGGACGGGGCGGCAAGCACCCTGCCAAACTCGGTCGCGTAGCGCTGGACCGAGCTCCCGGCGAAGAACTTGCTCGGCGGCGTCCTTAGCACGAGCTCCCACTTCGCGGCAAAATAGGCCTCAAGCCCCCCATGGCGCTCCAGATGGTCCTCTGCGAAATTTGTCCACAAAAGGCTGTCGGCGCAGAAATGGCCAAGGCGCTCGGACTGGAACGAGCTCACCTCACAGACCGCTGTCATTTCCGGGTCGCCTCCGTCCTGGTCGGCCACGAGCTGGGAAAAGGGGATCCCGACATTGCCCGCGGCAAAGGCGCGCCTGCCGACCGAGTTGAGCGCATGGGCCAGGAACTCGGTGAGCGTCGTCTTGCCGTTGGTGCCGGTGATGGCGGCTATCCGACCACACCAGAACAGGGAGGCAAAGTCGATTTCGGCCATGCGGATGCACGCCGTCTCGCGCGCCATCCTCAGCCAGGGATGGTTCAGGGGAAACCCTGGGGAATAGATCGCAAGGCCGTGGCGCTGGGCCGCCTCCGGCGTGAACTCGGTGCCGGCCTGGTCATAGACGACGGCCGAGGCGCCAATCTTACGAAGGAGAGCGACCGCCCCTTTTCCGCTTACGGCGCCGCCAAACACGGCGGCGGGCCGCGTCAGGCGTTGGCTCAGGAAATCGGGAAGCGAACGGTTCATGCTAACGGATCTTGAGCGTTCCGAGGCCGGCCAGGGCAAAGATGAGCGAAAGGATCCAGAACCGTAGCACCACCTTGGTCTCGGGCCAGCCCTGCTTCTGGAAATGGTGGTGGATCGGGGCCATGAGGAAGAAGCGCCGGCCCTGGCCCTCCCTGCGGCGGGTAAACTTGAAGAAGCCAACCTGGATGATAACCGAAGCGGCCTCCCAGACGAACACCCCTCCGACGATGACCAGGGTGAGCGGCTGCTGGACCATGAAGGCAATGATGCCCAGGAGCCCGCCCAGGGCGAGGGAGCCAGTGTCCCCCATGAAGACCTCGGCCGGGTGGGAGTTGTACCAAAGGAAAGCCACCCCCGCGCCGACCAGGGCCCCGCACACGACCGCCAGTTCGCCGGTTCCCGGCACAAAGCTGATCAGCAGGTAGTCCGCGATCTTCGCGTTGCCCGCGGCATACGCCATGATCCCGTAGGTGAGGGCCACCGTGATCGTGCAGCCGATCGCCAGCCCGTCGAGACCGTCGGTCAGGTTGATGGCGTTTGAGAAGCCGACGATCCAGAGGTAGACAAAGACAATCAGCGCGGCGATTGGCATGCTCGCGATGATCGGGTGCTTCACGAAGGGAATCCAGAGTTCGCGGATCTTCTCGGAGCTGGCCGGATGGACGAGAAGCGCCGACAGGGCGAGGAGCGTGATCACGGTCTGCCAGAAGATCTTTGCCCCTGAGGAGATTCCGTTCCGGTTCTTGTGCACGACCTTAAGGTAGTCGTCGCGAAACCCGACGGCGGTGAGGCCCGTATAGACAAAGAGGGCGACGCAGACCCAGATGTTCGGAGCGGCCCAGAGCAGCGAGCTCCCGAGGACGCAGGCGAAGATCAAAAGCCCTCCCATGGTGGGCGTGTTCTTCTTGTCGAAACGGCTGGCAAGGTCGCCCGTGCGGTCGTCGTCGTAGTGCTGGCCAAACTTGAGGCGGCGCAGGTGGGCGATCAGCCACGGGCCGATGATGAATCCGATCATGGCCGCGGTTCCCGCCGCCAGGAGCGTCCTGAGCGTGATGTAGCGCAGGATGCGCAAGGGGCCGAAGACGTCGTCGTAGCCTGAGAGGATGCTAAGCATGGGCTACCTCCGCGTGCGGAGCGCTGGTGAAGGCCCTCTCAAGCTCGTGGCGCCTGCTTCCCTTGACGAAAATGTACCCCTTGAACGCGGCAAGGCGATCGGCGATCGGTGCGACGGAGTCGGCCACCGTCACCAGCAGCGGGTCGGCCCCCGCTCCTAGTGCGCCCTGCCTCACCGCGGCTGCTTGCGCCCCGACGACGACCAGCTGGTCCCCCTCGCGAAGGTCCAGCGAGCGGCCGAGTTCCTCATGGTAGCGCCTGCTCTCCAAGCCGAGCTCCTCCATGCATCCGATCACAAAGAGCCGCGGGGCGCCTGCGGGAACCGCGTCGCCGAATACCTGGAGCGCGTCCGCCATCGACGCCGGGTTCGCGTTGTAGCAATCGAGGTAGAGCTGGCGCCCCGGCTCCATCCGCCATTCCCCGCGAAGGGGCGCCGGGTTCCATCTCCCTAGCCTCTCGCGGATCTGGGCTACTGGCACGCCAAGCCTGAGGGCCACGGCCACGGCAAGGGCCGCGTTCTGGGCCATGCCATCGGAAACGCGGCGAAGCGCGACCTCCACGGAGGACCCGCGGTCGACCAGGGAGATCTTGGTCCCCATGGGGCCGTGGGAAACCGAGAACGGCATCCGCCCCCGGGTCGGGGTGATCCCCGCCCCTTGGGGCTCAAGCACGACCGCCTTCTCGCGCTCGAGAATCACGAAGGGCTCGAACGCGGAGCAGGAACTCGGGAAAAAGGCGCGGCTCTTGTCCTTCAGGGACTTGAGGAGGACCGCCTTCTCGCGGGCAACGCCTTCCATGCCCCCCAACTCCTCGAGGTGGGCCGGGCCAACCATTGTGACCAGCGCTGCGTCGGGCTCGATCATGGACGAGAGGACTGCCATCTCGCCGGGAGCGCTGATCCCAGCCTCAACGACTGCAACCTTGTGCCGGGCTGGTTCGATCCGTGTGAGTGTGAGCGCCACCCCGATGTGGTTGTTAAGGTTGCCGATCGTCGCGATCACGCCCTCGGCCTCGCCGCCCGTAACGAGCGCCAGGAGCTCCTTGGTCGACGTTTTTCCGGCACTGCCGGTGATCCCGACCACCGTCCCCTTGAAGGACCTGCGGTGCTCCCGGGCGATTTGCTGCAAGGCAGTGAGCGGGTCGGCGACCACCAGTTGCGGGATCCGCACCCCGTCAACAGGCCTAGAGACAATCGCGACGCGGGCGCCCGCCGACTCGGCCTGGGCCACAAAGTCGTGGCCATCGCGCCTGCCGGTCTTAAGGGCGACAAAGGCCTGGCCCGCCTCAAGGCGGCGCGAGTCCGCGCAGAATCCCGTGGGCGCGCCGCCGGGACAGGGCGACCAACGGCCGCCTGTCCACGCTGCCAGGAGTGTGGGATCAAATGCGGGCATCAGGTCCTTAGGGCCTTTATGGCGATCAACTCCCTGACGACCTGGCGGTCGTCAAACGGGATCACCGTGTCCGCGAATTCCTGGTAGCCCTCGTGCCCCTTGCCGGCGATCAGGAGGCTGTCACCAGCCTTAGCGCTGTCCAGCGCCAGGCTGATCGCCCTGCGCCGGTCGTCTATCCAGGTGATCTTGGAGGGGTCCGCTACCCCACCCTTCATGTCCTCGAAAATCTTTCCGACCTGTTCAGTCCTCGGGTTGTCGGCCGTGGCGAACGCATAGTCGGCAAACTCCTGCACCGCAGCGACCATCCTGGGCCTCTTCGTCTTGTCGCGGTTGCCCCCGCATCCAAAGACCACGAGCAGCCTTCCGGGAGTGATCGCCCTGAGCATCCCGAGGGCGTTCCTGAGCGCGTCGTCGGTGTGGGCATAGTCGACCAGCACGTTGAACGGCTGCCCCTCCTCGATGCGCTCCATCCTGCCGGGGACACCCTTGAACCCCTTAAGGCGCGGGGCAAAGGCGTGCGGATCCCGTCCGAGGGCCCACGCCGCGGCCGCGGCCGCCAGGAAATTGGAGACATTGTAGCGCCCGACCAAAGGGGAATCCACGGCCACGCTCCCGCCGGGCCAGGAAAGCCTGAAGGTCGTGTCCCTGAACCCGAGTTTGACGTCCACGGCCCTCACGTCCGCTTCCGCATGCTCGCCGAAGGTCACCAGGCGGGTTGTTGGCACCTCCCGGCGGATCTTGTCGGCCAACTTGAGCCCATAGGGGTCGTCCAGGTTCACGACGGCGACGCGGGGGACCGGACCCGTCCCTCCGGTGAAGAGGAGGCTCTTCACGTCAAAGTAAGCCTCGAAGGTCTTGTGGAAGTCCAGGTGGTCGCGGGTCAGGTTGGTGAACACCGCCACGCCAAACTCGAGCCCCATCACCCTCTTCTGGGCGATGCCGTGGCTGCTCACCTCCATGACCGCGTTGCGGCACCCGGCGTCGCGCATCTGCGCGAGCATGCCGAAGATGTCGAGCGACTCCGGGGTCGTACGGTAGCTGGGCACGGTCCGTGCGCCGAGGTCGTAGCTGATCGTTCCCAGGAGCCCCACCCGCTCGTTCTCGTTCATGAGGTGCCGCACAAGGTGCGTCACCGTCGTCTTGCCGTTGGTTCCCGTGACGCCAATCACGGACAGGTCGCGGTCGGGAAACTTGTAGTAGCGCTGGGAGACCCTTGCCAGGGTTGCCCTCGCTTCGGCCACCTGGATGAACGTGACCTTCGAGGGGGGGTGGCCGGGCATGGTCTGCCCGATTATCGCCGAAGCGCCCCGGCTCACGGCCTCGTCCACAAAGGAAAGCCCGTCGCAGCGCAGGCCCGGGAGCGCGAAGAACAGGTTGCCCGGCACGACGCGGCGGCTGTCCATCACGAGGCCCGAAATGGGCCTCTCGAGGCTTCCCTTGATGGCGAGCGCCTCGCCGTCCTTGATGTAATCGGAGAGTATGGGTGCCATTTTAAACGCTCGGTTGTATTCGAGGAATTCACGGGTCCGGCGCTGGGCCTTCGGACGATCGCGGAACGCGCGGACCAAGGCGTGATCCTGGACGAGGTAACCAATCACCGAACACCTCCCATCGCAAACGCCGGTCGGGCTTCGCTTCCGTCGATGGTGGGCCGAATGTCGAGGTACGGTATGAGCCTCTCCCCGATGCGCTTAAACACCGGGGCCGCCACCTTTGCGCCGTAGGCGACGCCTCCGGGGCACCGCGCATCGGCGTCGTCAATGATGACCGCGATGGACACCTGGGGGTGGCTCGCCGGGAAGAACCCGACGAACGACGCCACGTGGTCCTTCACCGAATAGCGCATGGCGGTGGAGCCATCGGGGAGCGTGACCGGCATCAGTTTCTGCGCCGTCCCGGTCTTCCCCGCGCACTCAAATCCGGGGATTGCGGCGAGGGGAGCGGTCCCCTGGGAAGAGACCACGTTCTGAAGCATCCGGGCGACCGTCTTTGCCGTCTGCTCGGAAACCACGCGCCGATCCTCCACCCGACCAAACGTGTAGACCAGCTCGCCATGGGAATCGCGGATCTGGCGGATCACCTGCGGCTTCAGGAGTAAGCCACCCGAGGCGATCACCATCATCGCCTGCTGCATCTGCAGCGGAGTGGCCGTGATCGACTGGCCCATGGGGATGCGGGTGATCGTCATGCTGTCCCACTTCTCGGGCGCCTTCAGGTTACCCGAGATCTCGCCGCCCACGGGAAACCCCGTCTTCTGGCCAAATCCAAAGGCCCGCGCGTAGTCGTAGAACCTGCGATCGCCCAGGCGCATCGCCAGCTGGGCGGCCCCCTTGTTTGAGGAGTGGGCGATGATTTCCGAGACGCTGAGCGGGTGGTCAAAATGATCCCCGACGTTCTCCCTGGGCAGGCTCCGGGTGATCCCGTTGTAGTCGATCTTCTCGATCGAGCAGTCGAACTCGGTGCGCGGGGTGACCAGGCCGTCGTTGAGAGCCCCCGATGCCGCCACAATCTTGAACACCGATCCGGGCTCGTACTCGTCGGCAACGGCGATGTTGCGCATCCTTCCCTGCTCGTCCTTCGGCAGCTTGTTGAAATTGTTCAGGTCGAAGGACGGGTAGTTGGCGAGCGCAAGGATGAAGCCGGTCTGCGGGTCGCTCACGATGATCGTGGCCTTCTGCGGCTGGTACTGCTCCGCGATCTTGGCCAGCTCGTCCTCGGCGATGTGCTGCACCGTCGCGTCGATTGAGAGCGAGACGTTGAACCCGTCGACTGCCGGCACCTCGCGGGACCGGAACTGAGCGAGCTCCCGGCTCTTGCCGTCCTTCTCAGACTCGAGCCATCCGTTCTCACCTCTCAGATAAAAGTCCGCGTAGTGCTCCATCCCCGCGACGGGCCGCTCCTCGCGGTCCACATAGCCGACGATGTGGGCCGCCATCTCGTTGTGGGGATAGTCCCGCCGGTAGACCCGGCTGCCGTAGACCCCGCGGATCCCGAGCTTGGTGATCTCAGTATAAGCAGATTCCGTGACCCGGTCGCTCAGCTTGGCCCATCGGATCGGCCGGTTGCCCTCGGTGTCGGGGTCGTCGAGCTGGGTCTCGTCGGCCTTGGCCCCCTCCGCGCCCTCGGCGGCAGGAGCCGCAGGAGTGGATTCGGCCGGGTTAAAGGTGATGACCGCAGCGCGGACCGGAGCCGCGACCTTGACCTCGGACTTGGCGGAAGCCGGGCGGGTCTTGGTCGAGCAGATCCTTTCGACCTCGCCCACGGGAAGCCCGAGGAGCGCCGCAAGCGCCGGGTATTTCTTGCTGTCCTCAGGACGCACGAACTGGGGATCGACGCCGAGGACAATGATGGACCGGCTCGTTGCCAGGAGCGCCCCGTGGGAGTCCAGGATGTCTCCACGACGCGCATTGTCCACGATCAGCTGCCTGCGGGCCTCGTCGACGGAGCGCAGCAGCTCGTCGCGGTCGATCACGTGCAGCCACACCAGCCGCGCCTCAAGGCCGGCGAACATGGACAGGACCAGGCTCGCGAGAAGGGCGATCCGGTAGCTGGAGGTGAAGCCCTTCGACATGGGAGTCGGCGGCGTCAGTGCGCGAGTGCGACGCGCAGGCTCACTGTCGCCGGCCCTTCTTCGAAGAGTTTGCGGTTGTGGATTGAGGCGAGGCGCATCACCGGATCCTCGGAGATCCGCTGCACCTGCGTCTCACCCGGGGGCACGAGGCCTAGGCGCCACTCGGCGTTGCGCCGGTTGAGCAAAGCGGGGTCCTGCTCCGCCGAGATGGCGGCATCGGTCTCCTCAATCCTGCGCTCGATGTCGGCAATCGAGGCCTCGAGAACCTTGTTTGAGTTGGCGGCAACCGAGATCTGATGGCGCATCCAGACCGTGCCCAGGCCGATCGAGGCACTGCCACAGATGGCGACCAGCGTGTAGACCAGAAACTGGTTCACGAATGCCTGCGAGCTGCCCTTATTAAGTGAGCGCATTAGAGTTTCCGGATGGCCCTCAGCTTGGCCGAGCGGCTCCGCGGGTTGCGGGTCACCTCGCCGTCCTCAGGCGTCAGCGGCCTTCGGGTCAGGGCCTCGGCGCTGCGCACCCGCAGGTCGTTCGGGAGCGAGTCGTCTGCGTTCTCAGCCTGCCCGCAGAGACGGCGGAAGTACTGCTTAACCGGGCGATCCTCGAGCGAGTGGAAGCTGATCGCGCACAGGACGCCCCGGGGAAGGAGCTTCTCGAAAGCCGCCGGCAGCGCTCGCTCGATGGCGCCGATCTCGTCGTTGACCGCGATGCGAATGCCCTGGAACGAGCGGGTTGCCGGGTGGATCCGCGACAGGGCGCGGTCCCTCGCGGGAATAGCCGCGCTAACGAGGTTGGCCAGGGATTGGGTGCGGCCCAGGGCTCCCGTGCCGCGGGCATCGATGATCGCGCGGACCACGCGGCGCCAGTGGGTCTCCTCGCCCAGATCCCTTACGGCGCGCACCACCATCTCCTCGGTTGCCGTCTCGAGCCACACCGAGGCCGGAACCCCGGCCCTCGGGTCCATGCGCATGTCGGCCGGGGCGTCGGTTCGGAAGGAAAACCCGCGATCGGGGTCGTCGAGCTGGAATGACGAGAGGCCGAAGTCAAAGAGGATGCCGCTGAAGCCGCTTTCGGTCACGGACCCCAACCTGCCAAAATCCTTGTCGATGAGCGTGAACCTGCCGGGGAATTCGGCGGCAAGCGCAACGGCACGCTCTCCCGCCTGCGGATCACGATCCAAAGCAACGACTTGTGAGCCTTCGTTAGCCTCAAGGATGGCGCGGGTGTGACCGCCGCCACCGAAGGTGCAGTCCAGATACCTCCCACCAGCCACCGGGGCCAGGAATCCCAAGACCTCCTTCAGGAGGACAGGCTGATGGCCGGGAGTCATTTTCGCCGACGCGAAGTCAGGGAGTGCCAGTCGCATGGATGAGAGTCCTGCTGCGCTCGCGGCGACGGCCGGCCACCAGTCGGAGCACCAGGCTGTCGCGAACCCGGAGAACTGCGCAGGAATGCGCGACCGAGAAGTCGTTCGCGTCGATCCAGGCGGGAAAGGTGCTTGAAACGGCCATCGATGCCGCCTGCCGCAGCAATGCGCGGGTGGAGGAAACCTTCGTGGTTTGATTCATGCTTAGATTCCGAGGCGGCGCATAATGTCGCCGAAGTTCTCCCCGGAGGTGCGCGCCTCGACCTTCTGCCACCGGGAAGGCGAATACATGTTGAACTTGGTCAGGGAGCCCACGAGGACCGCGTCCTTCGCGATCCCGGCGTGCTCCAGCAAATCGGCCGAGAGGCCGACGCGTCCCTGCTTGTCGAACGTGAAGGACTGGGTCTGGGCGAAAAACCGGGACGCAAAGTCCTGGCCCGCGCCGTCACTCAGAGCCATCTGCGCGATCTTGGCGTGCAGCTTCTCGACCTCCGAAGGGGGAAGAACCGCGACGTACCCGTCCGGGTGGGGCGTCGCTAGGAAAACATCCCCGTCGGCGTGCGCCGCGCGCCAAGCCGAAGGGATCGTGACGCGGCCCTTGTCGTCGAGGGTGTGCCTGAAAAGGCCTGTGAAAAATGCTTTGCCGGGATGCGCCATGGGATAGGCGGAATCAGTACCCGCCCCACAATACCCCATTTCAACCCATTTTGACCCACCCTGGTCAAGCTAAGACTGCGCTAAAACAACACATTTTCGCTGGGAACAGGGGGTAAGAAAACGGAAGTCACCCCGGCGCCGAACACGGCACCATGCGTGCAGCGCACGACATCTCACCCCCTAAGCGCCCCTTTGAGGCCGCCCCCGGGGTCTCGCGCGACCGCTTTCGACCCCTAGTGTTTAAGGACCGCCTCGCCGGTCCCGACATCAATCGTCCAAACGGCCGGTGGCGGCAGCCAGAGCCGCCCACCGCCAATTTCAAGAGGCATCCAGACGTAGCGTGAGTCCCACTGTGCGTCCGGCTTCCAAACATCGGCCATGAAGATCACCGTCGTCGCCTTTGGCCCGACCACCTTGAGCAACATTGTCGATTGAGCGCCATAGGTGTTCTTCTCGGGAGGCGCTATGTCCCTAAACTCAGACCAAGGGCCCGCCAGCGAGGTCGCCGTCGCGTATTTGTTGGGGTTGGGTGCCCAGCCGGTGAGCGCCGAGCCCACAGCGTAGTAGAGCCCCTGGTAATGCACCAGCGCACCGCCTTCGATCGGTGCACCGACCAGGCAGACTTCCTTCTCAACGTCCAAATAGTCGTCGGAGAGTCTCGCGATGACGAACCCCTTTGTCGGCCGGCTCTCGAAAATCAGGTAGGCTGACCCGTCGTCGTCGATGAACTGCCCGATATCGCGGCTCTCCATCCCGAGCGGACGGAAGCTCTTAACGAAGCGGTAGTCGCCATCGACCGTGTCGCACACAGCCACGCCCACGCGTGCGAGGCTGTAGCTCGACTCGCTGCCGGGAAGGCGCCCGTCGATGTGCATGTACATGACGAACTGCTTAGTCTTCGCGTTGAAGAAGACCTTCGGCCGCTCGAGTATCCACTCGGGCCCGAAGCCAGCCGGGTCGGCAAGCCTGATGACCTGGTTGCGAAACCTCCAATGCGCCAGGTCCTCCGAGGCGTAACAGGCGACGTAGCGCTTCCCCGGATCGTTGTCCTTTGAGCGATCCTCGCCGAACCAATAGTAGGTTTCGCCGCACTTGGTGATGCCCCCTCCGTGGGCCTGAACATGCCGGCCTCGGTCGTCGGGCCATAAATCACCGGACACGATGGACGCCGGCGCAGCGTGCGCCGGGGCGACAAGAGCCAAGCAATAGGCAACGGCTACGAGCAAGGCCCCAAGGGATACGTGGCGGAGTCTCATTTGGATCGAATCAAAGCGCGCTCTTCAGCACTTCCAGACCCGTGCGCGAGACCTCGAGGTCATCGGGGTCCTTCCCGCCGCTAAAGGCGGCGATCGCGTAGCCGGTCTTTGTCTGAGCGATCATCCCGCCCCTCCATCCGTACTCACCCACCATCGTCGGGCGCGTTCCGCTCCCACTGTTGCGAAGCGTGTCGGCCATCTCACTCGCCTTGCCGTAGGCGATCCCGAGGAGATTGTTCCCGTGGTTTCCGGCGCCGGGCGCGTCCTTCATGCGGCCGACGACCACCATCTTTGAGCTCCACGAGCGAATCGTATCGCCCTGAAAGTAGGCCACCACCGCCACGCCCCCGATCTTAAGCTCATTCGCCCTTTTGACCATCTGGGCCAGAGCCGTGTCGGCCAACTGATCAAAGCCGATCGGCTGCGCCGTGCTTCCGGCGCCCACCGAGGGGGCCGCAGCGCTGTCGCCCTGGGAGCCTGAGGTTAGGGAATTCGGCCCGGTGCCTGACCTGACGATGCGCAGCGCTGCTCCGCCCCCGTGACGCACGCCCTTCAAGGTGGTGATCCAGGTTGTCGGGGTGAAGGCCTCCGACGTTACCGCGCCGGTCAGGATATCCACCCAGTCCGCGCGCCATTGCCCCTTGGGCACGGCAACCTGCGGGGAGATCGGCCCCTCCCCAGGAAACCAGACCGCGTAGGCTTCCCCGGGCCCGGCCAAGGCGCGCCAGCTGTCGGCGCCGCCCACAACGACGCCATTGTCGGGCTTCATCGCCCGAAGAGGGAGGGCCCGCATGAAATCGAGGAGCACCTTCATCTGGCCGCGTATGGCTGGCCCCCCGCCCGCATTGTAACTGCCGGTGAAGCCCGGCGTTCCGCTTCCGTCCTCGTGGCCGACGACGAAGCTGAAATCGAGGTTCCCGTAGAGTCCGCCGCCGGAAAGCATGAAATTCCAGCCCTGGGTCCGGTAGAAGTCGTCCCCGGCGCCATTGAAGCCCGTTTCGTTGAATGCGAGCAACCGTGGAAGAGACGGGTTAGACTGCAAAATTTGGCCGTTTGCGTCATAGTGCACGTTGAAGACCGAGATCTTCGCAAAGTACCCGGAGAGGTCGGATTGAGTGATCGGCGAACCCTGGTTGGTGAGGTCCACGCTCAAGAGGTGCCGGGACGGCAGTCGGGTCTCTTCATCCGATACCCATTCCGAGACGCGCTCGATCCAGGCCTTCGTCGCAGCGGGCGGCTGGGATGCAAATCCCGGCTGTTCCTGGTTATTGAACCACGGCTCGTTGCATAGGTTGAATATGAGGTTGGGGTACCGATTCAGCTCGCCCACAATCTTCCGGGTGTACTGTTCCTGCCGCGAAAGCACGTTGCCGTTGTCGAGGCTCAGGTAGAGCACCGCGTCGATAGGAGTCGTTGAATTGACGTTGTTGCTCGGATTTAACGGCGCGAATTCATAGCCCGGCCCGACAAAAAACAGCACGGCCTCGACCACGATCCCCCGCCGGCCGGCCTCCTGGAAGAAGGCATGGAGGCGCTCGAAATACGCGGGGTTCCAATGATCCAGGTCGAACTTGTTCCCGCCGCGTGCAAACCCCGGTATCCCGCTCCGAGCCCAAGGAGCGAGAAACCGTCCAGGAGCCGGGGCAAGGGGGTTCTCCACAATCCCAAAGGAATCCGGCCCCTCGGCATAGTCCCCAAGGAAGAGCCGGGTGTGGTTGAGGCCCGCAGCCTGAAGCGAGGCCAGGTACCTTACAAAGTCGAAGTCCGGGTTGATCACCGAACCGTAGTGTTCGCCCGACGTCACGAGGACCGTCGCCTTGCCCTCCCATTCAAAATAGCGCGGGTTCTCCGTGCAAAGCCTTATGGGCGATTCGGCCGAGCTCGCGAGCGAGGCGGCTGTGGCAAGGAACAAGAGATACAGGTTTTTCATGGCCAATGAGGGGTGACGGCGACGTCCGGGGGTCGGGATGCCCGCCGAGAATGCCCCCTGGCCGGTTCCATGCCAAGCCCTCCGTTACCGCTCGCCCATTCGACCATGAATCCGCACCTCCGGCTGAAACGTACCGGTGGACTATGGGAGATCCTTTGACGTGATCCCGCCGCTTCGAGCCGCTTGAAGAGTCGGTCTGGGCCAACATAAAGGACCCAGACCATGAAAGGTAAACGCTACAGTACAGAGGAGAAAGTCCGCATCCTACGAGAAGCGGACGCCGGGGAACAGAGCGT
>CAITBM010000106.1 GCA_903890485.1 uncultured Opitutaceae bacterium | reverse complement strand
CCTGGCGATCGCGCTCGGGCTGGCGACGGCCCTCGGCCTGGTCTCGCCCTCCCCGGTCCGCCGGAACCTCGCGACGCTCTACGTCCAGCTGGCTCGGGGCGTCCCGATCCTGGTCCAGATCTTCATCGTGGCCTTCGTCCTCGTCCCCCTCGCGGTCGACGCCCTCAAATGGGTCGGCGGGGGCTCGGGGTTCCTCGGCGGCCTCCGGGCCTCGGACGTGCCCATGGCCGCGCGCGTCGTCGCGGCCCTGGTCTGCGCGTACGGGGCTTTCGAGGCCGAGACGGTCCGCGGGGGGCTCACCTCCCTCTCCCGGGGCCAGGCCGAGGCGGCGCGGGCCCTCGGGCTCTCCCAGCGCCAGGCACTCCGGCACGTCCTCCTGCCGCAGACCTTCCGCAGGATCCTTCCCACGCTCGGCAACGACCTGATCTCGCTCCTGAAGGACTCGTCCCTGGTCTCGGTCCTCGGCGTCCGCGACATCACGCAGGAGGCCCGCCTCTACGCCAGCGCCACGTTCCGCTACACGGAGAGCCTGACGCTCCTGGCCCTCCTCTACCTCTCGCTCACCCTCCTGCTGGCCCTGGGGGTCAAGGCCCTCGAGCACCGCTACCGCCGCCATGCCACGTGACCCCGAGATAAAGGAGGCCGCCGTGGTCCTTGAGTGCCGCGGCATCGTGAAGCGCTTCGGGGGCGTCACCGCCGTCGACGGCATCTCCCTTGAGATCCGCGCGGGTCGGGTGACGGCGATCCTCGGTCCGAGCGGCTCGGGCAAGTCGACCCTCCTGCGCTGCCTGAATTTCCTGGAGGTGCCCGACGCCGGAAAGGTCCTCTTTGAGGGCGTTGA
The DNA here is from genome assembly GCA_903890485.1 of uncultured Opitutaceae bacterium. Lineage (GTDB taxonomy): Bacteria > Verrucomicrobiota > Verrucomicrobiia > Opitutales > Opitutaceae > Palsa-1447. Next base: position 949 of record CAITBM010000106.1, on the reverse strand, counting down.
GGTCCACGCCCGCGATCGGGCGCTCGACGGGCTGAGGTCGAGGGTCGGCATGGTGTTCCAGCAGTTCAACCTGTTCCCCCACATGAGGGTATGGGAGAACGTGGCGCTCGGGCCCCGCGTGATCCGCAAGGTTCCCCGCGAGGAGGCGCGCCTGCTCTCCCTGGGGCTCCTCGAGCGGGTCGGGCTCTCGGACAAGGCGGACGCGCATCCGCTCGAGCTTTCCGGGGGCCAGCAGCAGCGTGCCGCCATCGCCCGGGCCCTGGCCATGGAACCCGCGGCACTCCTCTTTGACGAGCCCACCTCGGCGCTCGACCCCGAGCTCACGGGCGAGGTCCTCGCCGTCATGAGGGCCCTTGCGGCCGAGGGCATGACGATGGCGGTCGTGACCCACGAGGTCGCGTTCGCCCGCGCGGTGGCCCACGAGGTCGTCTTAATGGACGCCGGCCGGGTGGTCGAGCGCGGGCCCCCCTCCCAGGTGATCGACGCCCCCTCCAATGAGCGCGCAGCCCGGTTCTTTTCGAAGCCGGGCGCCTGAACTTGCCGACGGGCGCAAGCTGTCCTAGGATCCGGTGATGTCGAAGGAGCGCTACATCGAGGCCAAGCAGAGGTGGGCCGAGAAGCAGAAGGCCCGCGGGGTAACCGCGCGCACCGTGGCGTCGGCCGACCGGCTGCCGCCGGGCCAGAAGTTGACCGAGGGGTTTCCCGTCCTTGACCTGGGCGTCCAGCCGGACACCCCGCTCTCCGAGTGGACGCTTGCGATCGACGGCCTCGTAGAGAATCCCGTCACGCTCTCCTGGGCCCAGTTCAACGCCCTGCCCCAGGTCGATGACCTGAGCGACTTCCACTGCGTCACCACCTGGTCCAAGTTCGACTGCAGGTGGGCGGGGGTGGCCCTCACCACGCTCTACGAGCTGGCCCGGCCGAAGCCCGATGCCCGGTTCGTCTATTT
>CAITBM010000105.1 GCA_903890485.1 uncultured Opitutaceae bacterium | reverse complement strand
GAGGACCCGCAGCGAGGGGAAGGGGACGGGGAGCCGGAGGGCGTGCATGGTGTCCATGTGGGCCCTCGCGCGCCAGGTTAAAAACCCAAAGTGCTCGTGTCACACGATCTTTTCGCGGCTGAAACGCTGGCGTTGCGCCGGGGATCGGCTTGGCTCCTTCTGAACGTGAATTGCCCGACCCCCACGCCATGACCTTTCCGGACATCCTCCGTGAGGACGACGCGCTCGTGGCCTTCGACAAGCCGAGCGGGATGGCGGTGGTCCAGGACGCCCGCGGGAAGCCCCGGCCGTCCCTCATGGGGATCGTCCGGGGGCGCTACGGCCCGGCGCTCGCGAACGTCCACCGGCTCGACCCCGAGACGAGCGGGATCGTGCTCTGCGCGAAGACGAAGCCCGCCCTGGATTTCCTGAGCGGGCAGTTCCAGTCCAAGACGGCCCAGCGGGTCTACCAGGCCCTCGTGGTCGTGCAGCCGGAGGAAGAGGGCGTGAGGGACCGCACGCGGGTGCGCGGCGAGTCGGGGGGCCTTCCCCAGGAATTCACGGTGGACCTGGCCCTCGGCGAGGATCCGCACCGGCCCGGCCAGGTGAGGGTCTTCCTCGGCCGCGGCGGCAAGCCGAGCACGACCCTCTTCCGGGTCCTGGAGAGTTTCGGCCGCTTTGTCTGGGTCGAATGCCGGCCCGTCACCGGGCGCATGCACCAGATCCGCGCCCACCTTGCGGCGGCCGGCGCCCCGGTGCTGGGCGACCTGCTCTACGGGGACGCTTCCGACGTGCTGCTGCTCTCGGAGATCAAGGAGCGCTACAAGGGCCGGGAGGCCGAGAAGCCCCTCATGAACCGGCTCGCGCTGCACTGCGGCTCCCTTGGGTTCACGCATCCCCTGAGCCGGGAGCCGGTCGGGGTCACCTCGCCGCTCCCGAAGGATCTCTCGATCGCGCTCAAGTACCTGCGGAAATTCTCAAGCCCGCGCGGCCCCAGGGCCTAGGGGACGGGATGCTCGGGCGGCGGGGCCTGCGTCACCTCGACCGTCTTCCTGCGGAGCGCCTCCTTGAGGACCGGAAGCGAGATCAGGTAGATGACCGCCACCCAGATCGGGGCGACGATCGCCCAGGCGGCGATCGCGTGGAGCGCGGTCATCCCGAACTTCTCGAAGAACTCGCGCGGGTCGTCCCAGAGCATGTGGTTCATCATGCGGATGCCGAGGTGCTCGGAGGGCACGTGGAACCCCCAGTTGCCCAGGCGCACCACCAGGTAGATGACCGGCAGGTGCAGCGGCGTGCACAGCGCGTTCACCATCTGGATGATCGGCTGGTTGAGCCTCAGGAGGATGCCCGCCAGCAGGCACAGGAGGGTGGTCGTTCCCAGGATGGGGAAAAGCGCCAGGGCGCTGCCCACGGCGAGCGTGAGGGCGACCTTCTCGGGCGTGATGCCCTGCGTCAGCTGCACGGCGATCGGGTCGATCACATGGCGCTGCCACGGGGTGCGTGCCGCAGGGGCAGCGTCGGACTGGGGGGTTTCCTTCACCAAGCGTCCAAACTCTGGGTCAGTCCCGCGATGGGCTCAAGCTTTAGGGGCCGCGTCTACGCGCGAACCCTGGGAAAGCGTGCTCAGGTCGCGGCTGATCTGGTGGGCATCGGCCCGCCTCTGCGTGTCCGACTGGGCTGCGTTCACCGTTGCTACCGCGATTGCCGCCGCGGCCGGGACGTTACTCTTGAGCGAGGGGTTCTCGGGGTGCACGTGCTGGGCGCGGCTTGCCGTCACCACCGACTCGTGGTGGTCGCTCTGCTGGCCCTCGGCGAGATCGCTGGCCGGCACCGACTTCAG
>CAITBM010000104.1 GCA_903890485.1 uncultured Opitutaceae bacterium | reverse complement strand
GTGATGCTCTCCATCTGCGGCGCGTGCAACCGCACGAGGCGCTGGTACGAGGGGGCGGCCGACCGCAGTCCCGCCAACAGCCCCGTTATCCCGGGACCCTAGGAGCCGAAAATCTCGCCAAGGAAGGACTTCATGTCCTCCCACGAGCGGCGGTCCGCGCTCGGGCTGTAGCCAATGAACCCCTTCAGGCCCGGGTAAGCCGTGGCCTTGGCATCGGCCCCGGGGTTGGTGAACGCGTGGAGCGCCCCGGCGTACTGCACGAAGCGGTAGTCAAACTTGGCGTCGTTAAGGGACTTGAGGTAGGCGGTGATCTCCTCGGGCTTGGCCGACGGGTCGAGGGCGCCGTGGCAGATCAGGAACTTCGCCTTGTTGCGGGCCGCGGCATCGGAGGAGGCCGGGATCAGGCCGCCGTGGAAGCTCACGATTCCGGCGAGCGGGGCCCCGGAGTAAGCGAGGGCCTGGGCCGTCGATCCCCCGAAACAGTAGCCGATGGCGGCGACCTTCGCCGTGTCGACAAGGCCCGTGGCCAGCAGCTGGTCGAGGCCGGCCTGGGCGCGCTCGGCCATGAGCGGCTTGCCGTAGAACTGGCCGGCGAGCTGGCCCGCGGCCTTCGGGTCGGCGGCGACGACGCCGTCGCCGTACATGTCGAGGGCGAACGCGACGTAGCCCAGGTTCGCCACCTGGACCGCCCTGCCCTTGACGTAGTCGTTCAGGCCCCACCATTCGTGGACCAGGAGGACGCCCGGCAGCTTGCCACCCTTCACCTTGGCGTCGTCATAGGCCAGGAAGCCCCGGAGCTTGACGCCCCCCTGTTCATAGGAGACGTCGCGGGTGACGACCGAGGCACCGGCGGACGCAACGCAGAGGAGGGACACGAGGGCAAGGATGGACGCTTTCATGGGGGAAGTGAAGTTCACACACCAACGTGCCGGGACAGGACGGTCCGTCAAATCCAAGCTCAACATACCCGGCCGTCCGCGCCGAGGCGGGGCGGGCCGCCTCAGGTCGGGAAACCGCCTGTGATGTAGTTCTTCAGGTGGTCGGCCTCGGCCCGGCTCACGTCCGCGACCCAGCGCGAGATGTCGCCGATCGAGACCAGGCCCTTCAATTGGCCGTGGTCAATCACGGGAAGGTGGCGGCACTTCTTCTCGGCGAAGATCACCATCGTCTGCTCGACGGTCGTGTCCGGCGTGATGGAGAGGACGTTCCTCGACATCACCTCGCTGACGCGGACCGTCTTTGGGTTCAGGTCCCCTCCCACGACGCGGCTCAGCACGTCGCGCTCCGTGAAGATTCCGGCAATTTTTCCGTCGTCGATGACGACGATGCAGCCGATGCGTTTGCGGTTCATTTCAGCCACGGCTTCGGCGATGGTGATCGTCGAGGCCACTGCGAAGACATCTGACCCTTTGCGCTCAATAAGCGCCGAGACGGGGGTATCCATGGGGGTATGGGGGGTTACTTACTTGGGGGGATCTTTCGGGGTATTGTGCCGACCGCAAACCCAAACCAGACGCCAATTTTCGGCCGCGGGCGCCCTTTGGCCCGCTGGACACGGCGGCGAAGAAGCTTGAGCTTGCCTCTCAAATTGGGGGAATGACCACCCGCATCCCGCATGAAGCCCCCCCTCCTTCCCTCCGAGACCTTTCGCCGCGTCCTGCGCCTGGCGCGCTTCGACGGCCTGTCGGTGCTCGGGGTTTCGGGCGCCTTCGCCCTGATCTCAGCGGCATCGCGGGACGTGCCCGGGGCCCTGATCGGCCTCCTGGTGGCGGCGGCCGGGGCCATCGAGCTCCACGGGGTCACGCTCCTTAGGGTGGGCCGGGGCCGCGGCATGAACTGGCTCATCACGAGCCAGCTCTACCTGATGGCCATCCTCGT
>CAITBM010000103.1 GCA_903890485.1 uncultured Opitutaceae bacterium | reverse complement strand
TTGCTGAGCGCGAGCGCCACGACCCTCCAGGTCTGCGCCGCCGGGGCCGGGAACTTATCGGAACCCAGGACCGAGGCGGTGGGGACCATGATCCGGTAGGCGAGGACGGTGACCGCGGTGCCCGTGAAGATCCCGAAGAACTGCGCCAGGAACTGCTTCCTTGGGTTGGCTCCCAGGAGGTAGCCGCTCTTTAGGTCGGTGAGGAGGTCCGCCGATGACGCGGCCGCACCCGAGGTGATGTTGGCGCTCATCAGGTTGATGTTCATGTTGTGCGGGTTGAGCGCGCCGAAGGTGATCTGCGTCACCTTGCCGAGGGCGCCGATCGGCGTCGTGTCGGTCTCGCCCGTGACGCGGCAGGCGACAAGGGAGAGGACGAACGAGAGAAAGACCGCCAGCGTGGTCTCCCAGATCGGCAGGCCGAGGCTCACCTTGGCGAGCCATGCCAGCCCGATCAGCGAGAAGATCTGCCCGTAGAAGAACCAGGACATCGGGGTCTCGATGGCCACCAAGGGGTCGACCGCGGACTTGGACTTCCTGAAGAGGCCGCCGAGCCCTTTGAAGGCGCGGGCCATGACCCGCCAGTTGAGCGCAAATGCGAGGAGACCCGAGACGACCATGCAGGACACGCCGCCCCAGAGGGTCCAGGAGATGATGTTCCTGTAGCCGCTGCCGGCGATGATCCCGTGGGACTGGAGGATCGGGACATAGACCCCCCAGCAGAGCGTGCCGCCAAGGAGGATGCTTGCGGCCGGACGGATCCCCATCAGGGCGCCCCCCCCGATGAACACGGGATCCCAGACAAACGTGATCGTGCGGCCCATCCAGACGGGGCCGAAGACAACCTTGTCGAAGCGCTCGACCAGGTTGCCAAGCCCAAAGGGCTCGAGCTTCGGGCTGATGAACCTGAGCCCATCCACCCAAAACTGGCTGATCGCCGCGGGGATCGCCGCCCAGACGAGCCCGTGCGCCGACTTGACGGCGCTTTTCCCCTTGGAGAACAGGGCCCGGAGAGTCTCGGCCGTCGCGATCCCCGTCGGGAACCGCAGCTGCTCGACGTTGATCATCTGGCGCTTCATGGGGATCGCCATCGTGACGCCGAGGACGGCGATGAAGAACACCCATGCCAGCGAAAGGCCGATCGGCAGCGGCTGCTGGTTGATCATGTAGTAGGCCGAGAACGCGGAGACCAGGGTGGCGCCGGTGGCGTAGCCCGCGGAGTCCGCGGTCGACTGCAGGCAGTTGGTCTCCAGGATCCCCATCGGGGTCTTCCAGATTCGCGCCTTCACCATGAAGGTGGACAGGATGTAGGACACGATGCAGGCGGTGATGGCGACGCCGATGGCCCAGCCCGCCTTGAGCCCGATGTAGAGGTTCGTGAGCGCGAGGACGCCGCCCAGGAGCGTGCCCATCAGGACCGAGCGGAGAGTCAACTGGGGCATCGTGTCGCCGCGGCCCTTGAAGATCTGCTCAAACCACTGTCGCTCGATTTCCTCGGGCGTCCCGGTGAAGCCTTCGACCCGCAGGGGTGCGTCGGCGATTGGGTCATCTTCCGGGGCGGGAGAGGGGGTGGGGGGCATGCGCTATTTTTTGGCGGACTCTGCCGAGCGCACCCCCGCATTGCGAGAGCGATTACTGCGCCCGGGGGCGCGCCATCCCCCCTATCAGGGCCGCTGCCCGGGCCGATTAGCGGCCCTAGGCGTAGCGGTCCTCAGTCCAGGGATCGGCCGTGTTCGAGTAGCCCCTCACCTCCCAGAAGCCGAGCTTGTCCTCGGAAAGGAAGGTGATCGCCTTCACGAACTTCGCGCCCTTCCAGGCGTAGAGTTTCGGGATGATCACGCGGGCCGGCCCCCCGTGCTCACGGGCTATGGGGGCGCCGCCGAATGAGGTCGCCACCAGCGTGTCGTCATCCAGGCACCGGTCGAGGGCTACATTGGTGGAGTAGCCGTCGTAGCTTGAGAAATAGACGAACCGGGCATCGGGCTTCGGCCGGGCCAGCTCGTAGAGCGTGGTGAGGGCCACCCCCGCCCACCTGCAGTCGAACTTGGACCAGGTGGTGACGCAGTGGAAGTCGCTCAGGTCATCGACCTGGGGCAGGGCG
>CAITBM010000102.1 GCA_903890485.1 uncultured Opitutaceae bacterium | reverse complement strand
CTCCTGCCCCCACGGATGCCAGTCCACGGGGTTGTGCGCGTGCTGAAGGAGGTAGGGGGAGGTCGCGGCCGCAAGCCGGTTAGGGGCGCTCATTGACGAAAAGGGGCACGAAGGTGACCCGGGCGCAAACCGGTGGCCAACCTAAAGGGGCGGCCAACCGGGAAAAGCCCCCGGATCGCTAGTTCCTGGACGCCACGGCGGCGCCGGTGCCGGCAGCGGCGGGTTTTCGGACGAGCCTCCAGGGGAAGAAGTACACCGCGTAGACCACGGCGTAGACCCACAGGCTCTCCAGCCTGGCGAAGTGGGCGAAGAAAAAGAAGAAGATCAGGACGTGCATCCTCACCACGTTCTTGTACGCCTCGCCAAACCCGCCGCCCGTGCCGGCGATCGTCGGCCTGGAGAAGGCCGCGCGCTCCGCGATCGCGGCCACGATGACGAACGGCCAGTAGGCCTTGAGGACATGGAGGTAGACCTCCCGGGCGGGAAAGCCGCGGACCTTGGCGTCCATGACGGGGAAGAACTGGTTCAGGAAGGTCGAGTGGATGTAGTGGAACATCCCGAAGTGGACCGTGAAGAATGCGGCGACAAAGAGTCCCCCGAAGACCCGCATCCCCAGGATGGCGGCTCCGACAACGGCCGCCTGGCCCCGACCCGGACCGCGGAAGAAGTCGGTGACAGCGGATCCGAAGATCCTCCAGAGGATGATCGAGTAGCCCACCAGGAGGCTCGAGAGCCAGAGGCTCCACACCAGGTCCCGGGTGTTCCAGCCGAAGACCCAGGCCATCCCGAGGCCCCCGGCAAAGGCGGCAAGGTCGGGGAGCGCCGAGAGCCACGCGGCCGGCCCACGCGGCGCCTCGGCTCCCTCGGGTGATTCGTTCGCGGTCATGACCGGGTCAGCCGATCCCCTCGGCCCGGGGATTGCAATCCTGCTCCAACCCGCAGCGCCCCAAGCTCCGGGGAAGGCACCCTTATCGCCATGATTGACGTGCCGGGCGCCTATTGTGTTCTATGGGCGGTTCATGCTCACGATAGCCGATGTCTCGAAGTCCTATGGCACCCGCACCCTCTTTGCGGACGTGTCCTTGTTCATCGCGCGCACGGACCGCTACGGCCTGGTCGGGCCGAACGGCGCGGGCAAGACCACGCTCTTCAACCTGATCCTCGGCGAGGAGTCCCCGGACGACGGCACGATAGAGTGGGAGCGCGGGGCCGACTTCGGCTTCCTTCCCCAGGAGAGCGCGCCCGTGGCCGACGAGACGATCCTGCAGATCGCGACGAGCGGCAAGAAGCTCGTCCCCGAGACGGACGACGACTACGACATCGACTGGACGCTTGAGCCGCGCGCCAAGAAGATCCTGGCGGGCCTCGGATTCCGCGAGGGCGACAGCGACAAGCAGGCGAAGACATTCTCGGGCGGGTGGGTGATGCGGGCACACCTGGCGCGCCTCCTGGTGGCCGAGCCGGCGCTCCTCCTCCTGGACGAGCCCACGAACCATCTCGATCTCGAGGCGCTCCTCTGGTTCCAGGACTACCTGACGCGCTACCCCGGGGGGCTCGTCGTGATCTCCCACGACCGGGCGTTCCTGAACGCGCTGTGCACGGGGATCCTCGAGCTGCGCGGCGGGACCCTGAACCGCTACACGGGCAACTACGACGACTACATGAGCGAGAAGGACGCCCGCAAGAACCAGCAGGCGGCCGCCTTCAAGAACCAGCAGCGCGAGATCGCCCACCTGCAGCGCTTCGTCGACCGTTTCGGCGCGAAGGCCTCGATGGCCTCGCGCGCCAAGTCCAAGGAGAAGCAGATCGAGCGTCTGGAGGCCGTCGCCGTCGACGAGCCCGAGGATGACCTGAAGCGGATCCATTTCAAGTTCCCCACCCCTCCCCGATCCGGGCTGAAGGTCGTGGAGCTGGAGCATGTTCAGCAGGCCTATGGCGACCACGTGGTCTACCGGGACCTGAACTTCATGGCCGAGCGCGGCCAGAAGATCGTGCTCGTCGGGCCGAACGGCGCCGGGAAGTCCACGCTCCTGAAGATCCTGGCCGGGGTGATCCCGATCCAGGGCGGCTCGTGTGAGCTCGGGAGCAACGTGGTGCCGGGCTACTTCGCCCAGAACCGCCTCGACAACCTCAACGCCAACGCGTCCGTCTTCGAGAACGTGATGGAGCTGAGGACCAACGAGAACCAGCTGACGGAGCAGCAGGCCCGCGCGATCCTGGGGGCCTTCCTCTTCAGGAAGGACGACGTCCACAAGAAGGTGAGCGTCCTCTCCGGCGGGGAAAAGTCCCGGCTGGCCCTGGCGCGCCTCCTGGTCAAGCCGCCGAACCTCCTCCTCATGGACGAGCCGACGACCCACCTGGACATCGCCTCGATCGACGCGCTCGTGAACGCGCTGAAGACCTTCGACGGCACGTTCATCTTCATCAGCCACGACGTCTACTTCATCCGGGCGCTCGCGCAGAACGTGCTGCACGTGCACTCGGGACGGCTGACCCCGTACGCGGGCAACTACGACTACTACCTCGAGAAGTCCAAGGCCAAGAACGAGCGCGCGGCGCTCACGGCCGGCTTCACCGACGCCCGTCCCGTGCAGGACCAGAAGGCCGCCCCGGCCCGGGCGCCCGAGGGGAAGAAGCCGGCCAACCCCGCCGCCATCAAGAAGCTACGGATCGAGGTCGGGCACCTGGAGGAGGAGGTCGCCAAGCTCGAGAAGAAGCAGAACGACCTGGCCTCGGAGCTCGAGGCCCCGGAAACCTATTCCGAGCCGGGCAAGGCCCAGCACCTGAACCGGGAGCTGAGCGCCGTGGTCGACCTCCTGACGACCGCAACCAGCGCCTGGGAGAAGGCGGCGGCCGAGCTGATCGAGCTCGAGAAGTGACGCGCCTGGCCCCCTAGACGATCTTGCACAGGATCGGCGCGTCCTCGTCGAAGAGGTAGATCGCGCACAGCCGGTGGTAGCCGTCGGCAATCTCAACCCGCGCGCCGCCCCGGTCCCTGACCAGGAGGATCGGGGAAAGGCTCTGCCCCTTGCGGATCCGTGCGCTGTCCTTGGCCACGTGGAAATTGGAGGGGGAGAGAAGCGGCAGGCGCGACGCCCGGAAGATGTCCTTGGCCTTGAAGGGGCGCACCTTCGCCAGGCGTAGCCTCGCCACAATCCCCGAGGCCTTGGCGTCGGGGAAGAGCAGGCAGAGGTAGGACTGCGCCGCGCCGTAGTCATGCTTCTCCACGCTGGGCAGCCAGGAGATGCCGGGCGATTTCTTCAGGGACGAAGCCTTCTTGGCCATCCCCAATGGGAATACCCCGGGTCCGCCCCTCCGCAAGGCGCAACCGCTAGCGCCCGAGGCCCGAGAGCCGGAACGGAAGCATGAGCACGGCCCCGACCACGGCCAGCATCACCTCGAGCAACGCGGCCACGATCCGGAACGGGATCGAGAGCAGCCAGAGGAAGGGCCAGGCGACCAGGAACAGGAGCGCCAGGGGCCAGCAGAGGACAAGCAGCAGGCCGAATAGGAGGAGCGCGATCAGGAGCTTCATGGGAGTCGGTGATACCTGCCCCCATAACCCGCCAGCCGCCCCAAAAGTTACAGCCCCCTAGCCGATGATCTCGTCGACCAGCGGGCCAGGGGCGCGGCGGGTCTCCCCGATCACGATGGCCTTGCGCATGAGCTCGTTCGCCTCGCCGAGCGCCCGCTCGCTGTTGGCATGGATCCGGTAGAGGGGGGCCCCCGCCTCCAGCCGGTCGCCCACCTTTACCAGGCGATCAATCCCCACGGCGGGGTCCACCGGGTCCTCGGCCCGGGTGCGCCCGGCACCCAGCTGGAGCGCGGCCAGCGCAACGCCCATGGGGTCCACATCCACGACAAAGCCCGCCTTCTCGCCAGGCATGTCCCGGATGATCCCAGCCTTCGGAAGAAGGGTCACGTCGTCGGCCACGGCCGGGTCTCCGCCCTGGGCGGCGACCATCTCCCGGAATTTCCCGAGGGCCGCGCCCGAGGACAGGGTCGCCTCGAGCCGCGCGCGCGCCTCGGCCCGGTCCTTGGTGCACCCCGCCAGGAGCAGCATCTGCTCTCCGATCGCAAAGGTGACCTCCATCAGGTCGCGCGCCCCGGCCCCCTTCAGGCAGGCGATGGACTCGGCGACCTCGACGGCGTTGCCCACGGCGTGCCCCAGCGGCTCATCCATGGAGGTGAGGACAGCCCGGGTGGGCGTTCCCATGCTGTTGGCCACGGTCGTGAGCGCCACGGCGAGCTCCCGGGCCCTCGCCTTCTCCTTCATGAACGCTCCGCGGCCGAACTTCACGTCGAGGACCAGGACATCAATGCCCGAGGCGAGCTTCTTGCTCAGGATGCTGGCGCAGATCAGCGGGATGCATTCCACCGTGGCGGTCACGTCCCGGAGCGAGTAGAGCTTCCGGTCGGCCGGGGCCAACTCGGACGTCTGCCCGATCAGGCAGAGGCCGATGTCCCTTACCTGCTTGATGTAGGCGTCCATCGAGAGCCCCACCCTGAACCCCGGGATCGACTCGAGCTTGTCCAGGGTCCCGCCCGTGTGGCCGAGTCCCCGGCCGCTGATCATCGGGACGGCGACCCCGCAGGCGGCAACCATCGGGGCCACGTGGAGCGACACCTTGTCGCCCACCCCGCCGGTCGAATGCTTGTCCGCCTTCCTGGCCTTGACCGAGGAGAGGTCGGCCACGGTGCCCGACCGGAGCATGCCCTCGGTCAGCAGCACGGTCTCCGCAGGCGTCATCCCCTTCAGGTAGATCGCCATCAAGAGGGCGCTCAGCTGGTAGTCCGCCCAGGAGCCGTCGGTGGCCCCCCGGGTGAACGCCTCGATCTCGGCCCGGCCGAGCTCAAACCCGTCGCGCTTGCGCGCGATCACGTGCTGGGGGAACAAAGCGGTGCTCATGGGACACGCCTCCCTTACGGCGGAGGCGCGCCCGAGGCACGCTAAATCACTTCTTCTGCCCGAAGACCGAGCGCGCCATGTCGAACGGCGCACGGGTCAGCTTGGAGAGGGTGGACTCGGACTCGCGCTTGTCGGCCTCCTCGGCCTTTTCCAGGGCGATCAGGCGCTCGTACTCGGCGATGTGCCACTCGCGCTTGGCGAGGATCTGCTCGCGCTGGCGAAGCGCCTCCATCTCCCCTTGGAGCGCGATCCGGTCGTCACGAAGGTGGGTCTGCTCGGCCTCGAGGATGGAGCGGGCGCGGTAGAGCTTGTCCCAGGCTTCCTGGAGGGCGACCGTGCCGTAGGGCCCGGCCTTCCTGCGCTCCTGGGGGACGATCGTGTCGGCCTCCATCGGCGGGCTGCTGCCCAGGGGATCACGACGACGAAGGCTCAGCTCCGGGCGGACGAGGGACTGGAACGGTACGGACGTGGAGGAGGAGTTCATAGGCGGGACGGGATTCTCGTTGTTTCTAGGCATTTCACCCTAGTGGGCATTACACCACATCCGGTTCCCCTGCGCCATAGGTGGAAGGGCCTTTT
>CAITBM010000101.1 GCA_903890485.1 uncultured Opitutaceae bacterium | reverse complement strand
GTGCTCTCGCTGAACCCGTCGGCGACCGAGAGGATCGCCTCGAGCTCGATCCGGGCGTCCCTCGGGAGCGGGGCGGAGTTCGCGGCGAGCGCCGCCTCGTCGAACGGAACCCCCGAGAATTGGCCGAGGATCACCGACTCCACCCCGGAGAGGCGCGACGCCTCGCGCAGGAGCTCGCTGCCCGCCGGGCCCTGCTCGCGGAAGTCGATGTGCCCGACCGTTCCGGTCCGGGCCATGTAGCGCAGGTGGTTCACGACGTGCGGCAGGTGCTCGCCGCGGCTGATCTGGGCAAGCCTGCGGTACTTGAATCCGTCGGGCCGGAAAAAGCCCTGCTCCAGGGTTAGCCCGGTGGCGCCGTCCGGCATGCAGGAGTCGCCCATGTGGGTGTGGCTGTTGTAGAGCCCGGGAATCAGGACCCGCGCGCCCTTGTCGATCGCCAGCAAGGGCTCCTCCCGCTCGATCGCGCAGATCGTGCCCTCCCTCCACTCGAAGCTCCGGCAGCGCCAGGGCTCCAGCCCGGGCCCGAGGAGGACGATGACGTCGTTCAGGCAGGGCATGGCCGGTGTGCCCCCACGGGACCTTCGGGGGATTCCGTGGCGGGGCTCATGAGACGATGCGGATCATGAGCGCCGACACCGGGGCCGCCGCATAGAGCGCCCGAAACTCCCCGAGGCTCGCAAACGTCGCCCCCGGCACATGCCTGCACGGCAGGTCGAACACCACCTCGTCCGCGTCCAGGGGATTGGGCGAAAGCCGGTAGGTGTCGCCGCCCAGAGGGGTGCACTCGACCACCGAACGGGTCCCGTCCCTCCTGGGGTGGGAATGGCGGAGCGCAATCGGCCGGGGAAAGCGCGAGCAGGCAACGAGCGACATGCTGTCGCAGGCCTGGAGGAATTCAAAGGCCCCCTGGAGCCGGGCGGGCGAAGCCGCCTCGGCGCATCCCGGGATGACGGCGACGGCGCGGACGAGCTCGGCCTGCCTGCGGCGTTGCCCCTCGATGAAAAGGCGGTGGAGCTCCCTGTCGGCCGCGCTGAGCCCGCTCAGGTCCGCGTGGGTTGTCAGCAGGTCGACCGTGTGCATCGAGATGATGACCGCCGCATAGGGGTTGTCGGCCGCGACCCCCTCGGCCGCACGCCCGCGCACCGCCAGGTAGTCGGCCAGGTCGATCTCCTCAAACGCGCTGTAGACCCCGACCAGCTCCTGCGAGAAGGCGCTCGGCCGGCCCTGACGGGTGATGAACGGGGTGCGGTCGCGGTCGGCCCAGGCGTCGTCGTGGCGGGTCACGGCCGTCAGGAGGTCGGCCCTGGGCTCAGGGGCCGTGAAGAGGGCGTTCCCCCAGCGGGCGGCAAAGCGGCCAGCAAGCTTTGCATGCTCGGGGTGCTCGATCAGCGTCCAGCCGTGCTCCGTCTCGATGCGTATCATGGGGCGGCAGGGACTAGGGATGGGAGGGGTTCCCCGCGGGGTCGAGACCATTGCTCGCGAGCCCTGGGGACTTTGGGGACGGGCGCATCCATGGACTACTCCGAGCCGAAGGCGACCGGGGATTCCTGATCCCCCGGCAGCGCAAGGTTGAGGACAAGCGCCGTGACGCCGCCAGCCGAGACGCCCGACTCAAGGAGCGTCTGCAAAAAAGACGGAAGCGTCGAGAGCCACTGGGCCTGGGACGGGGCGCCGATCCCGACCGCCAGGGAAAGGGCCACCACGAGGGCGTTCCGGTGGCTGAGCCCCGCGTGGGCGATCAGGCGGAGGCCGGCCACGGAGACCAGGCCAAAGAGCATGAGCTCCAGGCCCCCGAGCACGGGCGGGGGCCTCGCCGTCACCCAGCGGGCGACAAAGGGGAAGAGTCCCAGGAGGGCCAGGATCGCGGCCATCCAGCGGCCGACGTAGCGGCTCGCCACCCCGGTGATCTGGATGACGCCGTTGTTCTGGGCGTAGG
>CAITBM010000100.1 GCA_903890485.1 uncultured Opitutaceae bacterium | reverse complement strand
GCCTTCGGGTTGATGAGCTTCTGCGGGGTGATCGAGTCGACGCTCTGGTCGTACATCGTCATCCTCTCGCGCACCAGGCGCTCCGTGCGGGCGAGGCCCACGCGGCACTGGTTGGCGAGGAGCTCGCCCACCGTGCGGACACGGCGGCTGCCCAGGTGGTCGATGTCGTCGACGACGCCCTCGCCCTTGCGCAGGCGGACCAGGTACTTGGTCGCGGCCACGATGTCGGCGCTCTCGAGGATGCGCTGCTCAAGCTCGGCCTTCAGGCCCAGCTTCTGGTTAACCTTGTAGCGGCCCACGCGGCCGAGGTCGTAGCGCTTCGGGTCGAAGAACAGGCGCTTAAGGAGCGCCTTCGCGTTGGCGGTCGTGGGGGGCTCGCCCGGGCGCAGCCGCTTGTAGATTTCCTTCAGGGCCTCCTCCTCGTTGCGGGTGGGGTCCTTCTTGAGCGCGCGGATGAGCGCGCCCTCGTCGATCGCGGTGTCGATCACGCGGATCGAGGTGATGTCGTGCTTCTCAAACGTGCGGACGATCTGCTTGGTGAGGGGCTCGAAGGCGCGGGCCAGGACGACGCCCTTCTGGGCGTCGATCGCGTCCTCGACGAGGACGAGCGTCGAGACGTTCTCCAGGTCGAGGGCCTTGGAAACCTTCAGGTCCTTGATCTCGTAGAAGAGGTTCAGGATGTCGATGTCGCTGGAGTAGCCGATCGAGCGCAGGAGCGTCGTGATCAGGAACTTCCTGCGGCGGCGCCGGCGGTCCAGGTACACGTACAGGAGGTCGTTGTTGTCGAACTGGACCTCGAGCCACGTGCCGCGGTCGGGGATGATGCGGAAACTGTGAAGCAGCTTGCCGTTCGGGTGCGGCGAGACCTCGAAGGCGATGCCGGGGGAGCGGTGGAGCTGCGAGACGACGACGCGCTCGGCGCCGTTGATGATGAAGGAGCCGCGCTCCGTCACCATCGGGATTTCTCCCATGTAGATGTCCTCGTCCTTGATGAAGTCCTCTTCGCGAAGGCGCAGCTTCACGTAGAGCGGCACCGAGTAGGTGATGCCCTCGCGGATGCACTCGATCTCCGAGTTCTTGGGCTCGCCAAGCGTGTACGACACGTACTCGAGCGTCAGGCGCTCGTCGTAGGACTGGATCGGGAAGACCTCCTTGAACACGGCCTCGAGGCCCTGCGGCTTGCGCTGCTTCTCAGGGATGCCCTTCTGCAGGAAGTCCAGGTACGAGTTGATCTGGATCTCGATCAGGTTGGGCGGCTGGATGACTTCGCGGAGCTTGCCGAAGTTGATGCGTTCTGTGGAGGTGCTGCGGTCGGCCATGGAAATTCCCGTTAGGGTTTAAGGACGCAATGAATCAAAGCGCAGCCCGGGAGAGGGGCCGCGAAACTGCAAAACTAGGGACGAAATGGAAAAAGGCAAAGGACAGGCCGCGCGTTAGAGCGGCCTGTCCCGTATGCTTTTGAATGTGTAAGGTGGTGATCGCCAAGCGATTGCCCAAATTACTTGAGCTCTACCTTGGCGCCAGCGGCCTCGAGCTTCTTCTTGATGTCCTCGGCTTCCGCCTTGTTGACACCTTCCTTGACGGGCTTCGGTGCGCCCTCGACGAGGTCCTTGGCTTCCTTCAGGCCCAGGCCCGTGATGGCGCGGACTTCCTTGATGGCGCCGATCTTGTTCGCGCCGGCCTCTACGAGGACGACGGTGAACTCGGTCTTTTCCTCGGCGGGGGCAGCGGCTGCGGCAGCGGCGGCGGGAGCCGCGGCGGCGGCGACGGGGGCCGCGGCCGAAACGCCCCACTTGGACTCGAGGTCCTTGACGAGGGCGGAAATTTCGAGGACCGACTGGCTGGAGAGCCACTCGATGACTTGGTCTTTTGTGATGGTGCTCATGGGTATCTTTGGCTGCCGACTAGCGGCCCCAAGTTGAGGGGGGCGCGTTTAAGGGACGTATCCCCTAGCCTGCTGCGTTTGATTTTTGGTTTTCTTTTGGGGAAAATGGGGAGGCAGAGCCGCCCCGTTTCCCCCTAGGGAAAGGGTTGGTTAAAGGATTGGGATTAGCTCTGGCCCGAGGAACGGACCTTTGCCTGGAGGACGTTGACCATCCCCTGGGGGACGGCGTTGATGATGCGGACGAACATGCTCGCGGGCTGGTTCATGAGGCCCAGGAGCTGGGCCCTTAGCACGTCCAGGGACGGCATGTCGGCCAGGCGCTCCACATCCTTCGGCGAGATGAGCTTCTTTGAGAGGACGCCCGCCTTGACCTCGACCTTCTGCTTGTCCTTGAAGAACTGCTTGAGGATCTTGGCGACGCCGGCGGAGTTCTTTCCCCCGACGACGATGGCGGTCGGGCCCGTGAGCGCGCCGTCGATGTCGGGCAGGCCCAGGGACTTTGCCGCGACGCGCAGCGAGCTGTTCTTGACCACGTGGTACTCGGCCTTCTCGGCGGCGAGCTTCTGGCGCAGCTCCGCGGCATCGGCCACGGTCACACCGGTGAAGTTGGCGAGGATGACGTAGTCGGACTTCTTGAGGTGGATCTC
>CAITBM010000099.1 GCA_903890485.1 uncultured Opitutaceae bacterium | reverse complement strand
TTCCGGGACTTCGACATCCCGGAGCCCTACGCCTCGGTCTGGAGGACCCACCACCTCTTCGACCTGGTCGCCAAGGGGCCGCAGGCGGGACGGCGCAACAACTACTCGATCGCCAGCAACGCCCGGAGCGAGCGGGTGCTCCGCTTCAACGTGCGGATCGCGACGCCCCCCCCGGGGCAGGACTGCCCGCCCGGCGCCGGCTCCTCCTACGTCTTCAGCCTGAAGCCCGGGGACGGGGTGACGGCGATCGGCCCCTTCGGGGACTTCCACATCAAGCCGACGGGCAAGGAAATGGTCTATATCGGGGGAGGCGCGGGGATGGCCCCCCTCCGGGCCCACCTCTCCCACCTCTTCGAGACCGAGGGCACGGCCCGGAAGGTGAGCTTCTGGTATGGGGCAAGGTCCCGCCAGGAGATCTTCTACGAGGAATATTTCCGGGGGCTCGCCAAGGCCCACCCCAACTTCTCCTTCCACCTGGCCCTGTCCTCTCCCCTGCCCGAGGACGCCTGGGACGGCCACCAGGGGTTCATCCACGAGGTCGTTTCGCGCCAGTGGCTCAAGGGCCACCCGAACCCGAAGGCGGTTGAATACTACCTCTGCGGGCCCCCCATGATGATCAAGGCGTGCACCCGGATGCTCGCCGATGCAGGGGTGTCCGCGGGCCAGATCGCCTATGACGAATTTTAGGCGTCGCCAAGACCCATGGCCCGCCTGTCCGATCTCACGATGAAAACCGCAATCCAGTCCCGACCCGCCTGCGGCAGGCTCCTGTTCCTCTCCGTGGCGACCGCGGCCCATCTCCTGTCGGCCGCACCCGAGCGCAGCGAACCCGCCTACGGGGTGGAGCCGGAGTTCCGGCTCCTCAAGTTCGGGGAGGTCATGCCCGCCGGCTGGATCCGGGAGCAGTTCGTGCGCGACCTGAGGTCCGGCTTTGCGGGGCACCTGCCGGAGGTGGCCCCGTTCACCTGCGCGTCGGAGATCTTCGGCGCAAACCGGAACACCCCGGAGCGCTACCAGAACGCGGGAGGGGGAAGCTGGGGCGGCGCGGAGGGGATGTGGTGGAAGGGCGAGACCGAGGGCAACTGGCGGAGCGGCTTCACCATGATGAGCCTCCTGTCGGGCGAGCCCGAGTTCCGGGCGGCGGCCGATGCCAAGGTGGTCAAGCTCCTGAAGACCCAGGACCCCGACGGCTACCTCGGGATCTACGGCCCCACGCTCCGGTTCCCTGCGGGCAACCTGGACAACGGCGAGCTCTGGACCCAGACGACGATCTTCCGGGGGCTCCTCGCCTACTACGAGGCGACCGGACGGGCGGACGTGCTGGCCGCCGTCGAGCGCGCGGTCCGGCTCACCATGAGCCACTACCACGACGGCGGGACCGATCCCTACGGGCCGGACACCCAGAACCACAACCTGATGTTCGTGGACGTCGTGGAGCGGCTCTACGACCTGACGGGCGACACGGCTTACCGCGACTTCGGGGTCTATCTCTACCGCGACTACTCGAAGGAGGCGAAGACCGACATCGCGCTCGCCACGCTCCTCGCGCAGGACCACCCGTTCATCGGCCACGGCGCCACGACCTACGAGGCCCTGCGGGTCCCGGTCTGGGCCGGATACGCGAGCGGGGACCCGGTCCTCCTTGCGGCGGGCGCGGAGGGGTTTGCCAAGGCCTGGAGCCAC
>CAITBM010000098.1 GCA_903890485.1 uncultured Opitutaceae bacterium | reverse complement strand
GGCCAGCGAGCCGTCGGCGCTCAAAAGGATGGTGGCCACGCCGGAACTCGTCGCGCCGGTCGCCGACGGGATAGGCCGAAGGTTCGAAACGAACAGGTTGGGGGCGAGCTTCTGGATCGTCACCGTGGCGGCGCCCGCCGAGCCGACGGTGTAGCCGGTGCCCGCGACCAGTCCCAGGTTGACCGTGGCCGTTGAAGCCGGGCCCAGGTTTGGGGTGGGGTTCACGGTGACGTAGGCATTAGGCACGTAGGCCGGGAACGAGACGGACCCGGACAGGGCCTGGTAGTCCGTGCCGTTCACCGCGGTTCCGGACAGCGTGTAGGCGACCGTCAGGGGACCGCTCAAGTCTCCCGTCCGGCTGAGCGTGAACGTTCCCGGGTTTCCGCCGCTTGTGTCGGCCGTCGCGTGGGTCGCCGTGATGGTGACCCCGTCGGGCCCGGGTGGGGCCGAGGGAGTGATGTCGTACACTTCCACCAGGCACACCCCGGTGGCGCCGGCGTTGCCGCTCACCAGGACCGTGTAGGACCCCGGGCCGACGCTCACAATCGTGGCCGAGTCGAGGCTGCCGGAGGCGAAGGGGAACGCCCCCGCCAAGGTGAAGGCCCCCCCAGGGCCGCGCCGTCCGGTGAATTGCCCACGGGGGTGCCCCAATTGTCATTGCTGGCGATCGAGGCGTTGGAGGAATTGTCGATTGAGAACGCCGGGTCGGAAAGGGCCCCGGAAACTCCCAGGGGGGTGAGGGCGGGCCCGGCGGCTCGGATAAGGAGCGTCCGGGTGCCCGAGCCCGGCCCGATGTAGATGCCGGGGATCATGATGTTGCTGCCCGTCCCTACGTCGCCGCGGGTCGAGAGGTTCACGAGGCGGGCGGTCGTGGCGGTTGCGCCGACCTCGTAGACCTCCAAGAGGGCTATCCCCGTGGTGCCGCCTGCGCCCGACACCTGCGCCGTGTAGGCGCCCGTCGGCAGGGTGGCCACCAGGGCGGAATCGGCGCTTCCGGGATTGAGCGCGAAGGCGCCCACCGAGGCCATGATCGTGGCCGTCGCGTTGCCCGTGCCCCAGCCCTGGTTGGACTGGATGAGGTTACCCTTTGAGTCGAAGAGGGAGAGGATGGGCGCCTTAAGGACGCCGGAAACCCCGAGGGGAATGAGTCCGGGTCCGACGGCCCTGATCAGGACCGTCTCCGGGGTGCCTTGCCCGACCACCAGGCCTGCGATCATGATGTTGGCCCCCGTCCCCACCTGGCCGCGCGTCGACAGGTTCGAGAGGCGCGGCGCGTCAGCCCGCGCGTCCAGCGCGGAGACCAAGAGCGCGAATGCCAAGGCTAAGGCTTGAAACCTCTGCTTAGGTGGGGGCACGCAATGGTACATGCGGTCATTGACGCCCCGGAGGCAAATAAGTAACCGACGAAACGACGGTTTTAACAGGATTTACACAAACGGATGGTGTGCGGCGTGATGCACCCCAAGGGCCCTCACCTAACCGTCCTCAGCTGCACGCTGTCGACAAAACGGTCCTGGACGACGATGTCCGTTGCAATGACCAGCTTCTCGCCGACGTTGGCGTGGCCCAGACGCCGCAGCAGGAGCAGAGCGTTCTCGATCGTCTCCTCGGGGTCCGAGGCGAAGGGCATGAGGAAGGGCTCCACGGAGCGAAGGAGCCTGAGCTGGCGGTAGGTCTCGGGAAAGGGCGTGAAGGCGAGGATCGGGGAATGGACGGGCCGCAGGGCCGCGAGCCCGCCGGCCACGAATCCCTGCTTGGTGAAAGTGACGATCTTTGAGTTGGGCAGCCCATCGGCCAGCACCACCGCCGAGTTGAGAACCTTCATCTTCTCCGAGGTGAACACGGAGATGTGGCGGGACTCGGGGCTCTCCTCCTGCTCGATCCGGCGAGAGATCTTGTCGAGCATCTGGACGCACTCCAGCGGGTAGCGACCCACCGTGGTCTCGCCGGACAGCATCACGCAGTCCGAGAGCTCGTAGACCGCGTTCGCAACATCCGTGATCTCGGCCCGGGTCGGCACGGGTTGGGAGATCATCGACTCGAGCATGTGGGTCGCGATGATGACCGGCTTGCCCTCGGCGATGCAGGTGTTGACGGCGCGCCGCTGGATCACGGGCAGGTCCTCAAACGGACACTCGATCCCCAGGTCGCCCCGGGCAACCATGAGGGCGTCGCACGCCCGGACGATCTCATCAAGATTGGTGATCGCCGACTGGTCCTCGATCTTGGCGATGATACGCGCGTGGGAATTGTTCTTCGCCAGGAACTCCCGCAAGTGGGTGATGTCGGCCGCCTCGCGCACGAACGAGAGGGCCAGGAAGTCGATCCCGGCCTCGATGCCGACGGCCGAGTCGACGCGGTCCTTTTCGGTGAAGGCCGGCAGGTTCACCTTGACTCCGGGGAGGTTGATATGGCGGCGGGACTTGAGCTCTCCAGGGACCAGCACCCGGCAGCGGATGTGGGCGTCCTTCTTGTCGAGCACCTCAAGGCGGATGAGCCCGCTGTCGACAAGCACCGTGTCGCCGACCGAGATGTCATTGAGCAGGTCCTTGTAATTCACGTCGACGGAGCGGATCTCCTCCGAGTTTTCGCGGGCTGCGCCCGGGCGAACCGTGAAGTCGAAGATCTCGCCCGGCTTGAGCTCGATAGGGACCACAAGGTCCCCGGTGCGGATCTCCGGGCCCTTGATGTCCATCATGATGGCCACGTCGCGCCCCACCTTCGCGCTCACCGCCCGGATGCGCTTGATGATCATCCGCGTCCAGTCGTGGGAGGCGTGGGCCATGTTCAGGCGGACGACATCGGCCCCCGCCGTGATGAGCTTCTCGAGCATTTCCTCGCTCTCGCTGGCAGGGCCGAGCGTGAAGATGATCTTGGTGCGGCGGAACGTGGTGTTGACGGGCGTGGACATGAAAATGGGTCTTAGGAGAATTCGTAGAAGGCCGTTCCCTCGCCGTGCAGCACGATCGAGAACTCGCACTTGATCAGCGAGCGCAGGGCAAGCAGGGACTGTTCCACTGCGTCCCTCGAATTGCAGTCCCGGGACATGTGGGCCAGATAGACCCGCTGCCACCGCGGGCTCGCCGCGCTCGCCAGCAGTTCCGACATCCTTTCGTTGGAGAGGTGGCCGTGGCGTCCGCCGATCCTGCGCTTGAGGTTCCAGGAGCGTTTCGGGTCGGCCTCGAGCATGCGGTGGCAGTGGTTGGCCTCGACCACCACGACGTCGGACTCGCGGATGCGGTCGCGGATGCTCGGCGGCGCGTGCCCCAAGTCGGTCACCCAGGCCAGGGTGCGCCGCGGGGAGAACAGGTCGCAGTCGAGCCCGTTCGTGAAGCGGAAGCCCACGGGGTCCTGGGCGTCGTGGGGGATGGTGAAACTCTCGATGTCGAGGTCCTTGTACTGGAACGAGGTTCCGGTCTCGAAAATCTGCCAGGAGGGGCTCCAGGTCAGGTTCTTCTGGATCGCGCGGGCGGTGGCGGCGTTGGCGAAGAACTTCAGGTGGGGATGCTTCTTTAGGCTCTCGATCCCCGAGGAGTGGTCGCTGTGTTCGTGGGTCACGAACACGGCGTCGATCCGCTCCAGCGCCTCACCCGAGTCCGCGAGGAGACCCTCGAGCCGGCGGGCCGAGAATCCAGCGTCCAGCAGCACGCGCGAGCCCTCCGTTAGGATAAGGGCACTGTTGCCTGAGCTGCCGCTCCCGAGTATGCGAAATCTCATCACTCAAGAGCATTTTCTCCTCCGTGGGGAGCCGAGTGCAACGGTAATTCCTGCGGCAGGTTGACCCGGCCGGGATTTGTGTTAATTCTACCCCTTCATGCCTAGGAACAAAGACATCTTGGCGCCCGGTGACGTGTACGTCACACGCCAGGTTCATTTCAACGCCGGGCACCGCCTTTATAACCCCGCAAGGAGCGCCCGCTGGAACGAGAAGACCTACGGGCTGTGCTCGAACCTGAACGGCCACGGCCACAACTACGTCCTGGAGGTGACGGTGCGCGGAAGGCCGGACCCTGAGACCGGGTACGTGATCGACCTGGGTGACCTGAAGCGGATCCTCGAGCTGGCGGTCGTGAAGCCCTGCGACCACCGAAACCTGAACAAGGACGTCGATTTCCTGAAAGGTGTCATTCCGACGGCCGAGAACCTGGTCGTGGCGTTTTGGGCCCGAATAAGCCCAAGGATCAAGGCCGGCCGGCTTCACCGCGTTCGCCTTTTTGAGACTCCGAGGAATTTTGCAGACTACTTCGGCCCGGTAGCCCAGCCCGACTGACCTATCTCCATGTACCTGCACCCGACCGCTGCCGGAAAAAAGCCCAAGATCGAACGCGCCTACGACGAACGGTTCAGTCCGTCGGAGAAATACCGCGGGTCGATGCCCGACATCATGGATGTGGCCCACGACGTCATCCAGGGCGCCCACGTCCCCATCCAGCAGGTGGGGATATCGAACTTCAGGCTCCCGCTTAAGATCCGGCGCAAGGGCGGCGGCACCCACACGCTTGAGACCAGCATCACCGGCACGGTGTCCCTTGAGGCCGAACTGAAGGGCATCAACATGAGCCGCATCATGCGCTCTTTCTACGAGCACAAGTCGGAGGTCTTCACCGGCGAAAGCGTCGGGCGGATCCTGAAGACCTACCTGCGCCGGGTGAAGAGCAAGGACGCGCGGCTACGGCTCTCCTTCTCCTACCCGATTGTCCAGCGGAGCCTGCGGAGCGGGCTGGCGGGCTTCCAGTTCTACAAGGCGGGGTTTGAGGGCGTCCTCACCCGGTCCGGCGAGTACCGGCGCTTCGTGCACTTTGAATTTGTCTACTCATCGGCGTGCCCCTGCTCGGCCGAGCTCGCCGAGCACGCCAGGGACGTCCGCGGGGCCTACGGTGTCCCGCATTCCCAGCGCAGCAAGGCGCGGATCGTGCTCGAGGCGGTGAAGGGCAAGAAGATCTGGATAGAGGACATCCAGGCCCTCTGCCAGAAGGCGCTTAAGACCGAGACCCAGGTCATGGTTAAGCGCGAGGACGAGCAGGCATTCGCCGAGCTCAACGGCGCCAACCTGAAGTTTGTCGAGGACGCCGCGAGGCTCCTGTACCAGCAGTTTGACGCCGATCCTCGGGTGAGGGACTTCCAGATAGCCTGTTCCCACCTGGAGTCCCTCCACTCGCACGACGCGGTGAGCGTGATCTGCAAGGGGGTAAAGGGCGGGTTCGCCGCGGACTTCATGGATTTTGCTTCCCTGATTTGCTAGGCGGGATCTACTGCGCACATGCCCTCGCGCCCAAAAAGTCCCGTCGTCGTCATCACCGGTGCCTCCCAGGGGATCGGCGCGGCGATCGCAAAGGCCTTTGCAGCCGACGTGAAGGGTGTCCGGTTGGCTCTCGTCGCGCGGAACGAGGGGAAATTGGCCGGGGTTGCGGCCGCCTGCAGGAAGCTGGGGGCGCGAGCGGAGGTGTTCTCGTGTGACGTGACCGCGGAGGAAAGCGTCGCGCAGATGGCGAAGGCGGTGCTGCGGGTGTACAAGGGGGTCGACGTCCTTGTGAACAATGCGGGCAAGTATGCCGGCGCTCCCTTCCTTGAGACCTCCGTGGAGGACTTCGACCGGATGATTGCGGCCAACCTGAGGGGCCTTTTCCTGGTCACGAAGGCGTTCGCCCCTGGCATGGTTGGCCGGGGCAGGGGGGACATCTTCAACATGGGCTCGATAGCCGGGATCACGGCTTATCCGGGCGCCGCCGCCTACACGGCCGCCAAGTTTGGAGTCGCCGGGCTCACCAAGACAATCCGGGCCGAGCTCAAGGACAGGGGCATCCGCGTGTGCTGCGTGCACCCGGGAGCGACCGTCTCGCCCTCGTGGAAGGGCAGCGGCGTACCCGACGCACGGATGATGCCGGCTGAGGACGTTGCCTTGGCCTTCGTGGCGCTCTACCGGATGAGCCCCCGGACGGTGGTGGAGGAGATCGTGCTTCGTCCCCAGCTTGGCGACCTCTGAGGGGAGGGGGCGCCCCCGCGGCACCTCCGCACGTTGCATGAAAAGCGGCGCCCAATCAGTGCAATTTGCTCGATTGTCGCCAGGGGGTACCATCTCAAAGTTTTGCAAAAGAATGGTTTGGAGTGACTAGGGAATCTTGGGTCCGGATGGCACGGCTAAGGCTTATCAGGCGGGGTCAAAGGTTAACACCGCCCCTATCTGCCGATCTCTACTCAAATCCACCATGAATCTCGCTAACGCACTCGTATTTGCCGTGTTAGGTTGGGTTTTGGAGATGCTGCCCAAGGCCTTTCCGTCTTGGTTTCCCCATACGGGCTCCGACTTGGCCAACAGCCGCGCGCTGTGGCTCGGCCTGATGGGCGGCGTGCAGATGGCGTTGGGCCTGGGTTTCGTCCTCAGGGCCTACGGGGTTCCTGCGCTCCTTCGCCTGGTCGCCCTGGTCCCGGCTGGGGAATCAACGCCCCTTTCCCTGCCCGGCGCCCGGGGGGTCACCCTCCGGTAGCCTCTAGCCTGATCGTCCAAGGACGAAGGACACCAAGAGGAGAGCAAGGACAAGCAGCGTGATCGCAACGTACACGCGGTCGCGCTCCCGGTAGAACGCGACCGTGGACACGATCACGCGGACCACGGGTGTCGCTATCAAAAGGACAAGGCCGAGCACGATCACGGCCTGCCCGTTGGCGTGCATGAGGCCCCCCAGGAGCCAGGAGAGCGACCTCGGGAAGGCGCCCCCCGCGCCCGTGAGTCGGCTGACCTCGGAACGGTCGAAGCCGTACCCGTTGGGGGGTAGGAACGCCAGCAAGGTTCCGAGCGTGAGGAGCACCAGGCTCGTGGAGACGCCGATCCTGAGTACGGCACTTATCGTGTCCTCGGTCTTCAGGGGCCTCTTGCTCGGCTTCATCCTCATCTGAGCCCCTTCAAGAGCATTTGGGCTGCGGAGACCGCCAGCACGGCCACGAAGATCATCCGGATCACTCCGCTCTTGATCCCGCCCATCAGGCGCGCCCCCGTGCGCGCCCCGAGGAGGACGCCCACGGCGACTGGCGCGGCAACGAAGGGCAGCACCTCGCCCCGCATCAGGTAGACCGCTGCGCTCGTGGCCGCCGTGACCCCGATCATGAAGTTGCTGGTTGCCGTGCACACCTTGATCGGGAGGCCCATGGCCAGGTTCATGACCGGCACCTTCAGGACGCCCCCCCCGATGCCGAGGAGCCCGCTCGCAACCCCGGCCACGTAGCTCACGGCAAGTCCGAGCTTCGTGCGCGAGACGGTGTAGCCGACCCGCTTGCCGAGCGACCGGTCCAAGTACGATCCGTGAAGCCTGAGCCGATCCGCGAGCGGATCGGGCGCGGGCTCGATCCGGTGGCCGCGGGGCCGAACCATCGTCCATACCGTGTAGAAGAGGACGACCGCAAAGGTCACGTAGAGCCAGCGCCCTGAGACCACTGCGGCTAGGCACGCTCCCGTCAGGGCGCCGGCCACGGTGGCGACCTCCAGAACCATGCCGAGGCGCATGTTGGTGATGCGCTCCGAAACGTAGGAGGAGGCCGCGCCGCTCGAGGTCGCGATCACAGAGATGATCGAGGCAGCGATGGCCTTCTGGATGCTCACGCCCATCAGCAGCGTGAGCGCCGGGACGACGATGATCCCGCCGCCGACCCCCATGAGCGACCCGAGGAGGCCCGCGACGTAAGAGATCCCCCAGACGACGAGGGTGAAGGCCAGGGGCGACACTTAGAGGAGCGACGCCTGGCTGTCGCCGGAGGGCTTCAGGCCCACGGCCGCGTAGCCCTTTTCCGTGAGGACCCGCCCCTGGGGCGTACGCTGGAGGTACCCCTCCTGGATCAGGAAGGGCTCGTGGACCTCCTCCAGAGTTTCGGACTCCTCGCCGACGGCCACCGCGATGGTCCCAATGCCGACCGGCCCGCCCCGGTAGTTCTCGGCCATGGTCCGCAACACGCGCTTGTCCATCTCGTCGAGCCCTGCAGCGTCGATCTCGAGTAGCTCGAGCCCGGCTGCAGCAACCTTCTGGGTTATGGACCCCGTGGCCCGCTGCTGGGCGAAGTCCCGGACGAAATTGATCAGGTTGTTGGCCACGCGGGGGGTCCCCCGCGCGCGCCGGGCAATCTCCATCGCCCCGTCCTCGTCGATCTTCACTTTCAATAGCCCGCAGGTCCTCTGCACGATCGAGAGCAGGGTCTGCTTGTCATAGTAGTCGAGCCGGGTCTGGAGCGTGAAGCGGGACCTGAGCGGGGAGGTGAGCAGTCCCGAGCGGGTCGTCGCCCCGATCAGGGTGAAGCGGGGCAGGGAGAGACGCACGCTCCGCGCGTTCGGCCCCTGGTCGATCATGATGTCGATCCGGAAGTCCTCCATCGCGGAGTAAAGGTACTCCTCGACGGTCTTCGGGATCCGGTGGATCTCGTCGATGAAGAGGAGGTCCCCTTCCTCGAGGTTCGTCAGGAGGCCGGCCAAATCCCCGGCCTTCTCGACCACGGGCCCTGAGGTCACGCGCACGTTCCTTCCGAGCTCGTTTCCGAGGATGAAGGCGAGGGTAGTCTTTCCGAGCCCCGGAGGACCCGAGAGCAGAATGTGGTTCAGGGGCTCGCCGCGCTTCTTGGCCGCGCCCACCATCACCTGCAGGCGCTCGATCGTCTTGGCCTGTCCCGCGAAATCGGAAAACGAAAGGGGCCGGAGGGCTGCCTCGGCCGGGCTCACCGGCGCCGCCAGAGCCGCGGTCACGAACCCTGTCCCCTTGCCGGCTTCCCTGTCGGGCTTTATTTCCATTCGAGGTCCGCCCCCAGGGAGCGCAGGTTCTCGACGAAGCGCGGGTGGGCCCGCTTGATGATCTCGGCGTTTCGGACGACGCTCTTCCCGGGGATGGCCGCGGCGACCATCGTGAGGGCCACCGCGGCGCGGATCACGTAGGGTGAGTCGACGACCGCCGGCCTAAGCGGCCGGTTTCCGAAGACCACGATACGGTGGGGGTCGCTCACGAGCACGTGGGCGCCGAACTTGGCCAGCTCGGGCATCCAGGAGAAGCCGTTCTCATAGACCTTGTTCCAGAAATGGATCGTTCCGTCGCAGCGCGTCGAGAGCGCAATCAGGAGCGGCAGCAGGTCGACCGAGAAGTACGGCCAAGGCGCCGCCTCGATCTTGGGCAGGAGGTTGGCGGTGTAGGGCGTCTCGATCGCCCGGGTCTGCCCCTTGCGTACGATCGCTGTCGTGCCCTCGTGCTCGACCGTGACCCCGAGCTTGCGGAATGAGCGGGTGATCAGGTCAAAATGCTGCGGTACCGAATTGCGAACGCTCACCTCGCCCCCGGTGATGGCCCCGAGCGCCAGGAAGGTCGTTACCTCGTGGTAGTCCGTCCCGATCTCGACCGTGGCGCCGTGGAGGCGCCCCACGCCCTCGATCGAGAGCATGCTGGTGCCGATCCCGGTGATCTTTGCGCCCATGGACACGAGCGCCTTGCACAAGTCCTGGACGTGCGGCTCGCTCGCGGCGTTCATCAAGGTGGAGGTCCCCTTGGCCAGGGCGGCAGCCATTGCAAAATTCTCGGTCACGGTGACCGACATGTAGTCGAGCCAATGCCTGGCGCCGACAAAGCCCCTTTCCGCCGAAATGACCAGGGGCTCTCCCCCGCCCACGGTCGCCCCCAGGGCGGCGAGGACGTCCAGGTGGGGGTCGATCTCCCTGACCCCTAGGGAGCATCCCTTTGCGTTGGTGCGGATCGTGATCTTGCCGAGCCTCTTCAGGAGGGCGGGGTAGAGGAGCACCGTGGAGCGCATGTCCTGGGGCAGCTCGGCGTTGGAGAGCGTGCTCCGGAAGCCCCCGTGGTCGACCCTCATCGTTCCCTTCGCGCGGTCCCATTGGATCCGAGAGCCCTGGGACTCGAAGAACGAGACCAGCTTGTCGAGATCGGTGATGTCCGGGACGTTGGTGAGGTCCACCGGCTCGTCGGACAGGAGTGTCGCGCACAGGATCGGGAGGACGGAGTTCTTGTTTCCGGACGGGGTGACCGTGCCGGAGAGGGGCTTGCCGCCGTTGACTACGAGGTCTGCCATGGAAAATAAAAAGGCGCCCGCGTGAAGCGGACGCCTTGGAATGCGCTCTTTGCGGAGCGCATTGGCAAGTATTAACTTGGGGGACTTGCCAGGGTGCGGGGCTAGATGGCTCCGCCGCCCTGGGCGCCCTGGGAGCGGTGGTCGCCGCCGCGGTCGCGGCCTCGTCCGCCGCGGTGACGCCTGCGACGGTTGCCGCCGTCCTGGCGCTCTCCCCCACGGTTGTCCTGCTCGCCTCCGGGCTGGCGCTCGCCGCCGGCGGCAAAACGCTCGCCGCGGAAGCCGGGGCCTCCCCGTCCGCCGCGGTGGCGGCGACGGTGGCGGTGGCCGCCCCCAAACTGCTCACCGGGAGCCTCGGACGGTGCCGGGGTCTCAGTGGGCTTGGCGCCGAACAGTCCCTTCAGCCAGCTGAAGAACCCCTTCTTCTGGGGTGCCGGGGCCTCGCTCCTGGAGCGCGCCTCGTTCTGCGGGTAATCGCGGGGATCGCGCGGCTGCCTGGCCTCGCGGGGGTCGCGGGGCTGGCGCGGCTCGCGGGGATCCCGGGGCTGGCGACCGTCCCGTTGGAAGGAATCGCGGCGGGGCTCGCCGCCCTCGACCTTCGGGAAACCCGGGCGGTCCTCCCGGCGATCAGCGCGGAAGGTGGGCCTCGGGTCGCGGTTGCTGCGCTCCGGGCGGTCGCCCGGGTGCTGGTCCTGGCGACCGGCGGAGGGCGACTCCCAGCTCACGGCGGGGCGCACGGACTCTGCAGGAGGAAGGATCTGGATCTCGCTCTTCTCGGGCACCTGTTCCTGTTCGGGGGCTGCCTCGACGGCGGCGACGGGCGCTTCTACAACCGGTGCCGGCTCGGCAACGGGCGCGGGAACGAACGGGGCGACGTATGCCGGCTGGGCGGCGGGGGTCTCGACTTTGGCCGGCTCCTCAGCCGGCGGATTCACGGGCTCTGGGCTCGCGAACGGGTTCTTGTACTCTCGCGCCGGGGTGATGATAGCCACCGAGGTGGGCTTATAATCACTCTTTATCGGTGCTGCTGCAGGGGCCGCTGCGCTCGACTGGCGCTTGCCGCGGGCTAGGCCGGATCCGCGTGTGCTGCCGAAACTAGCGGCAGGAGTCACGGCGACGTTCGCTGGCGCCTGGGAGTCGGCAGCCGGAGCGATGTTCTCGCCGGACGGGTTTGTATCTGTCATTGTGTGTTTGTTTTGTGTAATGGCGCTCACCGGATGTCGGGAGCAGCCGTTTTCTTCAACGGTGCGGAGCGCATGGGAAAGCGCTCAAACGCAAACGCCGAAGCGGGCTATAATCGCCCATTGCCCCCTAAAGGGCAACCCAAAAGACACCCCGGGGGCCGGGCCACTTGCATCTTGCGCCCGCCGGCGCCGGGCGCACGTTTGGACCCCATGGATAAATTCGAGGAGATCTTCAAGATGCAGGATGCGCTCAACCGGAGGATCGGCGTCGCGCTGCCTCCCCCGACCGAGGAGGAAAAGGCCAAGTGGGTGCTCAACTACACCCGGGCCATGCAGCAGGAAATCGCGGAACTCATTGATTCCGTACCCTGGAAGTGGTGGGCGAAGTACCAGAAGTTCGACGAGCAGAACGCCCGGGTCGAGGTTGTCGACCTCTTCCATTTCCTGATCTCAATCGCACAGACCCTGGGCATGAGCGCCGACGACGTGTTCCAGGCCTACGTGAAGAAGAACCAGGTGAACATCCAGCGCCAGGAGTCAGGGTATGTGAAGAAGGACGAGTCCGACTCGCGCCACATCTAGGCGCGCTCCGAAGCTTCGAGCCGCCCGCCTAGCGGGAAACGACAAATGCCGCGTGGACGTCCACGGCGACGTTGCCGTTCTCCACGATGGCGGCGCGAAGCTTCAGCTTGGCCTTCCCGTAACGGGCAAGGGCTTCCTTGAACTCGGCGATCGCGGCCTGGGCCGGACGCTCGCAAATGGCGCGCAGGTCCCCGATCACGGGGCGCCGGTAGGCGGCGCGGCTTTCTTTAACCACGATGTGCCACACCGGCTTCTCGGGTTTCTCGGACTTGGTCTCGCCCTTCATCAGTTCCCAAACCACGCCGTAACCGGCAAGGGTTGCGAGCGAAACGAGGCTTCCGCCAAACGCCGTGTTGAGCGAGTTCTTGTTCTGTTCCTTGGGAGCGGTCAGCACCAGGGCCCGGTCGTCGCTCACCTCCACGCCTACACCCATTGCCTTCGCGAGGGGGATCATCTCGTGAAGAAAAAGCTCAAGCGCGGGAACCTTGACGGCTTTCATCGTACGGGACGCTGAAGGATTTATTGGCCGGCGTCAAAGCTCCGGCGCCCCGATCATGTCGGAATTTAATAGAAACGCATAAAATACTACCAAACAATTGATTGGGTCTTTTTGAAAAGACGTGCTGTTTGCGTGAACCCGGTCCAATGGGCGGCGCCGCGCGGGCTAGCTCCGGTATTGCCGCTGCCAAGAGGTGGCGTAAGGTTTCCGAAATGACCCGGTCACAAGGCAAGCGGCGAAAATGGGCGGTGGTGGCCGCCGTCCTCCTGGCCTACGGCCTTGTTGGGTTCTTCGTGCTTCCCCCGATCGTGAAGAGCCAGGCCGAAAAGAGGCTTTCCTCCGAGCTGGGCCGGACGGTCACCCTGGGAAAAGTGAGCCTCAACCCGTTCCTCCTCTCGGTGGCGATCGAGGGATTCGATGTCCGGGAGAAGAACCCCGAGACTTCGTTCCTGGGATGGGACCGGCTCTATGTGAGGTTTGACGCGCTGCGCTCGGTGGCTGGCGCCTGGGTCCTCGGGGACGTGAACCTGCAGGGCTTCCACGCCGGTGTCGTTATCAACCCGGACGGATCGTTCAATTTCTCGGACCTCCTGGCGAAGTTCGCCGCGCCGAAAGGGGATCCCGGCAAGCCCGGTCGGCCCGTTCTGGTGGGACACATGGAAGTGGGAGGGGCCCGCGTCGACTTTTCGGACCGCTCCCTGGCGACCCCGTTCAAGACGACGGTGGGCCCGCTCACGTTCGCGCTTTCGGGGTTCGAGACCTCCGGGTCCCGGGGGGCGCCGTATCATTTTGAGGCGAGCACCGAGTCGGGGGAGCGGTTCGCGCTCACGGGAACCCTGTCTGCGGATCCGGTCGCGTCGAAGGGAACGTTTGAGGCCACCGACCTGGTGATCAGGAAGTACACGCCGTATTTTGAAAGGAGTATCCAGGCCGATGTTACGTCCGGCACCCTTACCGCGCGGGGCCGCTACGAGCTGAATTTTGACCCGAAGGCGCGGGTCGTGGCCCTCGAGGAAGGGGAGGTCCACCTGAAGGGACTGGCGGTCGCGGAGCGCGCGAAGGCGAAGCCGGTCGTTGAACTAGCAAGCATCGACGTTACGGGGATCCATGCGGACGCCGTGGGGCTTGCCGCCACGGTCGAGCGCGTCGCGCTCTCCGGCGGGAAGCTTCACCTGAGCCGGGACAAGTCGGGGGCCATAAACGTGCTGGCGCTTGTTCCGCCGTCCGCGGGGCGGCCGGCGGCGGCGACACCCGGACCCATGCCCCGGCTCTCGGTGGGGCAGGTTGAGATGCGCACGATGGCCGTCGACCTCTACGACGAGGGCGTCGCCAATCCGGCGAGGCTGTCCCTGGGGAACCTGGCCTTTGGCCTCAAGGACTTCTCCCTGGAGAAGGGGGCCAAGATGCCGCTCTCGCTTTCCTTCGACTGGGCGCCAAAGGGCGCCGTCGCCGTGGAGGGAACCGTTTCGCTGAAACCCGAGATTGCCGCCGACCTGAAGGCGACCGTTTCAGGGTTCTCGCTCCTTCCGCTCAGCCCCTACCTGGAGCAGTTTGTGAACGCGCGCCTGACCCAGGGAACCCTGTCGACGGCGGTCACCGTCCGCATATCCCTCGCCGGCAAGGAGCCCGCAATTTCGCTGAACGGAGACTTTTCCGCCGAGAAGGTGGGACTTGTCGACAAGGCCCACGACAAGGATCTGGTCGGCTTCACGCGGCTTTCGCTTTCCGGCATCTCGGCAAAAACCTCACCTAGCATTGAGGCCTTCGTCGCCTCGGTGGAACTCTCGGGGCCCTATGCTCGTGTGATTGTGAACCCGAATGGCACGCCAAACCTGGCGACCCTCGCCGTTGCCTCGCAAGGCAAGCCCTCCCCAGCTGCACCCCAAGGTCCGCTTCCAAAGGTCGAGATCGGCAGGGTCACGATCGACGGAGGGGACTTCAGCTTCGCGGACCGTTCGGTCGAGCCCAACGTGCGGGTGGCGCTCACGTCCTTTGCCGGCACCGTGACCGGCCTCTCCTCCGAGAACCTGGCCCGGGGGGACGTGAACCTCTACGGGATGGTCGACGGGGTGGGCCCGCTGGACATCACGGGAAAGCTCGACCCTCTTGGCCCCCAGAAATTCGTGGACCTTAAGGTCGACGTGAAGAGCGTCGACCTGGTGCCCCTGAGCCCGTACACGGGGAAGTTCGCCGGGTACGAGCTCGCCCGGGGACAGCTCGTGGTCGACACGAGGATCCTCTTGGACGGAGCAAAGCTGGACACCTCGAACAAGGTCACGCTGAACCAGTTCAACTTTGGCGCACCCACGGGAAGCAAGGACGCCACCCACCTGCCGGTCCGTCTCGCCGTCGCCCTCCTCAAGGACGTGAATGGCCAAATCTTCATCGATATTCCCGTCCAGGGAAGCTTGGACGATCCCGAATTCCGCGTGGGCAAGGTTGTGTGGCGCGTCGTTGGGAACCTGCTCACCAAGGTGGCCGTGTCACCTTTCTCCCTCGTGGGTGCCATGTTTGGCGGCGGAGGCGAGGAGCTTGCCTACCAGGAGTTCGCCCCGGGCGGCTCCGACTTTGTGAAGGATGACCTGGCGAAGCTCGAGACGCTCGGGAAGGCGCTCGCAAATCGCCCGGCCCTCTCGCTCGGGATCGAGGGCGGGTTCGACCCCGCGGCGGATGCCTACGCGCTAAAGCGGTTGAAGCTTGAGCACCTGGTCAGGCGACAGGTCTGGGAGGCCCGGCATGCGGCCGACCCCAATATAGCGCCTCCCGAGCAGCTCGTCGTCACGGCGCAGGAGAACGCCGCGATGGTGAAGAAGCTCTTTGATGCCAAATTTCCGCCCGGGACGACTTTTGGGACCCCGCTGCCTGCGCCCCCGGCCCCCGTGCCCCCCCCCTCCGGGTCCACCCCCGGGCTTCATCAAGCGCATCGTCTACGCGGTCACGTTCCAGAAGGGGCGCGACGAGGCGGCTGCCCGCAAGGAGTCGGAGCGCCAGAAGGCGGAACACGAGATCGCTGTGTCCAAAGCCGTCGCCGGCGGCCTGCCGCTCGAGGAGATGGCAGGACGCCTTGCGGAGTCGATCGAGATCACGGCAAACGACCTGGCCGGGCTCGCCGACCTGCGGGCGCGCCGCGTCAGGGACCACTTGGTGAACACGGCCCACATCTCGGCGGACCGCCTGTTCCTGTCCAAGGCCTCGGGGAGCGAGGCGCAGGCCAAGGGGGCTCGGGTGCTGCTCAGTTTCCAGTGAGGCTTGCGCCCGGGCTTGCCGCCGGGCCCCCGCGCGATTGAGTGGGCCCATGGCAAAACCCGAAGAGCCCAAGATCATCTTCTCGATGATCGGCGTCTCGAAGAAGATCGAGCGCAAGGAGATCCTGCGCGATATCTCGCTGTCGTTTTATTACGGGGCTAAGATCGGCGTGCTCGGTTTCAACGGGTCGGGGAAGTCCTCGCTCATGCGCATCCTGGCGCTTCGCGACACGGACATTGAGGGCAGGGTGCACATTGAGCCCGGCTACGAGGTCGGGCTCCTTGAGCAGGAGCCCCAGCTCGCCGCGGGCAGGACCGTCCGCGAGTGTGTCGAGGAGGGGGTGAAGCACCTGACGGACCTGGTGGCGGCCTACGACGCGACTTGGGACGAGTTGAACGAGGCCAGTGACGATGCGGCCAAGGAGGCGATCATGGCCCGGCAGGGCGACCTCCAGGAGAAGATTGACGCCGCCGGGGCCTGGGACGTGGCCCCGCAGGTGGAGATGGCGATGGACGCCCTCAGGTGCCCCCCGGGCGACCAGGTCGTTGACAAGCTCTCCGGCGGCGAGCGGCGGCGCGTGGCGCTGGCGCGGCTGCTGCTGCGCAAGCCGCCGATCCTGCTCCTGGACGAGCCCACCAACCACCTGGACGCCGAGAGCGTGCAGTGGCTTGAGCAGCACCTGGCCCGCTACGAGGGCACCGTGATCGCCGTCACCCACGACCGGTACTTCCTGGACAACGTCGCCCAGTGGATCCTCGAGCTCGACCGGGGACACGGGATCCCGTGGAAGGGGAACTACTCGTCGTGGCTCGAGCAGAAGCAGAAGCGGCTTGCGGTCGAGCAGAGGACGGAGGACCGCAGGCAGAAGGCCATGGCGCGCGAGCTCGAGTGGATCCGCAAGTCGGCGACTGCGAGGCGGGTGAAGTCCCAGGCGCGCATCACGGCCTACGAGTCCATGTTAAAGGAGAACACGGCCGAGAAGGAGCGCGAGTTTGAGATCCTGATCCCCGCCGGTCCCCGGTTGGGGACCCTGGTGGTCGAGGCGAAGGCGCTCTCCAAGGTCTACGGCGAGAACCTGATCTTTGAGAACCTCACGTTCTCGCTCCCCCCCGGCGGCATCGTCGGGGTCATCGGGCCGAACGGGGCGGGAAAGACGACCCTCTTTCGCCTGATCACCGGCGCCGAGAAGCCCGACGGGGGGTCGCTCAGGGTGGGCGACACGGTGAAGATTGCGCACGTGGACCAGTCGCGGGACTCCCTGCCGGGAGAGGCGACGATCTACGAGGCGATAAGCGGCGGCGAGGAGATCCTCAGGATGGGCGGCCGCGAGGTGAATGCGCGGGCCTACTGCGCCCAGTTCGGCTTCACCGGCGCCGACCAGCAGAAAAAGGTGGGGATCCTCTCGGGTGGCGAGCGCAACCGGGTCCACCTGGCGAGGCTCCTGAAGTCGGGCGCCAACCTGCTCCTCTTGGACGAGCCCACGAACGACCTGGACATCAATTCGATCCGGGCGATCGAGGAGTCGCTCGAGAATTTTGCGGGCTGCGCCGTCGTGGTTTCGCACGACCGCTGGTTCCTGGACCGCGTCGCGACGCACATCCTCGCCTTCGAGGGCGAGAGCACCGCGCACTGGTTCTCGGGCAACTACTCGAGCTACATCGAGGACTTTAGGCGCAGGCGCGGCAAGGATGCCGACCAGCCGCACCGGATGAAGTACCGGCGCCTCACCCGGGGCTGAGGGCGGGTGTTACGGGGCAAGGGTCGGCCTGCGGACGCAGTCGACAAAGATCTGCTCCAGGCGGGGCACGTTCACGGCGCGCACCACGAGGACCTCGGGTTCCCCGAGGCCAGGGCCGCCGCCGGGGCTCCAGCTGAGCGTCGCCCCGTAGTTGGCGCCGTGGTCGATCTCGAAGTCCATCGCGAGCGTGTCGGCGTGGCGCACGATGGAGGGCTCCATCAGGACCGCGGCGGCGACCTCGTCCCACATGGGAAACCCGGGCTGGGCAAACTGGGCTACGTACTTTGCCGCCGGTGAATCGCATCCCTGCGTCGCGCGTTTCACTATCTCCTGGGTGAACTTGGTGTCGACCGTGGCATCCAGGGGGACGCAAACGATCCTCTTCCAGCCGGCATGGAGCATCATCTTCGCGGCCTCGGGATCCCACCGGGTGTTGAACTCCACGCGGGGGGTGTTGACGAACTGCAGCGAGAACTCGTCCACCTTGGAGGCGTCGGGATTGAAGCTACCGGCCATGAACACCACTTCCTTTGCGAGGGAGGCGAAATGGTCGTCGAGCCTCGAGGCGAGCGCCAGGTTCGTGAAGGGGCCCATCGCAAGGACCGAAACCTGGCCGGGGAACTCGCGGACCTTCCGGACGAGGAAGTTTGCGGCGACTTCGGGGGAGGGCTGGGTGGTTGGGCGTCCCTCCTCAAGGGGAGGAACGACGTCGGCCGGATGGTAGTGGGTCCGGTTCACGGTGTTGTAGGAGGGCCACAAGTCCATCCAGGCGCCCTTGTAGGCGAGCTTCCCGTAGAGCTTCTCCAGCCTCCGGGTCTCCTCCTCGGAATCCAGGAGAGGGTAGGTGGCGCCGGGGACAACCGGAATGTCGGTCCTGCCGATCAACTCGAGCATGCGGAGTGTGTGCGCGACGTTCTCCTTCTGCCAGCCGTCGCCGCTCTCAATCGTGATGCCGAGGACCTCGCTGCCCGGGTCCTGGACCACCATCAGGATGGATTGGAGATTGCTGCCTGCGGGTCCGAAGGCGTCCTGGTCAATGATCACCTTTCTCCTCGGCTCGGCAGTGCGACCGACTGTTGTCGCGTATACAATTGAAAAGAAGAAGATTACAGGTAAACGCCAGATCATGGATGGGCGGGATTGAGCACCCGCTATGCCATGGTCCACGCACGGGAGCGAGCTGCCTTCCCCTACGATGCCCCGAGCTACGGGGGCCTCGTGGGGGAGCCAAATTTTACAATTCACAACTTAGTTGCAAATAGCTTGCCTCGCGTGGGGTCACACTGTTTTTTCCCACAGTGATCCGTTTGG
The DNA here is from genome assembly GCA_903890485.1 of uncultured Opitutaceae bacterium. Classification (GTDB taxonomy): domain Bacteria; phylum Verrucomicrobiota; class Verrucomicrobiia; order Opitutales; family Opitutaceae; genus Palsa-1447. The sequence continues at coordinate 34,095 of CAITBM010000098.1, read as the reverse complement.
CAGTTCCAGTTCCAAAATGGGCGGTCGTGCGCACTGGCATCCTGTGGGGCCTTGCACTCGTAGCACTGGCTACAACCGCGGGTGCCCAAACCGTTATCGCCAATGGACAGGTCTTTGACGGTGGAGGTCAGCTCGGCAATTATTCGGCCAGCGCGGGTTCGAACAGGCTACGACACGCTTAGCGTTTCAGGGAATCTGAATATAACCGCGACGTCGGGATCGCCCTTCAACGTGAACATCCAGTCAATAAACGTGGGAACGGGTATTCCCGGGGTGGCGACCTTCAACATGCTTTCGACCTACCAATGGACGCTCGTATCGGCCGCGAGCATAACCGGGTTTAGTGCCTCGGATTTTGCGCTCAACACCTCAGGGTTCACCAACAGCCTGGGCGGCGGCAGTTTCTCGATCTCCGCAGGCAGCTCGGCCATCTTCCTGAACTTCACTCCGGTTCCCGAGCCCTCCACGTGGGCGCTCCTCGCAACGGGCGCAGCCGCGGTGGCCTGGACGGCCCGCAGGCGGCACCTGAAGGCCAAGGTCCTCTAGTTGGACTTGAGGAGCGACTTCAGGTCCGAAAGCGAGATCTTGGAGGCGACCGCGTCGCTCGCCTCGAATATTCCCGAGAGGAGCGCGCGTTTCTCGTCCTGGAGCGCCAGGACCTTCTCCTCGACCGTTTCCGCGCAGACCAGCTTGTAGCTGGTCACGACCCGGGTCTGGCCGATCCGGTGGGCGCGGTCGGTCGCCTGGGCCTCGACCGCGGGGTTCCACCACGGGTCAAAGTGGATCACGGTGTCGGCCCCGGTGAGGTTGAGCCCCGTTCCGCCGGCCTTCAGCGAAAGCAGGAACACCGGGACCTCGGCCGACGCCTGGAAGCGGTCCACCTCGGCCTGCCGGGCTTTGGGGGCCATGGAGCCGTCTAGGTAGCAGTGGGCGATCCCCTGGGTCGTGAGCTCCTCCTTAAGGAGCGCCAGGAGCGAGGTGAACTGCGAAAACACGAGGAGCCGGTGGCCGTCGTCGGCCGCCTCCTCGAGGATCTCCCGGAACGACTCGAGCTTGGCGGAGTCGGTGCCTTCGCCCCCGCTGACAAGCCGCGGGTCGCAGCAGATCTGCCGCAGGCGGAGAAGCTGGGTCAGGGCCGCGAGGCGGAGCGCGTTCTCGCCCGCGCCCGAGGCCTCCAGGTCGAAGAGCTCCCGCTCGCTCTTCTCCTGGAAGGAGCGGTAGAGCGCAGCCTGCCTGGGCTCGAGCGTGCACCAGACCACCTGCTCGATGCGTGCGGGTAGCTCGGGGGCGACGACCAGCTTGGTTCGCCTCAGGATGTAGTGGGCGGTCTTTGCCCGGAGGCGCTCGTCGTACCAGGACCGCTCCTCGCGCCGGGTCCCGGCGGGAATTTTCTCCAGGTAGCCCGGAAGGATGAACTCGAAGAGGGAGCGCAGGTCGTCGAGGGAATTCTCGACGGGGGTTCCCGTCAGGAGGAACCGGCCGCTGGACTTGAGCGAGCGCAGGGCGCGGGCGTTCTGCGAGAGGCGGTTCTTCACGTGCTGGGCCTCGTCGGCGACCACGCAGGCGAAATCGAACGAGGCGAAGAGCTCCCGGTCGCGGGTCAGGGTGCCGTAGGAGGTGACGACCAGGTCGAATCCGCCGAGGTCCGCCGCGCTGGAGAGCCGGTCGTCGCCGCGGTGGACAAAGGCCTTCAAGTGGGGCACGAAGCGCGCCGCCTCGCGGCGCCAGTTCTCAACGAGGGAGGCGGGGCACACGACCAGGCAGGTGCCCCCGGTCGTGTTGACGGCCGAGAGGAGGGCGAGCGACTGGAGGGTCTTTCCCAGGCCCATCTCGTCCGCGAGGATTCCGCCGAGTTCCGCACGGTGAAGGTGCCAGAGCCATGCTGCTCCAAGCCGCTGGTAGGTCCTGAGCTGGCTGTCGAAGGCCGGCAGGAGAGGGGCGGGCTCAAGCTCCGAGAGGTTGCGCAGGGCCCCGGTCCGCTTCTTCCACTCCTCCGGGGGCTGGAAGCCCGGGGAGAGCTCCTCCAGGAGCTCCTCCACCTCGGCGGCGCGGGCCGAACCGATCCGGTCGGTCCTCTTGGTGGACGGGGAGGCGAGTTCGCCGTCGGAAAGCGCGCGCTGGACGTCCGCCAGCTTCTTAACCCGGGCGGGGTCGATCAAGACGACCTTCCCCGCCTCCTCGACGTAGCTGCGGCCCGATGACACGGCGTCCCGGATCGCGGTGTCGCTCGCGCCGTCGGAGCGGATCCCGAGCGCGACGTCCCAGCGCTCCCCCGAGGGCGAAACCTCGCAGGTGATCTCGGCCGTGGAGAGGTGCTTTGTCCGGGCCACGAAGCCCGGCGTAAACTCGGCGCCCAGGCCCACGCGCAGGCGTTCCCCGTGGGCCGCGAGGAAGGAGAGCGTCTTGTGGCGGTCCCTGACCCACCACTTCCTGTTCGAGGGTTCCAGGACAAACCCCGAGCTCTTCAGGAGATCGACCACCTTCTCGTACCTCAGGTCGTCGCGGGGCGGGGGAGTGATCGCGAGAAAATGGTCCGACCCGTCGACAATGATCGGGGCCAAGGGAGCGGGCTTCCGGGCCGGCTTTGCCTGGGGTGCCGCCGCCGCGGCGCCGGGTGGGGGTGGGGCGGGCTTGGGCTCCACCAGGACGTCATCGTACCTCCACGCGACGCACTTGCCCCCCTCCACGAAGACCGCGGCGTCGGCTGCGGCGTCAGCCAACTTCGCTAGCTGCTTGCGGTTCAGCTGGATAAATGGCGGGGGTTTCTGGGTACCGCACCATCCCTGGAGCACGGCCAGTACCGGGATTTCCTCTGAGCTGGGCGGCGAGGTGAGGTCCAGCTCGACCTTGATCGCCACGGCATTGCGCGCGGCGGCCGCGGCGAGGTTCGGAGGGAGATGCAAAAGGAGTGCAGGCACGGGAGCTGGGCGGTAATCCTTTCAATCTTATGCAGGAAAGGGAATAAAACACCGTGCGAACGCTCTAGTGCATTAACACGGATGAACAACGAGGCCTTTGCACAACTGGTGGATGCGCACTATGCGCCGCTCTACCGCTTTGCGCTCAGCCTTGCCCGGAACGGCGCCGACGCCGGCGACCTGGTCCAGCAGACCTTCTTCGTCTGGGCGACGAAGGGGGACACGATTCGGGAGGCGACCAAGGCCAAGTCCTGGCTCTTCACGACGCTCTACCGCGAATTCCTCCGGGGTCGCAGGCGCGATGCCCGCGCCACTTCAATAGAGGACCTTCCCCCCGGGGAGAAGGACCTGGCCGCCGAGGACGTCGATCGCGTGTCGAAGATCGATGCGGCGCTCGTCATGACGGCGCTCCAGAGTGTGGACGAGACCTTCCGAGCGCCGCTCACGCTCTTCTACCTCGAAGACATGTCCTACCAGGAGATCGCGCAGGCCCTCGAGGTGCCGATTGGCACCGTCATGTCACGGCTTTCCCGTGGAAAATCCCAGCTGAGGACTGTGCTTGAGCGCACCGAGTCGGGCGGCTCCAAGGTCCTTCCCTTCCCCAATTCCAAAGGAGCGAGCGCATCATGAACACCCAAGAGGCCAAGTTCATCCTATCCGCCTACCGGCCAAGCGGCGCTGACACGGACGATGCCGCGTTCAAGGACGCGCTACGCATGGCGGGCGACGACCCGGCGCTCGGCGCCTGGTTTGCGCGGTCGCGCGCACACGACCTTGCTGTCGCCGAGAAGCTGCGGGAGATCGCCCCGCCGGCGGGGCTGAGGGCTGCGATCCTTGCGGGTGCCCGGGTGAGCGGGACCCCCAAGCGGGACTCCTTTGGCTGGGGATGGGCAGCCGGGCTTGCCGCGGCCGCCGCCCTGGTGATCGGCGTCTACCTTTCCAGGGCGCCGGTCGGCGAGCAGACGGGCTCGGGAGCCTTTGCCGGCTTCGCCATCGCCGACATGGTGAATGCCAAGCACGGCAGCACGGGCGAGGCCTCAACCTCCCTCGTGGCACAGCTTGAGACCCCGGGGGCGAAGATGCCGCGGGCCGAGTCGATCGACTTCGACAAGCTGAAGGAGACGGGCTGCAGGACGCTCAACTTCGCCGGCCACGACGTGATGGAGGTCTGCTTTGCCCGCGGGGGCGCGGAGTTCCATTTCTATATGATGCGCCGCGACGGCCCCGTGGGCTCCTCGGTCGGCAGGGAGCCGTCGTTCCTGGCCCAGGCGGTCGGCGCCGCTGCAGTCTGGTCCGACGGGCGCTTCAACTACGCTCTCGCGTCGAAGGCCGGGGCCGAGGCGATCCGCGGCCTTCTCTAGGAAATCCTCCGCCCGCCAAACCGACGGGCGGGTTTGCCTCGCGCTCGGGACCTCCTCACTGTTGACCCCGACCATGGCGCAAGACACCCCGAACCCCGAAATGCTGCGCCTCGCCGAGGACCGGGCGCGCACCAAGAACTGGAAGCGGTGGGGCCCCTACCTATCCGAGAGGGAGTGGGGAACGGTGCGTGAGGACTACTCCTCGGATGGGGAGAGCTGGCGCTATTTCACCCATGAGCATGCGCGCTCGCGCGCCTACCGCTGGGGCGAGGACGGGATCATGGGGATTACCGACCGCGAATGCCGCCTGTGCTTCTCGGTCGCTCTCTGGAACGGCAAGGACCCGGTCATCAAGGAGCGACTCTTCGGACTCACGAACACCGAGGGCAACCACGGGGAGGACGTGAAGGAGTGCTATTTCTACACGGACTCGACGCCCACCCACTCGTGGATGAGCGCGCTGTACAAGTATCCCCAGTCGGCCTTCCCCTACGAGCGTCTGAGGGCCGAGTCCCGGGGGCGGACCCGGGACGACCCGGAGTTTGAGCTCGCCGACACCGGGGTGTTTGCCGAGGGCCGCTACTTCGACGTGAGGGTCGAGTACGCGAAGGCCGATGCCGACGACCTGCTGATCCGCCTGACGGCCTCAAACCGGGGCCCCGACCGCTCCGTGCTCCACCTGCTCCCCACGCTCTGGTTCCGCAACACGTGGTCCTGGGGCTGCAAGCACGAGGGCTGCGGGCTCAAGCCCCGGATGAAGGCCGTCTCGAAGACCCGGGTGGAGTGCAGCCACGAGAGCCTGGGGAGGATGATCCTCGACGTGGAGGAGGGCCCCTCGGGACCGGCGCCCCTCCTCTTCACCGAGAACGAGACCAACCACGCCCTCCTCTTCGGCGGGGAGAACGCCTCGGCGTTCGTGAAAGACTCGATCGGCGACGCGGTCACTTCCGGGAACCCCAGGCTGGTCAACCCGGCCCTGCGAGGCACCAAGTGCGCGGCGCATGTGGTGCTCGACCTGGGCCCGGGTGAGGAGAGAACCATCTGCCTGAGGCTCCGCCCCGGGGACCCGGGCCAACCGGCCGCCTTTGGTCCCCGCTTCGACGAGGTCCTTGTCCGGAGGCGGCGTGAGGCGGACCAGTTCTACGACGCGCTTCCCGGGCCGAAGGACCCCGCCGCGCGCAAGGTGGCACGCCAGGCGAACGCCGGCCTGCTTTGGTCAAAGCAGTTCTACAACTACATCATCGAGGACTGGCTCACCGGCGACCCCAGCTATCCGCCGCCTCCCCCCGAGCGGCAGGAGGGCCGCAACACGGATTGGCCTCACCTCTATTCGAGGGACGTGCTCTCGATGCCCGACAAGTGGGAGTACCCGTGGTTCGCGGCCTGGGACCTAGCCTTCCACATGCTTCCCATGGCCCGGCTCGATCCGGACTTCGCGAAGCAACAGCTCAACCTGCTCCTTCGCGAGTGGTACATGCACCCGAACGGCCAGATCCCGGCCTACGAGTGGAATTTCTCGGACGTGAACCCTCCCGTCCACGCGTGGGCGTGCTGGCGGGTCTACAAGATGACCGCTCCCCGGGGGGAGCGGGACCGGGCGTTCCTCGCCCGGGTCTTCCAGAAGCTCCTCGTCAATTTCACCTGGTGGGTGAACAGGAAGGACGTGTGCGGTCACCACATCTTCAGCGGCGGTTTCCTCGGCCTGGACAACATCGGCGTCTTCGACCGCTCCAAGCCGCTTCCGGGCGGGGGGCAATTGGAGCAGGCCGACGGCACGGCCTGGATGGCCTTCTACTGCACCACGATGCTCGCCATGGCGCTCGAATTGGCCGAGGGCGACCCGGCGTACGAGGACATCGCCTCAAAGTTCTTCGAGCACTTCGTCGCGATCGCGGACGCCATGAACCGGCTCGGGGGGACCGGGCTCTGGCACGAGGAGGACGGGTTCTACTACGACGAGCTCCTGACCCAGGGCGGCTCGGTTCCGCTCAGGCTCCGGTCCATCGTGGGCATCATTCCCCTCTTCGCCGTCGAGTTCATCGAGGAAGGGCGCCTCGACAAGCTCCCCGGGTTCGCCAAGCGCACGCGCTGGTTCCTCGAGAACCGCCCGGACCTGGCTGCGAACATCTCGTACCTGGCGCGCGACGGGCAGGACCCGGGCCGCCGGATCCTGGCGATCCCGACCAAGGCGCGCCTGGAGCGGGTGCTCAGGTACGTCTTCGACGAGAAGGAATTCCTTTCTCCCCACGGCATTCGCTCCGTCTCCAAGGCCTACAAGGACCACCCCTTCACGGTCGGCGTCGACGGCGAGACCTACCGGGTCGACTACGAGCCCGGCGAGTCGAGGACCTGGCTCTTCGGCGGGAACTCCAACTGGCGGGGCCCGGTTTGGTTTCCCCTGAACTACGTGCTGATCGAGGCGCTCCAGCGCTACCACCTCTTCTACGGGGACTCCTTCACGATGGAATTTCCGACCGGCAGCGGCGTCCGCATGAACCTGGATCAGATCGCCCGCGAGCTCGCCCGGCGCCTGATCTCGCTCTTTATTCCGGATTCCACCGGCAAGCGACCTGCATTAGCGGCCCTTCCCGCCTTCGCTAACGACAGCCATTGGCGTGAGCTCATCTGGTTCCATGAATATTTTCATGGGGACACGGGCGAGGGTTTGGGCGCCAATCACCAGACCGGATGGACCTCTTTGGTCGCCCGATTGATCGAAGAATTTGTTGATTAGGAGTTTTTTGCGGAAATTCATGCGGGTTGGTTTTTTGGCCGTGCATTTCGCAATACGGCGTGGGTTCCCTCTTTTTGCCGGCTTTAGTTTGGGAACCCCGAGAACTTGCGCGCGAACCCCGAGGTCAGGGCTCAGGCATGAAGACCCTAACCACAATCCTGACACTTGCCGGGCAGCCGATCACCGCCGGCCTCGGGGCCGTCTTCGTATTCCTCTCGCTGGCGGCGGCGAACCCTGCCCGCGCCTCGCAGCGCTGGGCCACGCTTGAGGCAATCCACCAGCTCGAGAATCCGCGCAACAGCGAAAACCCGGGCAGCTATGGGGAGCTTGGTCCCTACCAGTTCCGGGAGGAAACCTGGAAGATGCACACGGCCGCACCGTTTTGCCGCGCCCTGGATCGGCGCAGCTCCGACGCCGTTGCAGTGAAGCATTACGACTGGATCAAGGCGGAGCTCGAGCGCCGCGGGATCGAGCCGACGCCGTACCGGATCGCGCTCGCCTGGAACGGCGGCATGCGCGCGGTGGTGGGCGAGCATCCCCCGGCCACGGCGGTCGACTACGCGAGTCGCGCCGCCAACCTTGCCGGCTATTTCGAGCGGAGCGAGCTGGCGCTCGGCCGCTAGGCTACTCGAGGAACTTGGACTGCTCGGGGGCGGGCTTCGCGGCCCGCGCCCGGTCGTCCCTCGGGGGAGGATTGAGGTGCCTCGGCGGCCGCGCTGTCTTCTGGGCCACGGCGGCCTCCCGGTCCCGGACGATCCGGTCGCAGATCTCGTGGATGTGGAGGCGCAGCCACTGGGTCGTGCTGCTCGCGGAAGTGTAGTCCGCCGGCCCGTAGTGGTCGATCCGCCCGGCCTGCCGCAGCCGGTCGTTCTGGGCGTATTCCTCGGGCTTCGCCGGGTTGTACACGGCGTAGGCGTTGCCCCCGTTGCCCTTCACGACCGAGAAGCTCGGGACGTCGCTCGGGCCGTCCGCGATGTAGATCATGTTCTGGAAGGGGATCCGGCGGTCCTCGGCCGCGACCCGGGAGTTCACGTCGATCGCGGGATTCTTGTTCGTCCCCTTGTTGATCTCAAAAAGGGCGCGGGTCTTCGTCGTGTTGTCGATCACCATCCCGATCTGGGCGATCTCGGCGGTCGCCGAGATCTCGAGCTCCTTCTGCTGGAGGAAGCCCGGCTGAAGGGGGTTCTCGATGAACTCGCATCCCCATATCCCGTCCACGTGGGGGGCGATGGCGCTGCCGCGGATCATCTGGGCCAGGCCGGTGCTCACCACATAGTGCTCAAGACGGATGTCGTGCTTCTTGTACTCCGGCTTGTCGGCGACCCAGCTCTTGGCCAAGGGGAAGAAATCGGGAAGGCCAGGGTAGAACCGGACGTCGGAGCCCGACTCGAAGAGCACCGCGTTGTTCAGGCCCCCCATCCGTCCGGACAGCACGTAGGTGAGGAGGTGGTTCAGGTAACTGATCTCGCTGTAGAGCGTGTACCCGCGCCTGCGGTAATTCTCGACCAGGGCGTTCGTCTCGGCCCAGAACGTCGCCTCGTCGACGCCGTAGCGCCTGAAGAGGGGCGTCTGCATGTACTCCGGGATTAAGGTCTTGTCGAAATCCCAGATGCAGGCGATAATGTTTTGTGTGAAGAGCGTCGCGGCCATGCGGTGCGTGAGGCGGAATGCATAGCCTCCGATCGCAGCCCGCGCAATTCGCAAATAGCAGCCATGGACGCCCTTCCCGACATTTCACCCTTCCAACGGCGCCTCGAGGAACTCGATGCGCAGATGGCTGAGCCTTCTTTCTACGGGAACCCCCGGCGGGCGGCCGAGGTCACCCGGGAGCAGCAGAAGCTGCGCAAGCTCGTGGAGGACTACCGGGCGCACGCCCAGGTCGAGCGCGAGCTCGCCGACGCGCTCGCCCTGGCACGGGAGACCTCCGGTGACGCCGAGATGCGGGAATTGGCCACAGCCGAGGTGCCCACCCTGGAGAAGCGCGCCGCCGCGCTCAGGGAGACCGTGCTCCTCGCCATGATCCCGCCGGAGGCCTCGGATTCCCGCGACACGATCATGGAGATCCGGGCGGGCACGGGGGGCGACGAGGCGGCGCTCTTTGCCGCGGAGCTCACCCGGTGCTACCAGAAGTACGCCGATTCCCAGGGCTGGAAGATCCAGCCGATGAGCAGCAGCTACTCCGAGCGCGGGGGCCTGCGCGACGTCGCGTTCCTGGTCTCCGGGGTAGATGTCTACAAGCAGCTCAAGTGGGAGAGCGGGGTCCACCGCGTGCAGCGGGTCCCGGTGACCGAGGCGAGCGGCCGGATCCACACCTCCACCGTCACCGTCGCGGTGCTCCCGGAGGCCGAGGAGGTCGACATCCAGATCAACCTCCAGGACCTGGAGATCACGGTGAGCCGCGCCAGCGGGCCCGGGGGACAGGGCGTGAACACGACCGACTCCGCCGTGCAGATCCTCCACAAGCCGACGGGCCTGATCGTCGCGTGCGCCGACGAGCGTTCGCAGATCAAGAACAAGGCGAGCGCCATGACGGTCCTCCGGTCGCGGCTCCTGAAGCTCAAGGAGGACGAGGAGAAGGCCAAGTATGCCGCCGAGAGGAAGAGCCAGATCGGCTCCGGGGACCGGAGCGAGCGGATCCGAACCTACAACTTCCCGCAGAACCGGGTGACCGACCACCGCATCGGGCTGACCCTCCACGGGCTCCCGCAGATCATGGAGGGCGCGATCGGCCCCCTGATCGAGGGCCTGCAGAAGGCACACTACGAGGAGCGCCTGGCTGCCCTCGAGGGCCGCAGCTACGAGCTCGTGAAGCCCTCGGCCGAGCTCGGCTAAGCGATGCCGATGCCCGAACAGGCAGCGACACGGGCGCCGATCCTGAGCGTGCTGGAAGTCGTCAAGAAGACCTCGGAGTTCTTCGCCTCGAAGGGGATCGAGTCGCCCCGCCTCAATGCCGAGCTCCTCGTGAGCCACGCGCTCGCCCTGGGGCGCATGCAGCTCTACCTCAATTTCGAGAGGCCGGTCTCCGACACCGAGCTGGCCGCGATCCGCGAGTCGGTGAGGCGCCGCGGAAAGCGCGAGCCCCTCCAGTACATCGTCGGGTTCACCGATTTCCACGGCCTTAGGCTGAAGGTCGACAGGCGGGCCCTGATCCCCAGGCACGAGACCGAGCTTCTCGTCGATACCCTGGTCGCCCGCCTGGAGCAGCCGCCAGGGCGGATCCTCGACCTAGGGACGGGCACCGGCGCCATCGCGCTCTCCCTCGCCAAGGCGTTCCCCGGGGCCGAGGTTGTCGCGGTGGACAGGAACCCCGGAGCGCTCGCCCTTGCTGCCGAGAATGCGGTGCTCAACGGGCTCGAGGGTCGGGTCTCCTTCGTCGAGTCCGACTGGTTCTCGGGCGTTGCCGCGGGTGAATTCGACCTGGTGGCCTCCAATCCCCCCTACCTGTCGGCCTCGGAGGTCGGGGCGGCCGCCCCCGAGGTTCGCGATCACGAGCCCCTCACGGCCCTCGAGAGCGGGGACGGCGGCTTCTTGGACGTCGCAAGGATTCTCGCCGACGCGCCCAGGTTCCTTTCTTCCCGCGGGCTTCTGGCCCTTGAGACCGGAATTGGGCACCACGCACGTGCGGCCGAGGCCGCCAAGGCGTCGGGCTACAGCCGCTGGGAGTCGGTCAGCGACCTGAGCGGCCGGGACCGTTTCTTCCTCTGCTGGCGCTAGGGCCTGCCCCAAAGGGGACTAGCCCTTTGCCGCCGCCGTCAGCGGGGCGTGGTCGCTCGCCCAGTACTCGTGGTTGCGGCCGAGCTCGATGGCGTCGTCCACGATGCGCAGCGCCTCGCGAAGCGGAACGTCGACCTTCCCGTAGGTGTCGGCATTGGCCTCCTCCTCGGCGTCGGCCAACTCCTGGTCCTCGTCAGCGTCCTTGGCCCCGTCGGCCTTTGCCGCCGCGGGCTTCGGCGCCACGACCTTCGGGGGAAGGGGAGGACCCAGCCTGAACTCCTTGAAGGGATAGTCGCCCTTGGCCAGAAGCTCGCGCTCGGCCTTGATCGCCTTCCGGAAAGTGTCGTCTGCGGCCTTCTGCTTCCGCCTCTCTTCGAGGTTCAGGGAGACGAGCTTCTCGGCCTGGCGCTGCTTGAACCATTCGACATATTTGCGGACGTAGGTGAACTCCTCGAGGCTCGATTGCCTGGCGGCGCTGTCCTCCTGGAGCCGTGCCAGGACCTTCGAATCGATGGGCTTTCCGTTGAAGGGGCTCGTCTTGATCTTGTCCCAGACGAGCGCGTGCGGCAGGTCGGACTCCCCGATCGGCAGGAACTCGTCGATCGAAGGCAGGACGATGTCGGAAACGACCCCCTTCAGCTGGGTCGAGGAGCCGTCGGGCAGGTAGAATTTCTGGATCGTGATCTTGGCGGCACCCGTCTTCGCCGAGGAACGCGCGAGCTCCCGGGAGATCCGCTTCATCTCGAAGGTGGCCTGGACGGTGCCCTTGCCGTGGGTCGAGCTGTCGCCGATGACCACGGCCCTGCCATAGTCCTTGAGCGCGCCGGCCACGATCTCCGAGGCCGAGGCGCTGAACCGGTCAACGAGGACCGCGAGCGGCCCGTCGTAGGAAAGGTTCTCGGCCTTGTCGGTGTCGACCTGGATGTCGCCGTCGTAGCCCTTCACCTGGACCACTGGCCCCTTGTGGATGAACAGGCCCGCCAGCTCGATCGCCTCGCTCAGGTAGCCGCCCCCGTTGTGCCGCAGGTCGAGGACCACGCCCTGGACGTTGGCCTGCTTCAGCTGGACGAGAAGCTTCGCCACGTCCTCGCTGGCGCTGGTCTTGTCGGCATCCGTGTCTCCGTCGTCCGCGGGCCCGTAGAACGCGGGAAGGGTGACAACCCCCAGGGTAACCGGCTTTCCCTCGGGCCCGGGAACCTGGAATGCCGCGGCCCGGGCGCGCGCCGAGTCGAGCTTCACCACGTCCCGGGTGATCACGATCTCCTTGCGCACGGAACTGTCGGTGGCCTCCGCGGGCTGGACGATGAGCCTGACCTTGGTGCCCTTGGCCCCGCGGATCTGGTCGACGATCTTCCTGAGCTTCATCCCGATGATCTCAACGGGCTCGCCCTGGTCCTGGGCGACCTCGATGATCTTGTCGTTGGGCTTGAGCTGGTGACCCAGGTCCGCCGGTCCACCGGGAACGATCTCCCGGACCGTGCAGGTGTCGTCCTCCAGGCCGAGCATTGCGCCGATGCCGACGAGCTGCAGCTTCATCTGGATGCCGAAGTCCTCGTAGGTGTCGGCTGAAAAATAGGTGGAGTGGGGGTCGTAGAGGCCCGCAATCGTCGAGAGGAAGGTCTCGGCGAGCTCGGAGCCCTCGGTCTCCCCGACGTTCTTAAGCATGCGCTCGTAGCGCTTGCGCACGACCTCGCGCGCCTTCTCGGGGGTCTTCTTGTTGAGGAGCTCGGCAAGGACCTCGAACTTGAGGCGTTTGCGCCAGAGTTCATCCGCCTCAACGCTCGTGGAGGGCCAGGGGGACTTCGAGCGGTCCACCCGGAACGTCTCCGGAACCGTGAAGTCCATGTCCTTCTTCAGCTCGCCGAAGATCCACGCGATGCGCGCGGTGACCCGGTCGTCGTACTGGTAGAAAATGTCGTAGGCGGCGTCGATCTTGCCCAGGTAGTCGACGTTATAGTAGACGTTCTTGCCGAAGCGGTTAACAAAGTCCGCCTTGTCGGACTCCAGGAAGAACAGGTGCTGGCCGTCAAGGGCGGTCATGTATTCCGGCACCACCTGGGCGTATTCCCCGCTGTGGATGGCGTCCCTGTTGTAGTGGGCCTGCTCAAGGAGTGTCACAAGTGTCTGGGCCTCCGTGGATAGCGTGTCAGGCGTGGAGAACTTGAGGTCCGAGGCGAGGAGCCCGGACACCGAGAACGCCAAGAGGCACGGGGCGAGACACCGGCGAAGCAGGGTTGAGGGAAATATCATGCGGGGGATGCCTGGGAGTGCGGACCTAGGACGCTGCAAACGGTCCCATTGTTTCATGGGAGTTCGAGGAATTCAAGGAGGGAGGACGTTTTGCCTTACACGACGGCACCAGGAACGGATCCTGAAGCAGTCTTTATCGGCGGCCGATCAGGTCGCGCGCCTCGTCCAGGACCTTCTTCTCGGCCGCCGAAAGCGAACCGAAGCCGTCGCTGTTGATCTTGTCGAGGATCCGGTCGACCTCGGCCTTCAGGTGGGTCTTGTCGCTCACGTTCACGCTGAAGGTGGGCGCGGGGGTCTTGGCGGAGGCCTTCTGCCTGACCCACTGGGGAAGCTCGATGTCGGCGTCGGCGCCGAGGCTCCAGTCCGCGTTGTGGAGGTAGCGGAAGTAGACCCATGCAGCGGCCATGCCGCCCAAGTGGGCCGAGTGGGCGGCGCTCCCGAAGGGGGACACCGATCCCAGGACCTCGTAGAAAACGAGCCCGCAGAGATCGAGCGCAATCATGACGTAGGCGACCACCTTCGGGCGCACGGTTACGGGCAGGATGAAGAAGAGCAGGAGCGTGATCTCGCGGTTCGGGTAGAAGCACGCGTAGAGGATCACCAGGGAGGAGGCCGCGGCCGAGGCGCCGAGGAGAACCTCCGGACCCCTCCAGTGCACTGCCGACCAGAAGAGCGCGCCGGAGAGCAGCGAGGCCGCATAGAGGCCGGTGAAGCGCCGCGTCCCGAGGAGCGGCAGGAGCTCGCGGCCGACGAAGTAGATCACGATCAGGTAGCTGACGACCTGCAGGAGGTTGGCCGTGTCGTGGAGGAATCCGTAGGTCAGGAGCGTCCAGAGGTGCCACGACTTGAGTCCGAACACCGAGAGGCCGAGGGACCCGTCCAGGCCGAACCTGGGCCCGAGGAAACGCGTGAGCGCCATCTGGATCACGTAGATCGCCACGATCAGCGAGATGAGCCACGTGATGACGCTCGTCTGGCGCCGGTCGTAGTCGTCGCGCATGTAGGGGCGGTCCTGCAGCATGGGCCTACCGTAACTGCACCGTCACCGAACACAAGCCGCCTTCGGACGATTCCGCGCGCGCCCGCCGCCAATCGGGCGGACAGCAACGGGTTCGGGCTAGGCGGGAGGCGCGGGACCCGCGGGGAGCCTCGATACCCCCTTGACAGATGGCCCCTAGGCCTCTCCTTTCTACTCCACGTATGGCCAACAAAGCTGACAAATGGGCGGGCAACGTGGCGGGCAAGTTCTACGTCGATCAGCAGTGCATTGACTGCGACCTGTGCCGCGAAACGGCCCCCAATTTCTTCACCCGAAACGACGAGGGCGGCCACTCCTTCGTGAACAAGCAGCCCGAGACCGAGGAGGATATCGCCCAGTGCATGGAGGCCCTCGAGGGCTGCCCGGTCGAGGCCATCGGAAACGACGGCGAGTAAGGGCCCGGGAAACGGGGCGTCCCGGCGGACTGCGCGGGAAGCCCTTGTTAAGCGATACCTTTGGCCTCCTTAACAGGAGGCTTGTTTTTTTACCGGGGCCTGTGTAGCGGTCGGCCCCTATGAAACGCGAAATGGCGGGCCCCGTTGCGGCCCTATGCACCCTCTTCCTGGCGTGGGCGCCGCTGTCCGGGCAGGAGGCCACAAGCCTGCCTGCCGTCCTGGTCTTCTCCCCGAGCGTGGCGAACCAGTCGCCGGCCGGCACCTTCGCGATGCCCGTCTCCGCCCTGCGCTACGAGCCCCTGGTCGACATCGAGCCGCGCAACCAGGCCGAGGCCCAGGCCGACGTGACCGTGCGGGGGGACACCTTCGAGAACACGGGCCTGCAGGTCGGGGCCCTCTCGATCGAGGACCCGCAGACGGGGCATTACCTGATGGAGGTTCCCATCGCCCCGGAGATGCTCGGGGCCCCGGTTGTCCTGACCGGAGCCGAGCACGCGACCGAGACCCTCAATTCCACGGGCGGGGCGATCGGCTACGGCTGGCGGCCGGTTCGCGCCTCGGGCTTTGTCTCGGGCTCGGTCGGGGACGATGGGCTCTCCCGCGAAGAGGCCTACCAGGCGTGGTCCGGCTGCGGGCCGAGCCACCTGGCGGCCGACGCCGACTGGGCGCATTCCGCGGGCAACGGCACCGTCCCCTTCGGGGACTTCCACTTCGACCGGGCGGCCGGAAGGGTGCAGTGGGTGACCCCCACCTCCCAGACGGACCTCTTTGCCGGCTACCAGGCGAGCTTCTTCGGCTGGCCGAACCTCTACACGCCGTTCAACTCCGACGAGACGGAGAACCTGCAGACGGTGCTCTTGGCCGCGAACTCGCGGGTCGACCTGGGGCAGGGGCAGTACGCCGAGGCCGGGGCCTTCTACCGGCGAAACAAGGACGACTACGCCTTCAGCCGATTCGCCCCGCTCGGGCCCGTTCATCCCTACCAGCACACGACCCGGGAGTACGGCGCGGCGGCGGGCGGCAGGAGCGAGGCCGACGGGATCTTCATTAACTACCACGTCGAGGAGACCCATGATTCGCTCAGGTCCACCTCGCTCGTGTACGGGCCCTACCACAGCCGGACCCTGGAAAAGGCCTCCGTGGTGCCCGAGGAAGAGTGGCAGGTTGACGGCGGGGTGCTCGCGCTCAAGGCCGGGGCGTCCTACGACAAGTCGGATCACGACTCCGGGGCTTTCTCGCCGATAGCGGAGCTCTCGGAGAGCTGGAACGGGAGCGGCCTCAGGCGGATCTACGCCAGCTACGCCGAGACGACGCAGATGGCCTCCTACACGGCCCTCGACTCGAGCCCGAAGGCGGGGCTCTTCCGCGGCAACCCCTTGCTCGGCAGGGCGACCAGCCGAAACTGGGAGACCGGGCTCTCGGGCTCACTCCTGGGATGGTCGGGCCAGGCGGCCGTCTTCTACCGCAGGGACGATAACCTGGTCGACTGGACCTACACCACCGGGGTGTTTGGCCGCTCCGCCAACCGGGTCAACGTGGGGACGGACGGAATCGAGCTGGTCGCACGCCGGTCCTGGAGCCTCGTGTCGGTGGTGGTCGGCTACACGGCCCTTGCAAAGGACGCGAGCTACCTGGGAGCCCCCGTCACCGCGAGTTTCTACGCGCTCAACTACGCCCGCCAGCGGCTGACGGCGGCCTTCAACCTGCAGCTGACGGAGAACCTGATGCTTCGCTTCGACAACGCCGCGCGGATCCAGGCTTCCGACGCCCTGAGGACGGCGGGGGGCAACCAGGCCCTGGAGAGCGCGATCGGCCTTGGATGGCACCCGGGGGGCCACCGTGACCTCGAGCTTTCGCTGCAGGTCGACAACCTCTGGAACAGCGCCTTCCAGACGGTCCCCTCCGTCCCCGCCTCACGCAGACAGTTGTCTTTTGGCGCGACCTACGGTTGGTAGGATTGATGCCCGACCTTCCCTTCCTCGACCCGGCCTTCCACATCCCCTGGACGCAGCTTAAGCCCGAGGCCGTCGTTCCCTCGATCGACGAGGCGATCCGCGGCGCGGAGGCCGCGCTCGTGGCGATCGAGACCGATCCCGCCAAGCCGACGTTCGAGAACACGCTGCGCGCCTTCGACCTGTCAACGGAACCCCTGGGCAACGCCTGGGGACGGGTGACCCACCTGCAGGCCGTCATGGACTCGCCCCCGATGCGCGAGGCCCACAATGCGGTGCTTCCGCGGGTGTCGGCCTTCATCGCGCGGATCCCGCTCAGGGCGGCACTCTGGGCGCGCATCAAGGCGTTTTCCGAGACCGAGGAGGCCCGGTCCCTGGGCCCTGTTGGCGCGCGCTACCTGGGCGAGACCCTGGCCGAGTTCCGGGACGCCGGGGCCGACCTTGGGTCCGACGGCAAGGCGCGGCTTGAGGCGATCCAGGCCGAGTTGGCCCAGCTCACCCA
Organism: uncultured Opitutaceae bacterium; assembly: GCA_903890485.1. Lineage (GTDB taxonomy): Bacteria > Verrucomicrobiota > Verrucomicrobiia > Opitutales > Opitutaceae > Palsa-1447. Next base: position 17,230 of record CAITBM010000098.1, on the reverse strand, counting down.
GCGCTTCTCGGAGAACGTGCTCGACTCAACCAATGCCTGGGAGCTGGTGGTTCACGACGAGCCGAGGCTCGCCGGGCTTCCCGCCCACGCGAAGGCCCGGGCGCTTGCCGAGGCGACGGCCAAGGGCCTCGCCTCGGAGGGAAAACCCGCCTGGCGCTTCACGCTTCAGATGCCCTCACTCGAGCCGTTCCTGACCTATGTCGAGGACGACGGCCTGAGGCGGGAGATGTGGACGGCGGCTGCCGGCATCGCGGCCAAGGCGCCCCACGACAACTCCCCCCTTATCCCCCGGATCCTGGAACTGCGGGCCGAGAAGGCCCGCCTCCTCGGGAGGAAGAATTTTGCCGACCTCGTGCTCTCCCGCCGCATGGCCAAGTCCGGCGACCGCGCCCTCGCGTTCGTCGAGGACTTCCGCAGCCGGTGCGCCGGGGCCTTTGTCCGGGAGTGCCGCGAGCTCGAGGAGTCCAAGGCGCGGGAGGTGGGAGGGGAGCCGGGGCGCCTTGCCCCCTGGGAGATCGGCTTCCGGGCCGAGCGGCTCAGGCGCGCGCACTACGCCTTCGACGAGGAGGAGCTCAGGCCGTTCTTCCCGATGGACCGCGTCATGAGCGGGCTCTTCGAGGTGGTCCGCCGCGTGTTCGGGTTAAGGGTCACGGCCCGCGCCGCGGGCGAGGTCGAAACCTGGCACCCCGAGGTTCTATTCTACGACGTCCACGACCGCAGGGGGATCCACATCGGCTCCTTCTACGCCGACTGGCACCCCAGGGAGTCGAAGCGGGGGGGCGCCTGGATGGGGGGCCTCCTGACCGGAGGGCCCCGCCCCGACGGCACGCGGGCGCCCCACTTGGGTGTGATCTGCGGGAACATGACGCCCCCGGCCCCTGGCCGTCCGGCGCTCCTCTCGCACCGCGAGGTCGAGACCATCTTCCACGAATTCGGTCACCTGATCCACCACCTTTTGGGCGAGGTCGAGATCAAGGCGCTCAACGGCACCAACGTGGCCTGGGACTTCGTCGAGCTCCCGTCGCAGATCATGGAGAACTGGTGCTGGGAGCGGGAGGGCCTGGACCTCTTCGCGCGGCACTACCAGAGCGGGGAGGCCATCCCGGAGGCCCTCTTCAGGAAGATGATCGCGGCCCGCAATTTCCGGTCCGCGTGTGCGGGGATGCGCCAGGTCGCGTTCGCGAAGATGGATCTGCTGATGCATTTGCGCGCCGACGAGTTTGCCGGGGAGGGGGACGTCGAGTCGCGCGTGCGCGCGTTGATTTCGGACACCCTGATCCCGACCGAGCCCAAGGTCCCGACCATCGTGCGGCGCTTCACGCACCTCTTCTCCGATCCCGTCGGCTACGCCGCAGGATACTACTCCTACAAGTGGGCCGAGGTGCTCGACGCCGACGCGTTCACCAGGTTCCGCAGGGAGGGGATCTTCAATGAGAGGGTGGGGCAGGAGTTCGTCGACGCGATCCTGAGCCGGGGAAACTCCGTGGATCCGGCGGAGCTCTTCAGAAGGTTCATGGGACGCGATCCGGACGTCGGGGCGCTCCTGCTTCGCAGCGGACTGGCGACTTGAAAACCCGGCACTTTGGCCAATATTAGGGGACTCATACCATGATGCCGACTCTCCTCGTCTCTTTCTTCATTCCCCCGGGGATCATCACCCTCCTCTTTGTCTTCGTGTTCGGGTTCTCGATCTACGCCCAGATCAAGGTTTCCCGCGCCTACTCGAAGAACCTGCAGGTCCTCTCAAGGGGGGGGATCACCGGCCGCGATGCGGCGGCCGCCGTCATGGCGCGGGCGGGCATAGCCGACGTCCAGATCGAGGAGACCGACGGCCACCTTACGGACCATTACGACCCGTCAAAGAAGACGCTCGTCCTCTCCTCCGAGAATTACCGCGGAACGAGCCTGGCCGCTATCGGGGTCGCCGCCCACGAGGCGGGCCACGCCCTGCAGCACCAGGAGGGCTACTCGATGCTCGAGTTTCGCATGTCCATGGCACCCGTTACCCGAATCGCCGCGGGAGTCGTCCCGTTCGTTTACCTGGCCAGCTTCTTTGTGATCCGGGACCGCTACGTGAGCAGCATGATTCTCGACATCGGGATTGTCGTCTTCTCGATCCTCACGGTCTTCCAGCTGATCACGCTGCCGGTCGAGTACGACGCCAGCCGCCGGGCCAAGCTGCAGCTGGTCTCCCTGGGCATCTTGGACCCCGACGAAATGCCGGGGGTTAACGAGACCCTGGACGCGGCCGCCCTCACGTACCTGGCGGCCTTCATGGCCGTACTCCTTAATCTCCTCTCGCTGCTCTCGCGGCGGAACTAGGGGGCAAGGACGCTTCGGATCTCGGCTGCAAGGGTTTCGAGAGTGAACGGCTTCGGGACGAAGCCCGCTAGGTGCGCCTTGCCGACCTTCTCGGCAACCTTCTCGCGGGGGTAGCCCGTCATCAGGATCACCGCCAATTCCGGGCGCACGGCCTGGATCGCCCGGATCATGTCACCCACCTCCATCCCGGGAAGCTTAAGATCCGTAAGGATAAGGACATAGTCCAGTGGGTTGGCCTGGAAGAGGGAGAGGGCCTCGGCCCCGTTTCCGGCGGAGGAGGCCGTGAAGCCGAGCTTGGGCAGTGCCCGGACAACCAGCATGCGTACGGCGGGGTCGTCCTCGACCACAAGGACCCGTCCCGACCCCCGCCACTGCAGCCAGGGAGCCTGCCGGAGGGAGGGCAGAGTGGTCACGGCCGAGGGCGTGGTCTCGTTCATGTCCTTGGGCAGGGTTGGAATGGGCGTCGTGGGCCCCGGGCGAACACCGCGCGGGGCGGACCCGAGTTATCGCCCCAATCCTCCTGCCAGGCGAGTGGGGGACTACGTACCCCGGCCGGCCCACCGCCTCCTCCGCCATTGACCTTGCCGGCTCATCCCCCAGCTTTGGAGGCCCAAGTCGGAGGAGTGGCTGAGTTGGTTTAAGGCACCTGACTTGAAATCAGACGTGGGCGCAAGCTCACCGGGGGTTCGAATCCCTCCTCCTCCGCCATTTATCGCCCCGGCCTGCCGGCCCCATTTTGGGCGATTCCCAGAGGGGGGGAGCAACCGGGCGGGGGTGGGCTTGACAACATTTGCCCCCGGGCGGTACCCTACAGGTTCTTTATCACCCTCACTTTTAGCTTAAAGTGGGCCCTGGGGCCCGCTTTTTTTTTCCACACTTCCAACATATGAGTAGCGAAATTCTTTCGGTCCTTGAGTACATGGAGAAAGAGAAGGGCATTCCGCGCGCCGACATGATTGCGACGATCGCGAATGCTCTCAAAACTGCTGCGCAGAAAGGGGTTAACTCTGGCCAGGAGCTGAAGATCGATATCAACCCGAAGAACGGGCAGCTGAAGGCCTGGGCCCTGATGAAGGTGGTCGATTCGGTCAGCAACCCGAAGACCGAGGTGCACGTGGAAAAGGCCCAGGCGATCAAGCCTGGCGCGGTGATCGGCGAGTTTGTCGAGAAGGAGGTCGATCCGTCGACCCTGGGGCGCATTGCCGCCCAGACCGCCCGCCAGGCCGTCATGCAGCGCCTCAGGCAGTTCGAGAAGGACCGCATCTACGACGACTTCAAGGACCAGGTGGGCAACATCGTGACCGGCACGGTTCGCCGCCGGGAGCGCAACGACATCTACATCGACATCGGCAAGGCCGAGGCCGTGATGCCGGCCAAGGAGCAGGTTCCGATGGAGGAGTACCAGCCCGGCGACCGCATCCGCTGCCTGCTCCTCGAGATCGAGAACACGCCCCGCGGCCCCGAGATCATCCTGACCCGCGCCAGCCCCAAGTTCGTCCGCCGGCTCTTTGAGCTGGAGGTGACCGAGATCGCCGACGGGACCGTCAAGATTGAGGCCTTTGCGCGGGAGCCGAGCTACCGCACGAAGATCGCCGTGTCCTCCAAGGACCCGAAGGTCGACCCGGTGGGCGCCTGCGTCGGCGCGCGCGGAGCGCGCGTGAAGACGATCGTTCGGGAGCTCGGCGGCGAGAAGATCGACATCATCAAGTATTTTGCCGACCCGCGCGAGATGGTGATCGAGGCCCTGAAGCCCGCAGCCCCGCGCGAGATCATCATCGACGAGCGCAACCGCAGGATCCTGCTGAAGGTGGCGACCGACGACCTCGCAATCGCGATCGGCCGCAAGGGCCAGAACGCCCGGCTCACCTCGCGCCTGATCGGCTGGCGGATCGACATCGAGGAATTCAAGGCCGAGGGCGACGATCCTCGCGGCAACGCCGTGAACGCGCTCGTCAAGACCCTGGGGCTCGATCCCGCGATCGCGGGCCGCTTGGTCGACATGGGCATCAATTCCCCCGCCGCGTTCGAGGGCGTTGTCGCCGACGATCTCGTGAGCGCGGGATTCACTGCCGAGGAAGCGCAGGACGTGATCCAGCGCGTAACCGCCTCCTGAGCAAACCCAAGTCCGCACGAATGAGCACCCGTATCCACGAACTAGCCAAAAAGCACAACATGGAGGGCCGCGACATGCTGGCTCTCCTGAAGGAGCGCGGCTATGTCGCGGCGGACACGAAGTCTGTCTCCAGTACGGTCAGCAAGATCTACATCGAGGAAATCGAGAAGGAGTTCGCGGCCAAGGAGGCGGCCTCCCCGGCTCCGAAGCCGGCCGCCCCGGCGGCCCCTGAGGTCCAGGGCGCCCATTCCGTGGAGCCGTCCCGGGCGAAGAGCCCCGTCGGCATGTTCGTGAAATCCGCCCAGGACGTCGCCCGCGAGCGCGAGGCCGTGGCGGTGGCGAAGGCCGGGACGCCCCCGCGCCCGGTCGCCCCTCCGCTCGCCAAGGCCCCGACGCCCCCGCCTCCGCGGCCGGTGGCGCCGCCCCGCATCGTGTCGGCCCCCGCCGCGTTGTCCCCGGCAGCACTGCCCGCGGCCAAGTCGCCCCCGGTGATCGCACAGCCCAAGCCCGCCCCCCTTCCGCAGGCCCCGGCCGTCGAGGCCCCGAAGCCCGCGGCCGGCCCCCCGCCGCTCCCCGTGCGCGCCCCGACCTTCCCGCGGCCCTTGCCGACGATGGCCCCGGCCTCGGCATCGGCTCCCGTGGTGACCATCGAGGGAGGCCTGAAGGTCATCCACCTGAAGCCCCCGGTCATTGTCCGCGACTTCGCGGTGGCCCTGAGCCTCAAGCCCTTCAAGCTCATCTCCGAACTCAACCAGATGGGCGGTTTCGCGTCGATGAACTCGACGATCGACGAGGCCGCGGCCCAGAAGGTTGCGGAGAAATACGGCTTCGTCCTCGACATCAAGCACCGCGGCGATGCCGCCCAGCAGCAGCAGACGAAGGAAAAGGGCAAGGCCAAGCCCGTCGCCGACGACTCCAAGGACATGCTCCTAAGGCCGCCGGTCGTGGTCATCCTTGGCCACGTCGATCACGGCAAGACCTCGCTCCTTGACGCGATCCGCAAGGCGAACGTCGCGGCGGGCGAGGCGGGTGGAATCACCCAGCACATCGGCGCCTACCAGGTCGAGCACAACGGCCGCAAGATCACGTTCCTCGACACCCCGGGCCACGCTGCGTTCAACAAGATGCGCGCGCGCGGAGCCTCGGTGACCGACATCGCGGTCCTCGTTGTCGCCGCCGACGACGGCTTCATGCCGCAGACCGACGAGGCGCTCGAGCACGCGCGCAACGCGAAGGTCGTGCAGATCGTCGCCGTCAACAAGATGGACGTGAAGGGTGCGAACTTGGACCAGGTCAAGGCCCAGATGCAGCAGCGGGGCATCGTCCCCGAGGACTGGGGTGGGGAGACCATCACGGTGCCCGTCTCCGCCGTGAAGGGCACGGGCATCAATGACCTGCTGGAGATGATCCTCCTTCAGGCCGACGTCCTCGAGCTCAAGGCGAACCCCAAGGCCGAGGTCTCGGGTGTCGTGATCGAGTCCCAGGTCGACGTGGGCCGCGGCCCGCTCTCCACCGTCATCGTGCAGAAGGGGACCCTAAGGACAGGCGACGCCATCGTTTGCGGCGCCCAGTGGGCCAAGGTCCGCGCCATGTTTGACGACCAGGGCAAGCCCATCAAGGAGGCTCCCCCGTCGACTCCGGTCCGGGTCATCGGCTGGTCAGGGACTCCCGACAGCGGGGCCCCTTTCCGCTCGGCCAAGAACGCCCGCGAGGCCGAGAACATGGCCGAGGAGGAGGCGCACCGCCTGAAGAAGGCGGTCACGACCGTCGACTCCGCCCAGAAGGACATCTCCGTCGAGAACCTCTTCGCGAACATCGCGGCCACGCAGCAGAAGGTCCTCAAGGTCATCGTCAAGGCCGACGTGTTCGGCTCCGCCGAGGCCGTGAAGCAGCTGCTGGAGGGCATCAAGAGCGCCAAGGTGTCGCTGGAGATCGTCTCCACCGACGTCGGCCTGGTCACGAAGAACGACGTCATCATGGCCGCGGCGGCCGGGGCCACGATCCTCGGGTTCTCGACCAAGCTGGAGAACGGCGTCACGCCGCTCGCCAAGCACAACGGGGTTCGCATCGAGACCTTCGAGATCATCTATGAGCTGGCCGACAAGGTCAAAGAGCTCATGGCCGACCTCCTTGATCCCGACATCAAGGAGATCAAGCTCGGGGCCGCCGAGGTGCGTGCCACCTTCCCGCTGGCGAAGGGCTTTGTCGCCGGTTGCCTCGTCACCGAGGGCAAGATCAACCGCAACGCCGCAGCGCGCCTGCGCCGCGGCCGCGAGGTCGTCCACGAGGGCAAGGTCGGAACGCTCAAGCGCTTCAAGGACGACGCGAACGAGGTGAGGGCTGGTCTTGAGTGCGGCATCAAGCTCGATGACTTCAACGGCTACCAGGTCGGCGACGTGATCGAGTGCTACGACACCCAGAAGGTCCGGGCTTCGCTCTAGAGGGCCGGCCTAACGGCCCCACCACGTGTCCAATCGCATCGTCAGAATCAACGAGCTCGTCCAGCGCGAGATCAGCGATATCCTGCGGCAGCGGTATACGGCCGAGTCGGTGGCGATCACGGTGTCGGAGGTCAGGATCTCCCCGGACCTGCGCGACGGACGGGTCTTCGTGGCCATCATCGGGGACCAGGCCACCGTCACCGAGCGCTTTCGCTGGATCCAGAAGAAGGCCCCCGACATCCGCGAGGAGCTCTCCAAGCGCATCGTTCTGAAGTTCCTGCCGCGCATGACCTACGTGCTCGACAAGTCGAGCGACCGGGTGGCGCGGCTCCTTAGCGCCATGGACGCGATCGAGCCCAGGAGGGAACCCGCGGGGGAGCCGACCGAGGAGCCGAGCAATGGCTAAATATTTTCCCGAGTTCTCGGAAAGCTTTCCCAGGCTCTTGTCCTCGCTTCGGGGCCGGAGCGTGGCGGTCGTGGGCCATGCCCGTCCCGACGGCGACTGCATCGGCTCGCAGGTCGCGCTGGCCCGCGTGCTGATCCTCCTGGGGTCCCCCGCCGTCTGCGTGAACCCCGACCCGGTGCCCAGGCGCCTCGCCTACTTCACCAAGGGCGTCACCTTCCTTGGCACCGACCAGGCGCTTCTCCTGCCCGAGGACACCGCCTCGGTCTTCGTCGACTGCGCCGACCACTCCAGGGCCGGCGAGCGCCTCAAGCTCCGGTTCCCCAAGCCCCAGGGGACGGTGGACCACCACCTCTCCAACGGCGGCTTTGCCGAGGTGAACATCGTCGACAGCGGCTCCGCGGCGGCCTGCGAGATCTTGGCGGGCGTCTTCTTGGATGCGGGAATCACGATCGACACGGACACCGCGACCGCCCTCTACGCCGGGATCGTCACCGACACGGGGCAGTTCCGCTACAGCTCGACCTCCCAGCGCTGCTTCATGCTCGCCGGCGAGCTGGTCTCGCGCGGCGCGTCGCCGGCGCAGGCGGGGTTTGAGCTCTTCGAGCGCGAGTCTGCCGGGAAGCTCCGGCTCCTGCAGCACTTCCTGGCCTCGCTCTCGATGGAGCTCGGCGGGCGCGTGTGCATCGGAACCCTCAAGTCCGGCATCTATGCCGAGACGGGGACAACGGCGGAGGACACGGAGGGCCTGGTGGACTTCGCGAGGTGCGTCGACGGGGTCGACGTGGGCGTCCTTGTGGAGGAAAAGCCCGATGGAAGCTTCAAGGCGAGCCTGAGGGCCAAGGATCCCCTTTGCCGCCTTGACCTGGTGGCCGGCCTCTTTGGCGGCGGCGGACATGCCTGCGCCGCTGGCCTGAACCGCAAGACCGGCGCCGGGGAATTCAGGGCGAGCCTCCTGGCGGCCCTCGAGGACCGCCTGAAGGTGGTCGACGCGGACCGCGCCGCGCGAGCCCGTTAAGCCATGCTGGGACAGCAAATCGAGCTCGACGGGGTGCTCCTGGTGGACAAGCCGAGCGAACACACCTCCCACGACGTCATCGCCCGGCTGAGGGGAATGCTGCGCACCAAGAAGATCGGCCATGCCGGGACCCTCGACCCGATGGCCACCGGTCTCCTGATCGTACTTGTCGGCAAGGCCACGCGGGTCTCCCAGTTCATGATCAGCCTCGACAAGGAATACGAGGGGACGATCGAGCTCGGCAAGACCACCGACTCCCAGGACAAGGAGGGGGAGGTGATGGAAACCCGCCCGGTGCCCGTGCTCACCGAGGAGGACATTCGGACTGCGATAAAGGGCTTCCTCGGGGACCAGTACCAGATGCCGCCCATGTTCTCTGCTATCAAGATCGGGGGCGTCCCGCTGTACAAGAAGGCGCGCAAGGGCGAGGACGTCGAGCGGGAGCCGCGCTTCATCAGGGTCATGTCCTGGGACCTCCTGGCCTTCCAGTCCCCCGTGATCACGTTCCGGCTGCGCTGCTCCAAGGGCACCTACGTTCGGACTCTGGCGCACGACCTTGGGAACAAGCTGGGGTGCGGGGCGCACCTGAGCTCCCTCAGGCGCACGGCGACCGACCGGTTCAACGTGTCCCAGGCGCTCACCTTGGAGCAGATCGAGAAGCTTTCCCTGCCCGAGATCCAAAGGAAGCTGATCCCGGTCGGTGAGGCGGTCCCCAGCGTGGCCCTATGAACCTGCCTGCGCATTTCGACGGCCTGGACCGGGTGGCGCTGCCCCCCCGGCCCCTGTTTGTCGCCATCGGCATCTTTGACGGCGTGCACCTGGGCCACCGGGCCGTGATCGAGAGCGCGGTCCAGTCGGCGCGCCATTCAAGCGGAGTCTCGGTGGTGCTGACCTTTGACCCGCACCCGAGCGTGCTCCTTAAGCCCGACAACCCGACCCGGATGATCCTTGATCTCCAAGCCAAGCTTGCGCGGATCGGGTCCCTCGGGGTGGACGCGGTGGTCGTTCAACCCTTCACGCCCGACTTCTCGGCCATCTCGGCCGAGGACTTTGTCCCCTACATCAAGCGCCACCTGCCCCGGCTCGCCGGAATCTACGTCGGCGAGAACTTCAGGTTCGGCCGCGGAAGGAAGGGTGACGTCGCGATGTTGGTTGCCGAGGGCAGGAAGCACGGCATCACGGTATTCAGCGCGCCCCGGGTCAGTCTCGACGGCGAGCCGATCAGCAGCACCCGCATCCGCGAGCGGATCCTCTCGGGGGACATGAAGGGGGCGGCGGCGCTCCTGGGCTACGTCTACTTTGCCTCCGGCACGGTTGTTCACGGAAAGCACCTGGGAAGGACCCTGGGCTTCCCGACACTGAACCTGGGATGGTCACCGGACCTGAGGCCCCTCTACGGGGTCTATGCGGTGCGGGTGAGCGGCAACAAGTCCTACGGTTGGCTCCCCGCCGTCGCCAACTACGGGCTAAGGCCCACGGTCGAGCAGTCCCAGGAGCCCCGGCTGGAGATCCACCTGCTGGTGGCCTGCCCCTATGCCGCGGGAGACCCCATATCCGTCGAATGGGTGCGTTTCCTGCGTCCGGAGAGGAAATTCTCTGGAATTGCCGAGCTTTCGGCCCAGATAGGCCGGGATGTGTCGCAGGCACGCGAGGAATTTTCCTTGCCGTAAATGCCGTCAATCCTGCTTAATTTCCGACCCGGCAGTAGCGGACCCTTAGCTCAGTTGGTTAGAGCGTTTCCTTGACATGGAAAAGGTCACTGGTTCGAGTCCAGTAGGGTCCACCATCGTACGTGCCTCCTCCAAGCTTAGGCACAAAGCCCCCCCCGGTCGGCGTGTCTCTTTTTTCATGGTAAACACAACCCCGCCCAAAGAGCTCGAGCACCCGCCGTTCTCGCTGCCTCTGTTCATCGCAACCGTAGCCGGCTCCCTAGCGGCCGTGCTCCTGGTCCTTAGGTTCGCGTTCCCGGGCACATGGGAGGCCCAGTTCCTCGGGCCGGTGTGGAAGGGCGTGGTCGCGTTCCTCGCCATAAGCCTCGTGAACTGCTTCGTGGAGTACATCTTCCACCGCTACGTGCTCCACAAGCCGGCCGTCCCCTTCCTCAGGCGCTTCTACCGGCAGCACACCCTCCACCACGCCCTGACCCGCATCGCGCGCAAGCAGACGCGCGACGGAAAGGGCCTGATGTTCATCGAGAACAAGTACCCGATCCTGGAGGACGAGCAGCACGAGGCCTCCTTCTTCCCCTGGTACACCCTCTTTGTCTTCGCCGGGGTGCTCTCGCCGCTCCTGGCCTGTCTCCAGTGGGCATTCCCGAGCTTCCCCTGGTTCTTCGCCGGGTTCGGGGCGCTCGCCTCCTCGCTCTCCATCTACGAGATCGTCCATGCCATCGAGCACTGGTCCCTTGAGGTCTGGGAGCCCCTGATCGAGAGCAAGACTTGGGGCTTCTTCTGGAGGCCGGCCTACAGCTTCCACCTGCGCCACCATGCCGTGATCGACTGCAACGAGTCGATTTCGGGCTTCTTCTGCCTGCCGGTGGCCGACTGGGTCTTCGGCACCTGCCTGATGCCGAGGAGCATCTACTCCGACGGCGACGAGTGGACCCCCGAGGAATTCGTGAGCCCGAGGCCGATCTGGCCGATCCGGATGCTCGACAAGGTGGCCGAGGAATCGGTGCAGAAACACCGCGCCGGCGCCGCCGAGACCGAGCGCCCCGTGACCAAGGGGGAGAAGATCGCCATCAGCATCACCAATGTGCTCGGTGTCGGAGTGAGCCTGCTCGCCTTCGCGATGCTCGTCATCTGGGCGAGCCTCTACGGCGACGCCTGGCATGTCGTCAGCTTCAGCGTCTTTGGATTCACCCTGTTCCTCCTCTACGCCATCACCGCGGTTTACTACTCGTGGCCGTCGGTGAAGGGCAAGGAGCTGATCGTCAAATTCGCGCGCGCTTCCGCCTTCCTCCTGATCGCGGGCACGTACACGCCGTTTCTCCTGGTGAGCCTGAGGGGGCCCTTGGGATGGGTGCTCTTTGGCATCGTCTGGGGCCTGTGCGGAGCCGGGGTCGTTTTCCAGTTCATCGTGGGCAACCGCTACCGTGTGACCTCGACCCTCGCGACGCTGTTCGTGGGCTGGATGGTCGTGGTGGCGATCAAGCCGCTCTTCGCCGTGCTGCCGCACGGGGGACTTTGGCTCCTCTTGGCCGGTGGCCTCTGCTACACCCTGAGCGCCGGCCTGGCCTCGATCCGGAGCCTGCGCTACCACGTGGCGGCGACAAACGCCTTGGTCCTGGGAGGGAGCACCTGCCACCTCCTGGCTGTGCTCCTGTTCGTTCTGCCGCAGCACGCCTAGAAGGGAAGGGGGCCGGAGATGCGGTTTAAGTCCAACAACTGCGTCGCGATCCACCTGCGGAGCCTCTCAAAGGCCGAGCGCTTCTACCGCGACATCCTGGGCTTCAAGCTGAAGTCCAAGACCCGCTCCTGCCTCGAATTCGACACCGGGCATTTCAAGCTCTATGTGAACCGCTCCTCGAAGGCGCAGCCCCCGACGCCGTCGTTCAGCGTGAAGAGCATCGTCAGGGCCCGGAAGCTCCTGAAGGGCGCCGGGTGCGAAATTGTCGTGGACCGCGGCCGATCGCTTTACTTCCGAGACCCCTTCGGTAACGTCTTTGACGTGGTCGAGGACTAGGCCGCCCTTTTAGTCCGCCCGGGTCGCCGGCGCGGGGGCTTCCCGGCCTTCCACCCCCCCCTGACTCATTGATGACCAACCATTCCGGCAAGATCCTTGCTGTAGGCTCCCTCTCCCTCCTTCTCGCCCTTTCGGGCTGCGCACGCCGGGAAACGGCCGCCGAGGAGGGCATCCGGACCCAGACGCTCCTGGTGGGAAATGCGGCGGAGCCGGCGGACCTGGATCCCCATGTCATCAACGCGTTCACCGACTCCCATATCGCGTACGCGCTCTTCGAGGGGCTGGTCCAGATGGATGCAAAGACCTCCGAGGTGATCCCCGCGGCCGCCGAGCGGTGGGAGGTGTCGCCGGACGGGCTGGTCTACACGTTCCACCTGAGGAAGGGGGCAAGGTGGTCCAACGGGGATCTGCTTACGGCGGGGGACTTCGCCTACTCGTTCCACCGGATCCTGATCCCGGAATTTGGCGCGGTGTACTCGTACATGCTCTGGCCGATCAAGAACGCCCAGGCCTACAACGAGGGCCGTGTGAAGGACTTTTCCCTGGTCGGGGTCAAAGCCCTCGACGAGCTGACGCTTGAGCTCACGCTCGAGCGCCCGACGCCGGCGCTGCTCGCGATGGCCACCCACACGACGTGGCTCCCCGTGCACCAGTCGGTGGTCGAGAAGTTTGGGCCCATGGAGAAGAAGGGGACCCTCTGGACCCGCGCGGGGAACCTTGTCAGCAACGGGGCCTTCATGCTTTCGGAGTGGATCCCCAACGCCCGCATAACGGTGTCGAAGAACCCCAGCTACTGGAACGCCGCCAAGGTCCGCCTGAACAAGATCGAGTTCTTCCCCTTCGAGAAGAGGGAGACCGAGGACTTGAACTACCGGTCGGGCCAGCTGCACGCGACGTACGGTATCCCGATTTCCAAGGTGGAGACCTACCGTGCCCACCGCCCGGTCGACATGCGGATCGATCCCGTCCTCAGCACGTTCTACCTGTTCATCAACACCACCCGCCCGCCGTTCGACAACGTGAAGCTCAGGCAGGCCCTCAACCATGCGATCTCCCGCAATGCGATGGCGGCCGACCTGAACAAGGGCGTCGACCCGCCGGCCCACACCTTCACGCCTCCCAACTGCGCCGGCTACACGTGCCGAACCCAGGTCACCGACGACTACGATCTCGCCCGGAAGCTCCTCGCCGAGGCGGGCTACCCGGGGGGCAAGGGCCTGCCGTCGATCGAGGTCCTCAGCTACGAGACGGAGAGCTCGATCCGGATGCTCGAAGCCATCCAGGCGACCTGGCAGAAGGAGCTCGGAGTCCACATCACGATCGCCCAGCTGGAGATGAAGACCCTCTTCCAGACCCAGCAGGACAAGAACTACTCGATCGCATTTTCAGCATGGATTGCCGATTTTGCGGACCCGGTCACCTTCCTAGGGATGATGGTCTCGGGCGGAGGCAACAACTGGGCAGGGTGGAGCAACAAGGAGTACGACCGCCTCCTCGCCGAGGCGGCAAACACGGCCGACAACACGGCCCGGATGGAGCTCTTCCAGAAGGCCGAGGCCATCCTGCTCGACCAAGCGCCCTTGATCCCGCTCTTTTACCAGCCCCAGGTCTATGCGATCAGCCCGGCCGTCCGCGGCTGGGAGACCAGCATCCTGGGCTTCCACAACTGGGACCGGATCTGGCTCGAGAAATAGGGCTTTTGGCCTACCTCCACTGGTAGCCGAGACCGACCAGGAAGATGTCGGCGTCCCGGTTGTACGCGCTGGTCACGCGGTCCCAGACAAACCGGGTCACCAGATTGTCGGTGATTTGGTGGGCGAGGGTCAGGGACACGAGCGGGGCGATGGCGGCGGGACTGTTCCGGAACTGGGTGCCGGGGTGCCGGCGGTCGATGAAGAAGTAGGGGCCGACACCGATCCCGACGGAGGTGCTCTTGTCGACAAAGGTGTTCACCGGCCAGGCCTGCACGGCAAAGCCGCTCCTGCGGATCGTCTTCGGGTTGCCCTCGTAGATGTAGGTGGCCGAGCCGTCCAGGTGGGGCATGATGCCCTGGCGGTACTCCAGGGCCCCGGCCCAGGCCTTCTCGTCAAAGAACGTGTTCACGACGCTCTGGCCCCCGAAGAGGGTGAGCTGGGGCGGGGTGACGAACTCGGGCTCGGCGGCTCCCTTGTTGGGGTCGATGCCCAGGGGCCGCCGGTTCGGTCCAAACCAATAGCCCACGCCGACCATGACCTGGTTCGTCTGGATGTCCGACTTGGGGCTGATCCGGTTGACCAGGACCCGGTAGAACCAGCGGTCGGAGAGATAGCCCGTCAGCGACGCGCTGAAGATGGGCGCGGTGCCGTGGACGTCGATCGAGTCGCCTACGCCAGCCGGCTGGGTGTCGAAATAATAATAGGCGCCCACTCCGAATGAGAGCGCGACCTTGTCGTCAAAGAGGGGCAGGTTCGCCCAGGCCTGCCAGGCGGTGCCGTCCCGCTTGTGATCCGAGAAATGCCCCTCGTTGATGTAGGCGATCGAGGCGTCAAAATTCTGGTAGATGTCCTGCCGGTAGTCGACCTGCCACGCCTTTGAGGTCCGGTTGAATGCGCCCGAGGTGGTCGCTCCTCCAAGGATGGAGAGTTCCTGCGCTCGAAGGAGCGCGGGGCATAGCGAGACGAGGAGTGCGCAGAATGCGCAGGCAAGCGAACGGTTCATAGTGGTGGTGTTCTAGCGGCGGACAAGGCGAGGCCGGTGTTCTTGGGTCTCTTTCAAGGCTCTGTTCCCGTTGACATTAGGTGGGCTAAGGGATCCAGATCAGTCATGTATCGCTTCCTTAGAACGCTGGGCCTGGTGGTGGTTCCCATTTGGCTCTGCGCCGCCCTTCGCGCGGAAGGCGCGGGCACAAGGCCGGTTACTCCCGGAGCCTCACCTGAGGCCGCTGCGCTCCTGCAGATGCTCTACGACATCTCGGGCAAATACACCCTTACAGGGCAGCACAATTACCCCAACACGAAGAGCCGCAATTCCGCGTTCGCCTCGAAGTTCATCGGCAAGACGCCGGTGATTTTCGGCTCGGACTGGGGGCACGCCAAGGCGGGCGACTACGATTCCTACCTCGCGAGGCCGGACATCGTGCAGGAGGCGATCCGCCAGCACCAGCAAGGCGCCATCGTGGCCCTCTGCTGGCACGCCGTCCCCCCCACGGCGGATGAGCCGATCACGTTCAGGCAATTGCCCGGAAGCGATCCGAAGCAGCTGAAGAGCGTCCAGGGCAGCCTCCTTGACGACCAGTTTAGGGACGTCCTGACCCCGGGCACCGCCCTCTACAACCACTGGTGCGCCCAGGTCGATGCCGTGGCCGTGTTTCTTAAGCAGCTCCAGGATGCCCATGTGCCGGTCCTCTGGAGGCCCTACCACGAGATGAACGGGGACTGGTTCTGGTGGGGCCACCGCACCGGGCAGTACAGCACGATCGCCCTCTACCGGCAGCTCTTTGACCGGCTGGTGAACCACCACCATCTCAACAACCTGGTGTGGGTTTGGAGCGTCGACCGGCCGAGCCGCGCGGGAATGGAGCACGCGGCATATTTCCCGGGACAGGAGTATGTGGACGTTCTCTCGCTCGACGTCTACGGCAACGACTTCGCCCAATCCTACTACGATAGCCTCATTTCCCTCTCGCAGGGCAAGCCCATCGCGCTGGCTGAGGTCGGCAATCCCCCGTCGCCCGATATCCTGCGGGCCCAGCCCCGGTGGACCTACTACATGATCTGGGCCTCTATGGTGCGAAACACCTCGAAGAAGGACTACGCGACCCTGATGGCGGATCCCGTCGTGCTCGGCATTGAAGACCCCGCGTACCAGGCCGTATCCGCTCCCTACCGGAAGGCGTGCAACTTGCCCCCGCTCCATTTTGTCCCGGCCCCTATCGACGTTTCCGGGACCTGGGTGCTCAATGAGGAGAAGAGCGCATTCGGGAAATCCGGCCCGGGGATGTCAGCGTCACGGCTGGAGATGGTCCAGCACGGGACCGAGCTCACGGTCCGATCCTCGCGCGTGGTCGAGTACGCCGACGACCAGGTGACGGAGGAAAAGATGACGCTCGATGGAAGCGAGGCGAAGTCGCAATTCATGAACTCTCCTCGGGTGAGTTCCGCGAGACTATCGGCGTCGGGCGACGCTATACTGCTCGATTCCATAATCCAGGTGACCTGGGCGGCTCCAGGAGCCAAGATGTCGGTGAAGGAGAAGTGGTCGCTTGCTGAAGGCGGCGACAGGCTGGTGATCGACAGGCATGTTTCGTCTCCGCGCGGAGAGCAGGAGATGACCCTAGTCTACGACCGGAGGTAGCCGCTTGCCCCCACAAGGATCGGGGCCCAACCCGGAATGGGCGGGCCCCGCCTTAGGGGAGCGCTACCGCGGGGCGTTGCTCGTGTCCGCGGCGACCAGAATGCAGAGCGCCGCGAGGACAATGAGGGTGGGGATCATGGCGTAGGGCCTTTCGTGGGTTCAGGTGTGCCGGACGCCGCCGTCGACCAGGATCTCGTCCCCGATCACGTAGCTTGAATCCTCAGAGAGGAGGAAGCGCACCAGTTTAGCGACCTCGTCGGGCCTGCCGACGCGTTTCAGGAGGGACTGCGCCGCCATGCTATCCTCAAATCCCTTTTGCGCCTCGGGCGGCATGCCAAGCTTGGCGTAAATCGGCGTTGCGATCGGGCCGGGGCTAATCGTGTTCACGCGGATCCCCTTGGGGGCGAGTTCCACGGCGAGGGTCTTGCCGAGCGAGACCACGGCGGCCTTGGTGGCCGAGTAGATGCTTGCGCCCGGAAACCCGAGCTGGGCCACCACCGAGGCGTTCAGAACCACCGAACTCGGGTCGGCGAGGATGCCAAGGAGGGACTGGAGCTGGAAGAAGAGTCCGCGCACGTTGACGTTGAACATGCTCTCGAAATCGGCGGGCGTATGGTCGGCAAACGGGGCGAATTTTCCTATGCCGGCGTTGAGGAACGCGCCGTCGATCCTGCCGGCGTGTTTCTTAACCTCGGATCCGAGTGCCTGGGCCTCCGTGAGGCTGGCCGAATCGGAATTGATGACAACGGCCGTGGGGCCGAGGGCGGTCCTGGCCGAGGCAAGCGTCTCGGGGTTTCGGCCGGTGACGAGGACCCTGGCCCCGTCAGACTGGAGCAGCTGGGCGGTGGCCAGGCCGATGCCGGTTGAGGTGGTCCCCGTTGGTTGGACAGGTGGACCGAGTAAACTGATTAAGACAT
>CAITBM010000097.1 GCA_903890485.1 uncultured Opitutaceae bacterium | reverse complement strand
GGACATGCTCGTTGAAGGGCTCGTTGCGGGAGCTGTGGTCGTTGGAGTCATTGTCGCACTGTTTGCGCTCCTAGGGGCCTTAAATCGCCGGAAAAAGGCCCCGCAGGACGTGGCTGGGACGGCCGCGGTGGAGCAGGAGCTCAAGAACCGGTTCCTCGACCGCAGGATAACCCGGGGCAAGTACATCGAGGACGGTATCCTCGAGTCCTTCGTGGCGGTGGCCCGGACACTCGAGGAAAACCGGGTCCGGATCTACACGGACCCGTACGGGTTTGAGAGGGAGCTGCGGGATTGCGTGAAGAAGCTTGATTCGGCCGTGAGGGATCTGAGGGCCTGCGTCGTGGGACCAGACTCCAGGGTCGTGAGGACGGCGGCGTTCACCGAGCAGCTTGGACGGGAACTCTCAGGCCTTAAGGAGCAATTCCATGCCCAGTTCGACGTGCAGGTCGACGAGCTCGCGGTCTCCTGCCTCGGTCCCGAGCAGCTGGAGAATTTGCGTCAGGTGGCCCGGGAGGCGTCCCTCAACGCTCTTCGCCACGGCCACTCGAAGATCGTCTCAGTCAAGCTTCAGCGTGGAGACCATGACGTCCTGCTGGTCGTCCAGGACAACGGCCGGGGCTTCGCCCCGAGTCTCCTGGGGACCGAGGGCGCCGGGTTGGCCCTCATGCGGACCCTGGCCGCAAAGGCGGGCGGAAAATGCGACGTGACGTCGCGGATCGGCAACGGGGCACGGGTCGTGGTCACGGTGCCGGAGCGGGCGTTTGGGGCCGTGCGCGGGCCAGGCCGGTGAGTGCAAAGCTCGCGCGGCGCACCAAAGCGCCACAGATTCCCGGCCTGATGCGCCTGCGCTCGATTCCCTGGATCTTTGCCGGAGCAGTCGCGATGGGTGCCGACCCGCCCCCGCCGCAGCAGTCCGACTCCGACCAGCTCTACCAGGTCGGCCAGCAGCTCTTCGACCAATTCGCCCCACCCGAGGTCAAGGAGGAGTACGCCTTCCCGACCAAGGAACAGTGGGACCAGTTAGCCCTGAGGCTGGACCAGGCCCTCCAGGGCGAGTCCCTGGAAGCGGTTGCCGCGATGGAGCCCGAGGCCCGGGCCGCGCTCGGAGCGTCGCGGACCCTGCCGGGGTACGCGGACTACGCCGACTGGCTTGAGCTGCGGCTCGACGAAATCAGCGCGGCACGGCAGGCCGCGGGCCAGGCGCGGATCCCCGCGCCCCGGGGCCGGCAGGATCCCGTCCCCTACTACGGCCTCTGGCTTGCGCGCGAACGCGCCCGGCCGGTGCCCGAGGCCGCCGCCGAACTTATGCCGCTCCTGCGCTCGGCCTTCGCCTCGGAGGGTGTTCCCCCTGAGCTCGCCTGGCTGGCCGAGGTGGAGTCCTCGCTCAAGGTCGGCGCGCGCAACCCCTCGGGCGCAAGGGGCCTTTTCCAGCTCATGCCGGAAACGGCTCACGCCCTTGGGCTCTCCACGTTCCTGCCCGACCAGCGCACCGATCCGGAGAAATCGGCGCATGCCGCCGCCCATCTGCTTAACTCGCTCTTTTCTAGGTTCGGAAGCTGGCCGCTTGCCCTTGCCGCCTATAACGCGGGCGAGGGCCGGCTCTCCCGCCTGCTGGCCTCCAAGGGCGCACACGACTTTGCCGGGGTGGCGCAGGCCCTCCCGGTGGAGACGAGGATGTACGTCCCGAAGGTCTGCGCGCTCGTAGAGGTGCGGACCGGCAAGCGGCTGGCCGAAGGCGGGCGCACCGCGCAATAGGGAAAGGCGGCCCGATCAGGGCACGTCGTAGACTTCGACCAGGGCCACTCCGGTGTCCGAGGGCGTTCCCGCGGCCCCTGCGACCTGGGCGGTATAGGCCCCGGGGGGAAGCGTGACGAGGACTGCAGAGTCGAGGCTCGAGGTGCTGCTCCAGCCAAACGCCCCCACGCTCGACGCAACGCCGCTGATCGCCGCGTCGCCACCCCAACCGGTGTTGGAGGCCAGGACGGTCGAGCCCCTGAGCAGGGTGAGTTGCGGGTCGGCAAGGGTGCCGGTGACTCCAAAGGGGGCAAGCGCGGGCCCCGAGGCGCGGATCAGCACGGTTTTTGAGGTCGATCCCCCGATCACGAAGCCTGCGATCAGGATGTTGGGGCCCGTGCCCACCTGGACCCGGGCGGAAATATTGACGATGCGCGGGGAGGTGGCGGTGTAGGCGCCGGCGGGCGTGGCATCGTAGACCTCGGCAAGGGCCACCCCCGTGTCGCCGGACGCACCGGCGATCTGGGCCGTGTAGCCCCCCGGCGAGAGCGTGGGGACATAGAGTGCCGAATCCTTGCTTGCGGGATTGGTGAGGGCGAATGCGCCGACCTGCGCATCCACGGACGAGATCGCCGCGCTCCCACCCCAGGCCGTGTTCGAGGCGACAACGGTGGTGCCCTTGTAGAGAGAAAGGGCCGGGTCAGGCAGGGTTCCCGTGACGTTAAAGGGCACGAGCGCCGGGCCCATGCCCCGGATGAGGACGGGTTGGGTTCCCGATGTCCCCGCTCCGCCGCTCACGAAACCCGCGATCAGGATGTTGGCGCCGGTTCCGACGCCGGAGCGGCAGGAGATGTTGACCAGGCGGCCGGGGTCACCCGTGGACACGACCGCCAACGTCGCCGGGCTGCTGGTCACGGTGCCCACCCCGTTGGTTGCCGTGCACGTGTAGGAGCCCGCCTGGGCGGAGGTGGCCCCCGTGACCACGAGCGTGCTTCCTGTCGCCCCGGAGACGGCGCTGCCGTTAAGGTACCACTGGTAGGTGGGGGTCGGCACCCCGGTCACCCCGAAGGTGAAGGCCGCCGTGCTGCCTACCGCGACAGACTGCGATGACGGCTGGCTGGTCGCCACGGGCGCGCTCGTCGGGCCCGTGAGCGAAATGACCGTCGCCGAATAGGGACCGAACGAGGCGGGGAAGCTGGCCCCCGCGTTCGAGATCGAAGACACCGCGATGTCGGGGGACGACGCGGCCCCGGCAATGGGGGTCGAGGACGAGCCCGATCCCGCGACGGGCGTGATGGCAAAGTTGTCGAAATAGCAGGTGAGCGGGCCCGGGGCTTGGATGTTGATTCCAACCTGGAACCAGTTGCCGGTGCCGAGCGAGGCCAGGACCCCCGCCCGCTGGGCGTCGGTCAGGGTGAAGGTCGCGGTGTTTTCCTGGTTCGGGGTAAGGGTGACGGCCCCGAGCGCCACGTAGTTGAGGTTCTTCCCGTTCAAGTATAGGGACGCCTGGAGCGGGCCCGCTGCGACAATCTGCGGATAAATGTCAACGGACACGGAGGCGGCCGTGCTCAGGGCGGTGCCCATGGCAGCGGTCGAGTTCTGGATCACGGCGCTGTTGCCGGGCGCCGCGGAGGTCGTGGTGCAGGCCAGGCTGTACGTGCCCTTGGTGACGCCGGTCGAGGTGCTGAACGCGGTGCTGTAGAGGAACGGGGCGTTCAGGCCGTAATTGGTCGATGCGTCGTCGGGCTGGCCCGACTGGTTCACCCAGCCCTCGAGGGAGTTTTCCCAGGAGCTGCCGGCCAGCGGCGCGGCGGCGTTCTCCTCTGAGTTCAGGTCCTGCGGGATCCCGTAGGAGTACACCGTGCCGTTGGGCTTGGCCGCGAACCCGGTGAGCGCGATCGTCGCGTTTTGGGTGACTGTCGGGCTCTTGTTGATGACGAGCAGGGAAAGGGTTCCGTCCCGCCGTTTCACTGCATAGGCGGAAAGCAGGTTCGCCGAGCTGGTCGCCTTGACGACGGTGTCCCCGCCCCGGGCGAAGTGCGTGAGGAGCTTTGAAATGTAGAAGGTCGGGTAGCGGTCGTGCGTCCCCGACTCGACCCCGTAGTCGCCGTAGGCACGCCACCCGTAGAGCGAGCTGCTGTTGTTCCCACCCGTGCCCCCGCCATTGTGGAAATCCCACCACATCAGGCCGTTGATCTCGGTCTGGAGGAGGTTGCCGGTGCTGTCCGCCAGGTAGAGGCCGTTCACCAGGCTGGTCGACTGTTTGCCCGGATTGGTGCTGACCGAGTTGTTCTCGGTGACCAGGATCTCGATAGAGGAGCCCGCCGAACCCAGGTAGTCGGTCAGCATCTGCCGGAGGTTCGTGGCGTCAAAGGCCCACCCGTAGGTGCCGACCGAGTCCTGGAGGAGCGTGGCGTCGTTCTCGGAGCCCGCGTTCTGCTCGTAGCGGTGGTCGATGATGAAGTCCGGAAGGACGTTGGCGGCCTTCATCGTCGCCAGGAGCACGGGTGTCCACCCGTTGTGGGCCGTGTTCGTGCGGGGGTTGGTCGCCGGGTGCGCCGAATAGCTGTTCGCGTTCGAGTCCTCGCCCGTGGTGACGACGACGCCGACCTTGATCGAGGGGTCGACCGCCTTCATCTGCTGGATGTACTGCACCGCGCGCGTCGCGTAGGTGTAGGGGTCATGGGCGTTCGCCTGGGTGTCGTACTCCCAGGTGCCGTAGCACTCGTTGCCGACCTCCCAGTACTTGAAGCCGTAGCCCTTGGTCTTGTTGCAGTACTGGACGTAGGCCGCCGCGTGCTCGGGGGTATCCGATCCGTAGTTGGTGGTGATCAGTCCCATGGCGCCCGCCTTCTGGGCCTGGACGGCGAAGGCATCGACGTTGAACGCCCAGGAGTAGCCGCCCACCAAGTCCTTGCCCGTCTCCCAATTGTACTGGTCGGTGGCGGATCCCCCGCCAAAGCGCATGATGCGCGTGTTCATCTGCACGAAGGCATCCGCCGACTGTGCGTCGGTAAACGAATTGTCCCAGAATGGGGTGTTGATCCCGAATTGGCGGTCATCGACGACCCTAATGGTCGTGGATGCATCCACCGTGACGGACACCTGGGCCCGACCGGGGGCGGACAGAACCAAGGCGAGGAGGGAATACGCGGCAACGCGGGCGGTGCGGGGGGCAATCACGAGGTTTTTTGGGGGGTTGGAACGGGTCAGCGCTCCTTTGACCTGGCGGAATTTTGGCGGTTCCTCCGTGCTCAGGTCAACAGTCTAGCCCAATTTCAACACGAAAGAGCCATTTGGGCACGGGGAGGTCGATTCTGAGCGGGAACTAAAGCGGGCGATGACGCTACCAAAGCTTGCGGCGGCAACGCCAGGCCGGGTAATCGTCCTCCCCGAATCAATCGGTGGGCTGTGGTTTGAGGTGCCAGAGGCGTTTTGGAGGGAAGGGCTGGCCTCGAGTGGCGATAAAACCGTCCTCCTGGGCGCTGAAGTAGGGGAGGGCGACGGTCGATCGGCGAACATCTGAGCGGATCCACCTTTTCGAGTCACCCTTTGAGTCGGTCTGGATATGTTGATGTTGATACAACTGACGCTGGTTGTCCATCCCTGGCGGAGGGAAGGCCCGGCTCGGCGGGCCTGACCG
>CAITBM010000096.1 GCA_903890485.1 uncultured Opitutaceae bacterium | reverse complement strand
GGGCGCCTGACCGGACCGCATTTCTTGAGCCACCCCGAGTGAGAGTCTGGGCGGGTTGTTGATCTCAGTTCTGGTTGTGGTTGCTGGTGGGGACGAGCGCAAGCTCCAGGCGTAGGGAGGGCCCGGCTTGGCGGGCCTGACCGGAGCCTGGAGCTTGGTTCAGGAGTTCTGCGCGGTACTCGCTGGGCGTGCGGTAGTCGATCGTGCTGTGGGGACGGATGTCGTTGTATTCATCCCGGAAGGCCCGCCCGACGCACTTCGCCTCGAGGAGGTTGGCGAGCAGCTCGCGGTTGAGGCATTCATCACGGAAGCGGCCGTTGAAGCTTTCGTTGATCCCGTTCTGCCATGGGCTGCCGGGTTCGATGAAGCGCGTCTCTACCCCCGCTTGGTCCAGCCAGTCCTGGAGGAGTTTGGCGATGAACTCCGCCCCGTTGTCGCAGCGCAGGTGCCCCGGGGCTCCGTGGATCCCGATCAGGGCGGCGAGCGCCGCAACGACCTCCTGGGCGCCCATCCGGCGGCTGGCGACGATATCCAGGCAGTAGTGGCTGTACTCGTCGACGATCGTCAGGAACTTAACCGTGTTGCCGCCCTGGGTGGTGTCGAAGACCACGTCGATGCACCAGACGTCGTTGACCGCGGTCGCCTTCACCTTCGCATCGGGCCGTACAGGCACTTTGGGGCGCCTTGCCGGCCCTTTGATGCCAAGGCCCTGGTCTCGGCGCATCCGCTGCACCGTCCGCAGGTTGCAGCGAAGCCCCTGCCGCCGAAGCATTTCATGCACGCGGCGGTAGCCGAACCGGGGATGGCGCACGGCCAAGGCCGCGATCGCCTCCCCGATCTGCACCGTCCTCGGCTTCGGAGGCCGTGAGACATAGGCCCAACTGGAGCGCGCCAGCCCAAGGTAACGGCACGCCTGACGCTGTGAACACATGCCCGCCGCTACCACGCCCTGGGCGGCGTGGCGCTTCTGCGACGAGCTCACCATTTTTTTGAATTCACCTCTTTCAGCACCTGGATGTTGAGCGACTGGTCGGCGACGATCCGCTTCAGGCGGGCGTTCTCGTCCCGGAGAGCCTTCAACTCCTTCAGCTCGTCGAGCTCCATGGCACCGTATTGCTGCTTCCAGCGGTGGAGCGTCGCTTCGCTGATGTTTACCTCGCGGGACACGGCCTGCGCCGACTCTCCGCCGTCAATCCGGCGCAGGATCGCTACGATCTGCTCCGGGGTATGCTTCTTTCCTTTTGGCATCTGGGTTCCTTTCTTGGAGCCCAGACTCTCTTTCGCAATGGCTCAGTTCTGCTACGTCAGGTCACGACAGCTCCGTGGCGGCGTTGGGGCTTAAGGGATCCTCGGACTCGACCATCAACGGAGTGCCTTACCTTTCGCTCATGGCCACATGGAAAGGCAGCGACCCCAGCACCTCCTGGTTTGCCGGCGCCGTGAGCGAGGCCGGACTGAGCTTCCACGCGGCGACTTCGGCGACCAACCCGATCTTCTTCCCGCAGGCGGGAGCCCGGACGAATCCGTTTGGTGGTTTGTTCGGTGGATTTGGCGATGTGCGCTCAAGCCTCTACGTGGTCCGCCTTCCCGTCGGCATGTCAGGTTCCGCTCCCGGCGGTTGGTCCTGGGGGCTCGCGCTGGCCCCGTCGATCGGGCGCAACCTTTTCACCCCTGCGGCCTTTGCTCCGCCCACGCTTGGGGCGAATGGACATCCGCTCTACGCGACCGTCCAGAACCAGGACATCGAGCTTGGGTTTGGTGTCCAGGGGGGTGTCCGGTGGCAGGCGGACAAGGACCTATCCTTCGGTCTATCGCTATCGACCCCAACATGGTTCCACACCTATTCATGGAGCGTGACGGACTCGGCAGGCAATTCACGGACCGTCAATTTCGAGATGAACCGGCCGCTCACGGCCCAGCTTGGCTTCAACTACGCTCTGGCCGACACGACCCACCTCATCGGGGACGTCGGATACATTGCCTATGGGTCGACCAAGGGCTTCGAGAATAGCGGATTCCGCGCTGATGGTTCGATCGCCGGGCTTGGCTGGAAGGACGCCTACACCTTTGAGCTCGGCCTCCAGCACTCGCTGACGCAAAGCGTCACCCTTCGCGCGGGCTACAATTACTGCACTAACCCGATCCCATCCGAGATGACGTTCTACAACGTCGGTTCACCGCTTCATGTTCTCCAGCACTTGTCTGTTGGAGCCTCAGTCGCGCTCGCGCCGACGGTCACGTTGGACCTCTCCTATACGCGGGGTCTCTCGAACACGCAATCGAGCGCATGGTATACGCCCCGCGGACCCGCTCCCGGGACGAACCTGACCTCGGTGACCTCGGGCAATGAATTCGCCGCCGGCGTCACCTTCAAGTTCTGATCCTGCTTCCAGATTTGGCGTGCTCGGCCCACACCCGGGCACGCCAGTTGCCGCGATTGAAACCCCTTGCGGGTTCCCGCGATCGGTTGCATAGGTGAGTATTCGATCATGCAAACAGCCAGCTTCGGCTCCTCTTTCACTTTCTTTGCGTATTCGCATGCGCTCGCCTCGGTTCCGGAGGGTGAAACGCTCCAGGTCTTTGAGCTGCCGCACGGCTACGTGCTCAACG
>CAITBM010000095.1 GCA_903890485.1 uncultured Opitutaceae bacterium | reverse complement strand
CGGTCTTAAACGCGGCCGACTTCGCGGCGGCCCGTGCGCTCGGGAAGGCCGTCGTGAACGCGCCCCTCTTCAAGTGCGCCGTCGCCGGCAACGACCCGAACGTCGGGCGCCTGGTGCAGGCGATCGGCAAGCACGTCGGCGCGCAGTCCCCGGGAACGGACCTCTCCCGGATGCGGATGTCCCTCGGCGGGATCGAGATCTTCTCCTCGGGCGCGTTCCGCTTGAACCCGGAGAAGGAGGCGGCGCTTGTCGCCCACATGCGCCAGGCCGAGCTCTACCGGAGCGCCCCCCCGAAGGATGGCGTCTACTCGACCCCGATCGACTTTCCCCCGCACGAGAGGAGCGTCGAGATCGAGGTCGACTTCGGCCACCCCGGCGGCGCCTCGGCCGTCGTGCTTGGGTCGGACCTGACCCACGAGTACGTGAGCGAGAACGCGGACTACCGGAGCTAGCGCAGGCCCGCCGTCTCCCCGAACCCGAACCAGAGGTTCATGGTCTGGATCGCCTGACCGGCGGTGCCCTTGACCAGGTTGTCCTCGGCCGAGGTGATGATGAAGTTTCCGGTGCGGGGGTCGTGGATCGCCGACATGTCGAGCCGGTTGGTCCCGGTCACGTGCGCGGTGTCCGGGGTCTCGCCGGAGGGCAGAAGCTGGACAAACGGGGCCTTGGAGTAGGCCTTCCTCCAGGAGGCGTAGAGCGACTCCGTCGTGGCCCCCGGGGCCGCCGGGACCGTGATCGTCGAGGCGATCCCGTAGCGCATCGGCGCCAGGTGCGGGTTGAACTGGATCACCGTCCTTGCGCCGGTGTGCAGCTCCAGCTGCTCCTCGATCTCCGAGAGGTGCCGGTGCTTCACCAGGCCGTAGGCCTTGGCGCTTTCCGTCCGCTCGACATAGAGGTAGGCCTCGTCGACCTTGCGGCCGGCCCCGGAGACCCCGCTCATGCTGTTGGCGACGATGTGCTCCCGGGAGACGATCCCGTCCCTGAGGAGGGGAACGAGAGGGACCAGGATGCTGGTCGGGTAGCAGCCGGGGGAGGCCACGATCTTCGCGCCCTCCATCCACGTGGCGGGCGTGATCTCGGGGAGCACGTAGCGGGCGAACGGGAGCAGCTCCGGGGCGTGATGCTTGCCGTAGTACTTCTCGTAGGTCGCCAGGTCCCCGACCCGGAAGTCGGCCGACAGGTCGATCACCTTCTTGCCCGAGCCGACGAGCGCCTTCGCGTACTCGCTGGCCGCCCCGTGGGGCAGCGCCAGGAAGAAGAGGGGAATGTCGGTGGCCGCCAGGGCGGCGGGGTCCGATGCGACGAACACGATCCCGCGGTCGATGCCGCGGACCGAGGGGATCACGGCCGAGAGGGGCTTTCCCGCGTGCGTCCTTGAGGACACGCACGAGAGCTCCGCCTTGGGATGACCCAGGAGCAGTTTCACGAGCGTCTCGCCCGCGTATCCTGATGCGCCAACGATGCCTACCTTCATGGTTTTTGAACAATCCGATTGGTTGCCTCCAAACTCCAGCAAGAAAAAAGCCGCCGACCGGGAACCGGCGGCGGCTTTGAGAGGGATCCCTGAAGCGGATTAACGCTTCGAGAACTGGAACCGCTTGCGCGCGCCCGGCTGGCCGGCCTTCTTGCGTTCCTTCTCGCGGGGGTCGCGGCGGATGTGGCCGGCCTTCTTGAGGGCGGGCCTGAGCTCGGCGTTCATCTTCTGGAGCGCGCGGGCGATGCCGTGGGCAACCGCGCCGGCCTGGCCGGCGACGCCGCCACCGGCGACGTTGGCCGTGACGTCGATCTTCTCGCGCAGGTCGACTGTCAGGAGAGGCGCGTACGCCTGCTTCGCGAAGTTGTCGTGGGAGAAGTAGGACTCAAAGTTGCGGCCGTTGACGGTCAGCTTGCCGCTGCCCTCGGTGATCCGCACGCGCGCCGTCGACGTCTTGCGGCGACCGGTGCCCGTAAAAATGGTGTCGGGTGTGCTCATGTTCAGGGTGAAATCTTGACCGGGTTGTTGGCCTCGTGCGGGTGCTTGGTGCCCTTGAAGACGCGGAGCTTGGTCAGCATCTTGGCGGCCAGGCGGTTCTTCGGGAGCATGCCCTTGACGGCGTGCATGATCACGAACTCGGGGCGCTTCTCGCGCATCTGGGCCTGGCTCCTGTAGCGCTCGCCACCGACGAACCCGGAGAAGGCCATGTACTCGTTCTGCTCCTCCTTCTTGCCCGTGAGGACGACCTTTTCGGCATTGAGGACGACGACATAGTCGCCGGTGTCCACGTGGGCCGTGTAGGTGGCCTTGTTGCGGCCGCGGATGATGTTGGCGAGCTTGACTGCGAGACGGCCGAGCACCTGCCCCTCGGCATCAACGAGATACCACTTGGGCTGTACTGTCTCCTTCTTCGCGAGATACGTTTTCATGGGAAAAGAGGGTAAGAGCATTGATTATGAACAGGGGTGTCAACCCCTGTTTTGATTCTTGGTTCCCGCCGGGATTTTACCACGATCGCCCCATGCACCACCGCAGCGCACTCCTCTGGGCAGGCATCCTCGGCGCCACAGGGGTCATTATGGGGGCCTTTGGCGCCCATGCGCTTAGGGAAACGCTCCAGGAGGCGGGCCATCGGGACGCCTGGGAAACCGCCTCCAAATACCAGCTTTTGCATGCCGCGGCCCTGCTGGGCTTTGCGGGATGGCTCAGGACCTCCCCAAGCCCGACGTCCCCGGCCGCCCGGTGGGCCCCCCGCCTCTGGGTCGCCGGCACCCTCCTCTTTTCGGGCTCGCTCTATGCGCTCTCCCTGGGCGGTCCCCGGTGGCTCGGGCCCGTCACCCCGCTCGGCGGGGCCGCCCTCATCGCGGGTTGGGTAGCGGCGGCCTGGTCGGCCCGCTCGGCCTAGGAACGCTGACCCCAATGAGGGAGACCCCCGGAACCCCTGCCCTGCCCCCCGAGCTGCGGGCCATGCTGGACGCCGTCAGGCAGGTCGGCCGTCCCCGCCTGGTCGGAGGCGGGGTCCGCGACGCCCTTCTCGGCCTCTCGTCCAAGGATTTCGACATCGAGGTGGCCGGGATCGACTTCGAGGGCCTGAGGCGCACCCTCCTGCCCTTTGGCGCCAGCGACGTGGTCGGCCGGAGCTTCGGCGTCATCAAGGTCCGCGGCCCCGGGGGATCCGAGTACGACTTCAGCCTGCCGAGGCGCGAGTCGAAGACCGGAGCCGGCCACCGCGGCTTCGCCGTCGTCCCCGATCCGACGCTCAGCGACACCGAGGCCGCCGCCCGGCGCGACTTCACCGTGAACGCGATCGCGATGGACCCGTTCACCGGCGAGATCTCCGATCCCTTCGGGGGACGCGGGGACCTGAAGCTGCGGATCCTCCGCCACACCGGCCCTACCTTTGGCGACGACCCGCTGCGGGTCCTGCGCGCCTTCCAGTTGGCGGCCCGGTTCGACCTCACCCTGGCCCCGGAAACCGCCGCGCTCTGCCGCTCCATGGCGGACACATTCCTGGAGCTGCCGGTCGAGCGCGTCTGGGCCGAGTGGGAGAAATGGGCGACGAAGAGCCTGCGCCCCTCCCGGGGCCTGCAGGTGCTCGAGGAGACCGGCTGGCTCCGGCATTTCCCGGAGGTGGCCGCGCTCCGGGGCACGCCCCAGGAGCCCGCGTGGCATCCGGAGGGGGACGCGTTCACCCACACGGCGCTCTGCCTGGACGCCCTGGCGGGCCTAGAGGCGTGGCGCGACGGCCCCCCGGCGCGAAAACGGATGCTCTCTCTTGCCGTCCTCGCCCACGACTTCGGGAAACCCTCCACGACCGTGCGCGCCGAGCGCAAGGGGGCGCTGCGCTGGGTGAGCCCCGGGCACGAGTCCGCCGGGGGCCCCCTTTCCGACGCGTTCCTGCGGCGGATCGGGGCCCCGCTGGACTTGGACCCTCCCGTCCGGGCCCTGGTCGTGAACCACCTGGCCCACCACCACGGCGGCACCGACTTCACGGATTCCCAGGTTCGCCGCCTGGCCCGCAAGCTTGCGCCGGCCTCGATCGACGACCTCTCGCTGGTCATGGTGGCCGACGCCATGGGAAGGCCGCCCCTGCCCTACCAGGACATCCTCGAGCGGATCGACCGCCTCAAGGCCCACGCCGGGCGCCTCCAGCTCGAGGCCACGGCCCCGCGCCCGATCATCCAGGGCAGGCACCTGCAGGCCATGGGCCTCAAACCCGGGCCCGGGTACAAGCCCATCCTGGACGCGGCCTTCGAGGCGCAGCTGGACGGCGCCTTCACCGACGAGGCCGGCGGCCAGGCCTGGCTAAGGGAGCACGCCCCGTGATCCGCGCCTTCCAATGGGACCTGGGGCGCCAGGTGGAGCGCCTCGACTGGCTCCTCGCCCAATTGCCCCGCTACGCCGAGTGGGGCTACACGGAGCTCTACCTCCACCTCGAGGACTCTGTCGAGTTCCCGAGCCTGCCCGGGGTCGCGAGGAAGGACGCCTACAGCAGGAGGGAGTTCGAAAGGCTCGTGGGCGAGGCCGCCCGGGTCGGGATCGGCGTCGTCCCGATCGTGAACCTCCTCGGGCACACCCAGTACCTGATCAAGGTGCCGGAGCTGCGGGAATTGAACGAGCTGCGGGGCCCCGACGGCCTTCCGCTCGAGCAGGGCCAGGTGTGCCCGGTGCACCCGCGCATGCTGGACATCGCCGACGCCCTGATCGGTGACCTGGCGCCGTTCTGCACGGCCGGCAAGGTCCACGTGGGGCTCGACGAGTCCTTCAGCCTGGGCCGCCATCCCCTGTCCAAAGCGGAGATCCGGGAGATCGGGCTCGCCGCCCACTTCGGCCGCTACGTCGGCCGTCTCAACGCCGTGGCCAACAGCCGCGGCCTTCGCCTGGGGATGTGGGCCGACATGCTCGCGCTCCTTCCCGGGGCGATCCGCCACCTTCCCCCGGGGATCATCGCCTACGACTGGTACTACTATCCCTTCGGGCGACTCCCGCGGGTCGAGCTGCGCAACTTCGCCGAGGTCGACCTGGCCCCCGCGCTGAAGGCCCGGGGGATCGAGTACTGGGGCTGCCCCATGAACGGCTCCTTCCGGCACGAGCCGCTGCCGGTCTT
The DNA here is from genome assembly GCA_903890485.1 of uncultured Opitutaceae bacterium. Lineage (GTDB taxonomy): Bacteria > Verrucomicrobiota > Verrucomicrobiia > Opitutales > Opitutaceae > Palsa-1447. Next base: position 10,618 of record CAITBM010000095.1, on the reverse strand, counting down.
CGGGGAGCGCCTCGGCAACATCAGGTCCTGGTGGCGGCGGTGCCAGGACGTGGGGGCCCAGGGCTTCCTCGTCACCTCCTGGGAGGCGAACCGGCTCGCGATCGAGATGACCACGGCCGTGGACGCAGCGGCCGCCTCGCTCTGGCTGGACCCCGGGATCGACGACCACACGGCGATGCTCGCGAAGGGACTTGCGAGGCTCTACGGGGCTTCCGGCTCCCGGGAGCTCGCCCGCACTCTCCTCGCCTGCGACGACCGGGCCTTTGTCGGGGCAAGCCGCTGGGACATCAACGAGCGGTGGGACACCTCGGCAACCCGGCGCGGCCTGTCCCGGTTTGTCTCCGAGCGCGCGTTCTACGCCCGCCTAGCGAAGCGCGGAGCCTCGCTCCCCGCCCCGCTCAGGGCGAGCGTCGCCTTCAGGCTCTACGTTGCCGAGCGGGACGTCTTCGTCCGCGAGGCGGCGAGTGCCGTCCTCTCCCTGCGCGCCCGCATGTCCCGTCGGGGCGAGCGCGACGCCGGCCTGGCCCGCGGGATCGAGCATCTCCTTAAGGAGGCGGTTCGCTTCGCCTCCCTCACCTCCCAGGGGCAGATCGCGGCGCGGCGCCTCTGGGCGCTCACGCGCGATCCCAAGGTTGTGGGCCCCAACGAGCGGATCACCCTGCGCGACGGGGCGAGGGCCCGGTCGCTCGTCCGGTGGATCCGCCAGTGCGTCCTCAAGCCCGCGCGCCTCTTGGCCGCTTCCCCGGTGTGCGGCCGCTGGCAGCTCCGGTTTGAGTTCATTCTCGAGAAGCCGGCCCTCCAGAGGATCGTGGTCGAGGCCCGTGCGCCGGACGGGTCCTGGAAGGAACTCCACGCGCGCACCCTGATCGAGTTCAGGGCCGAGGCGGCTCGGCCCACGGCACGGCTCCGCCGCGAGATGAGCCTGCCGGTGTCCCACCCGGACCAGCGGCTCAGGATTTCAATCCGGGGACTCGGGCAGGTCGGCCTCTGCCGGCCGGAACTTTCCGACGGGACGAGGACACTCACGGCGCGCGGATGGCGCTTCGACGAGGTCAAGCGGATCGGGAGGGCAGCGCCCAAGACGGGATTCCCGAAGCTCGACTGGACCCGAAACACGGGCTCCGTCACCCCCATTTTTATTCCATAGTCCTGGGTGGGGCTTCCTAAACGGGCGCAAAAAAATGGCCCGGCTTTTCAGCCGGGCCATGAATCTTTGAGACGTTGCGTCTAAGCTGGGCTTAGAAGCTGTACTTGCCGTTGATGTAGAACATCCGGCCAACGGCTCCGTCGTAGGTGCCCACATCCGCGTTCGTGTTCGGGAACGCGTTGGAGTCCAGCGGGGGGAGCTTGTTGGCGATGTTGTTCACACCGGCGGTGACCTTCAGGCCATCGAGCCACTTGCTGACGTGCAGGTGGCTGAAGTCGTAGGTGAGCGACAGGTCGAACGAGGTGAACGACGGGACGGTCGTGAAGCCCGACTGCGTCTTTCCACCCACGCCGATATCCTGAACGCTCTCGACATACGTCACGCCCGCGACGGCATCAAAGCCGGCGTTCTTGTAGGACAGGGTCGTGTACGTGCGCCACTTCGGGATGGTGCCCTCGTTCGTGGAGGCGTCGCCGGCGTACTGGTAGTACTTTTCCGACGGGATGATCTGGAGCTCGTAGCTGTTGTACCAGGTCCAGACCGAGTTGACCTCGAACTTGCCGATGCCGGCCATCTTCCACTCGTAGTCGATGTTGATGTCGGTGCTGTTGATCTTCTGGCCGCCCAGGTTCAGGAGGTTCTGGATGACGTAGATCGACTGCGGCGAGTGGTTGCTGATGCCACCCGTGCCGCTGGGCGAGGCGCCCGTCGGGGTGTTATAGTGGACCAGGCTCACGTACGGCGAAGCCGCTCCGTTGGTCTCGACGTCCTGGATGATCGTGGCGGCGGGAACCGTGCCGGGGATCGACTTCTGGTTGATCTCCGAGTAGTCGATCGTGACCGACAGGCCGCTCACGTACTTGGGCGTGTAGACAAAGCCCGTGCTCCAGGACTTGGCAGTCTCGGGCTTGAGGGCCGGATTCGAGCCGCCGGTCTGGTTGAACTGGGCCTTCCTCTTCGGGCCCGCCACCGTCGTGTAGGTGATCGAGGACGTCGAACCGCTGCTGATCGGGCCATAGAGGCTGTACAGCTGCGGGGCGATGAACGACTTTCCGGCCGAGGCGCGGATCTTGAACTGGTCGTCGATCGGCTGCCACGTGAGGCTCACCTGCGGGGTCGTGCTCTTGCCGACTTGGCCGCTGTAGTCGTCATAGCGGACGGCACCGTCGATGTTGATCGAGTGGGCGCCCGGGATGTTCTGCTTCGCGCTCGTGATCGGGGCGCTGACCTCGGCGAACTCGGAGAGGACGTCGCGGACGGCGGTGAAATCACGGTACGTGGTCGCATTCGACCAGCCCTGGGTGGTGCCCGTCGAGTTCGGGAGCGAGTTGATGTCAGGAGTCGCCGTGAGGACCTCGCGGACGAAGTCGACACCGATGGCGAAGCCGATCTTGCCGGCGGGCAGCTCGAACGGCGTGCCCGTGATCTTGGCATCAAACGAGTTGAGCGTGCTGATCTCGTTCACGAACGCCTGGCCCACGACGCCGACGAAGGCGCTGGAGGGGTTGTTCGTCGCGAACTGGTTGATCTTGCCGGTGGCCCACGCCTTCTGGAGGGCTACGGTGTTCCACAGGCCCGGGTTCGTGAAGGAGAGCTCCTCGCGGTTGATGTTGGCGGCCGCCTCGAAGTGCAGGTCCTCGGTCAAGTCGCCGCGGAGCCCGCCCACGACCCGGTAGAGGGTCGAGTTGTTCTGGTACAGGCGGGGATAGGCCAGGTAGCGGTTGCGGATGAAGATCGCCTCGCCGCTGCCGTCGCCGTTGCCGGGGGCCGATTCAGGGACCGACTGGTTCTGGTCCAGAAAGGCCGAGGAGAACGGGTTGTTGGCCACCGTGGCGGGGACGTAGTTGACGCCGGCCGGCGGGGGTGAGCTCGCGTAGCCCTCGACGTTGATGTCGGTCCAGGCGTCCTGCAGGAACGGAACGAGCGGCTGGGCGTTCAGGGACGACCAGGTCTTCGTGTTGGAGGCCACGATGCTGGCAAAGCCAACCAGGTGGTCGCCGAAGATCTTGTGCTCGATGTTGGTCGTGGCGCTGTAGCGCTTCAGGGCGCCGATCAGGGTCTCGCCGGCCGCAAGGTTCAGGGCCTGGAAGGCCTGGTCCGTGGTCTCGGGCGTGTAGACGCCCTGCGCGACCAGCTGCGCCAGCGTGTACTGGCCGCCACCCGGAGGTGCCCCGGAGGGGGCTGTCAGCTTGTAGAAGTCGTCCGAGCCGGTGAGGTTGTCATAGACCTCGAGCGTTCCCGGGGCCGTGTACGTCCCGTAGATCGGGTTCGTGTACGGGCGGGAGGAGAGGTAAAGGGCGTTGTGCTGGGTGTAGTCGAGCGAGACGAAGATCGAGGTCTTGTCGTTGCTGACGCCGCCCACCAGGTAGCCGCTGCGCTCCTCGTAGTGGCCGGTTGCGGTCGAGAACCCGTAGTGGGCGCCCGTCTCCCAGCCGTTGTAGTTCTTCTTGAGGATGATGTTGATCACACCACCGACAGCGTCGGAACCGTAAATGGCCGATGCGCCGTCCTCGAGCACCTCAATGCGCTCGATGGCTGCCGGCGGGATCAGGTTCAGGTCGACGAATTGGGAGCCGCCCGTGCCCTCGACGGGGCTGTTGGCGACCCGGCGGCCGTCGATCAGGACGAGCGTCGGCAGGCCCTTGATGTTCACCGAGGCGCCGCCCTGGTTGGAACCCGTGGCTATCTGGGCGTTCTCCTGGCCGATACCGCTGATGTTCGGGGCAACCTTGCGGAGGATGTCCAGCGTATCACCGGTGACGCCGCTGTCCTGCATCACCTGGGCGCCGATGACGGCGACCGGAATGGCGACTGCGTCCGCGGCCTGCGGAATGTTGGAACCCGTGACCACGAATTTCTCGAGGACTTGCGGGGATTGATCCGACGTCGCAGCGGAGGCTGCGTCCGTCGTTGCCTGGGCATGCCCAGCTGATGTCCAGACGCCGTATGCCGCAAAAAGCGACAGCACGGCCGATAACTTCCGAATACGGAGGTCTTTCATAGCTCGTTGTAGTTTGTGTTGTTGTGTTAAGCCCACGCGGCCTGCGCCGCATTATGCTTGGCCGACAGGAAGCTTTTTATTCACCTGATTGCAACCCCATTTTAACCCGACCGTAATGCAAGTCAGCTTCCTTTAGCCCCATGATGTTCGCAGGTTGCATAAACCCTGAAAAGCCCGAATCGGGCCAAACGCCCCTCATGTGCCTTGTATAAGGGGGAGCGATGGCCTACCTTAGACCTTCTGTTCCTTGACTGCGCACGGTTTTCAATTTCGGGGGTGTTCTGGATTCTACCCTTGGTTGGCGTGCGTCGCTGCCTGTCGAGAGCCGAAGGACTCTCGCTAATCCCCCTTCGAAACAACAAGCGGCACACACGAAGAAATGCCCCTGGCAGCCTAATTCGGCAGCCACGTAGTTCCGGCGACACCTGCTAGCCGGTAACTGCGACGACAGCAGGAATAGCGCGCGGAGCGACCCGCGGTTTGCGCGCCGTATCTTCATCCGGGGGTTGGCTTGGGCTTAAGCGCGCGTTTACGCATAACCCCGGCGAGAATAATGTGACGCTACACAGGTAGACGCGGCGTGCAAAGGCCAGGGGCACCCGGGTTCAAATCCCGGCACCTCCACCAATTTAGTTACAGTTCGAGGCCTTGCTCCCGTTCCTTGGTCTTGCTCAACCCATGGACTGGCCCGAAGCTAAGAGCCGCGTCCTTGCCGGGATTCGGGAGCTTTAGGGTCGGAGCGAGCTGAAGCGCGCATTCAGCGCACGCCTTCCGAATGACCGACCAATCGTGCCAGCGGCTCGATAGCTTCTTAAATTCGGTCAAGTCAGTCTGCGAAAGATCGAATGGCATCGGACTCGACAACTGGACGATCAGTTGCTGCGTCGGGGACTCTCCGTTAGGCTGCGGGTACAGCCGGTCAAACGACTTCATCGCGGCCAAAGTGCCTTTCATTCCGAGCTGATCGTGCATCGCTACGAAATCGATGTAGTCCCTCGTGGCGTTCCGCTTGAGGATGAGCACCGCCTTTATCCGCAGCATTTCAGCCTTCGTAGGCACTTTGATCGTGTGGCCCTTAATTGAGACCTGCTCTGTCTCTAGAGGGTCGTTGCGTATCAGTTGCCGCACACCGGTCTCGATGCCGTCTAGGCTGCCAAGAATCTGAACGGGGCGCCGGACCCGAGCGGTCTTCCAACCGGCCACGGATTCCAGCTGGGCGAGCACCTCATCGAAACGGGAGGTCAAATCTGTCAAAATGTGATCGGCATCGGTGGATACGCGATGGTCCGCATGGATTGCCGTCGCTGTCCCACCGACCAGCACGGCATCCTGCAAGAGCTCCTGGAGGTGCGCGGCAGCCGTAAGAATGCGGTCCCACTCAGGCAGTGGCTTGGAGGGAGGCATAGTTGTTCCAGAAGTGATAGCGCTGGGCGTAATCGTCGGAGATGTGGGCCCGGCACACGCGCAGGACGCGAGTCCGGATCTCTGGTGATGCTTCGACTGCGGCAAGGAGGAGCGCCCAAGACTCTCGCTGGCCCCGGTCGATCACGTCGTCGATTGCCGCAAGGGTGAAGCGGCTGTGGTTCAGATTCCGATGCAGCATTCCCGAGTTGAAAACGGCTGCCGCGCGACGGGCATTGATTGCCTTCATGCGCTCCCGGCGAAGGGCACGCTCCTTCTCGGAAAAATTCTTCGCCTTCCCTGCGGAAAGTGAAGCCAGCATACGCGCGGCCTGCTTTCGGGTAAGGGTGCTCCGGCAGTGAGGGCACTTGAGGAGTACTGTCATTGGATAGTTTTCTACCGATAAGCGTTTATTGTCAATATTAGTCGAAAATCATGTCCCTCCGGGTTCGGCACAATGCTCCAGAGGAATGTCTCCAGGGTTGCCAGAAAGTTGCCCGAATCCTTGTGTTTGCCTTCGCTTCGATCCATTTGGATGCACTTTCTTGCATTTCCCAATATATTGAACATCAAGTAAATCAGCGCGCGACAGCAACTTGGCTTCATTGGGGATCTGGGGTTCAAATCCCGGCACCTCCACCGTTTTCGTCGCGTGTTGTGCCACGTAACCGTAAGGTTAGCCATCAGGTTAGTTCTGCACCATGACGCGCGCTGTCGAAGACCAATTGCTTGAATTCTGCCTTCAGCAGAAGGTGCGGTTTGGATTGTCCGCGTGGCTGGATTCCCCGTTGTCGAATGAGCTCAAGGCCACCACCGCCCTCTATCTGGCAAATACAACCTGGTTCGGCCACCGCCGCGTGCTATTGGACATCGCGGAGCGATTGCATCCCGGATCCGTCGGGCATTTTAGCGAGATGTCTCGTTTGACCGATTTTGATCCCAGCCGCTTCCGCGGCCGCCTTCAGGCGAAACTTAGCCATGAACAAGGCGTATCCTGAGCTGACGCAGGCGCTCAGCCAGCTACTCGACCAGATCGATGCCTCCATCCGGAAAGGCGGCTACGAAGGCCCACCAATCACGAAGTTTTTGCCGGTGGGATGGCGGTGAACTACTATTGCGGGAGCCGATACACGGAGGACGTCGACGCCTTTTACAATCGGCGCCTGCACATGGGGCCTTGTGAAGTGAATTACCGGCACAAGGACGGAAACTCCTCGTTTCTCTACTTGGATAACAATTACAATCCGCCCTTCGGGCTCCTCCATGGGGACCACGATCGCGACGCGGTCGAATGGACAGAAATAGGCAATGAAAGGAGAAAGATCCATCTTTACGTGCTTTCGCCAGTGGATCTGGCAGTGACGAAGATCTCGCGATATTCGCGTCAAGATCAGGAGGACATTCTTGCCCTCGCTAACGCAGAATTGATTTCGGCCGGCAAGCTGCGCGATCGAGCAATCGAGGCATTGGGCGACTTTATAGGCGACCGAGCCTCGGTCATGACAAGTATTGAGGACATTTGCAGGCAGATCTCCGCCGTGAAATCGCCGCAATTGAGTCGCGAAGCCGACTACCCCGCTGATCCTTCCTCGATGAACAGAAGAAAGGAGCCTGATCTAGAAATTTGAGGTCCTCTTATCGAAATTGAGGTCTACTCGGCCAAATGAGGCGTGCCCGTCGATATCGGACCACAAAGTTGGTTGCCAAGAGGCTGCGATCGACGTTGTCCCAAAGCCTAGTTCGAAACTCGGCACCTCCAGACTTTTACCGGGTGGGCCTTGCGCGCGGGTCTGGAAATATTAGAACCGCCACGATGACGCCAGGGGCTGACAAACGACGCCTTCACGATGCCGATTCGCGGGCAAAATATTGGCTGTCGCGGTCCCACCAAAAGCGGCTGGCCGCGGTCGAGGCGATTCGCCTCACCACTCGAGACTCACTCCATGCTCAACAACCATTTCCACGATTTTTTCGGATAACTCGAAAAGTACAAAGTTGAGGACGAGATCAAATGGGAATCTTTGATCGGTGATGTGATTTCTCCGCAGACGACTCCAGGCAAACCGCGGACAATCCAGAGGGAGAATCACTGTTCCGTCTCAACAAGGACGCTCCGGTGATAAGCTGAAGGACGGCATGGGGGATTCAATGAAACCGGCCTTCAAAGGCCAGTCTGCCGGCAGTACCCACGATGCCGTTTTCGTGGTCGAGCAAGCAATCTAGGCCGCCCAATTGGCCGCCTGCGAACGGCTCGAGGAGCGTCGTCCGCGCCTGTCCCAATCTCGTTCGGCCCGCTGATTCGCTCCGCGGGCCAACACGGCCCGGTATACGGATAATACCCCCTACCCGTGCGCACCAACAACGGGTAGCCTCAAGGCCCTAGGCCACATCCCTATAAACCCATGGCAAAAGCACTTTTAACCCATTCCACACCCGCCGTTTCCAAGGCGACGACCGCCGCAGCCCCGCCCGAAGGGCATCGGAGCGGGCGCGCCGGCTGGCTGCGCGCCGCGGTGCTCGGAAGCGATGACGCGATCGTGTCGACCGCCAGCCTGATGATCGGCGTGGCAGCGGCATCCGCGTCCAAGCGGGCGATATTGGTGGCGGGCGTCGCGGGCCTCGTCGCCGGGTCGATGTCGATGGCCGTGGGGGAGTACGTGTCCGTGAGTTCCCAGCGCGACGCCGAGCAGGCGGACATCGCTCTTGAGACCGGCGAATTGGCCAACCAGCCCGATGCCGAGCTCGAGGAGCTCGCGATGATCTACGAAGGCCGGGGGCTCGACCATGACCTGGCCACCCAGGTTGCGGTGCAGCTGAGCGCGCACGACCGGCTGGGCGCCCATCTCCAGGACGAGCTTGGAATAAAGCCAAGCTCGCTCGCTCGTCCGCTCCAGGCCGCATGGATCTCGGCAGCGAGCTTCGCCTCTTTTGCGATCATTCCCCTGGCTGCGCTTCTCGTGGCGCCCGCCACGCTTCAAATCCCCGTTATCGCGGTAGTGTCGCTCGCGGGCCTTGCCGCGCTGGGAGCGTTTGGGGGGCATCTCGGAGGGGCCCCCAGGGGCCGCGCGGCTCTGCGGGTCTTCATCGACCGAGCCCACAATCCGTTCAAATCATGAACTCAAATGGGAAATCCCGGCTAAGAGGCAGAGATGAGTTGTATTTTGAGGTTTCGACGCTGCTTACTAGATTTTTGGGACCACATTGAATGGTAGGATGGCGGATTCGCGTCGCTAGATTGTCGTACTATTTAGCCTTCTTGGCGGTTTCGCGCCCGGATGGCATATAGATCTCAATCAAAATAATAGATAAGTAATTTGATATTGATTCGGTCTCATCCTATAAACGCTCTCCACCCATGTTAATATTTCCCAAATGGGTGCTGAACCTCTCCGCAATCATCGGAGTCGGCGGATCGTCCACCGCCGCGCTTGCACAGACCTCGTCCAACTATTTTCTGTCGCCCGTGGTTTCAGCGGGGCGCATTTGGCAGGCCTTCTCTGCTGTTCAGCCTGATGGTAAGATTTTGTATTCGGGTGGGAGCGTTCGGCTCAACAACGATGGATCGGTAGATTCCTCTTACAAGGCTTCGTTGAGTGGCACCGCTGTCCAAGTCAACTCGGCGGGACAAATCTTCGAGCTTATTGCTCAGCAAAACGGACCACCGCAACTGGTCGAGATTAACGCAGACGGGAGTTTGTATGCTATCCTAATTAAGGATGCGACGGGTATAAGTGGCTTCGCGCTCCAAAGTGATGGAAAGATTATTGTCTGGGGTTCAAATCCACTCCAGTTCGGTACTGTGACCAGATCCGGGATCGCACGGCTAAACGTTGATAGTTCACTGGACACATCTTTTGATCCAGGCTTTGGCCCCACAGGCGGAGCCATCAATGCAGTGGCGGCGCAAAGCGACGGTAAGATTCTGGTGGGTGGCTCATTTAGTTCTTTCGACAAGATTACGCTAGGTGGCCTCGTGAGGTTAAGTCCGGATGGCACCGTGGACCCCAAGTTTGCTCCTGGGGCGATAGGTTCGGCGGCCTACGCCTTGGCGGCGCTTTCGAACGGTCAGGTCTTGGCGATAACGGGAAATGCGCAGCAATTGGTGCGCTTGAACAGCGATGGATCAATTGCCTGGAGCGTCTCCGCCAATAGCATTAGTGGAAGCTTTAACGCTTTTGCGATTCAACCCGACGGGAAAATTCTCATAGGTGGGGGATATAACTTCGCCCAAAACGGGGTCGCCGTGATTCTATCAAGAATCAACGCTGATGGGTCAACCGACTCCTCTTTCAACCCGCTACCCACGTTAGAAAACATTGGCGTCACGAACGTGACTTCGTTGGCAGTGGATGCAAACGGACATATCTATTTCAACGCGGGTCCGAGCACCGCGGGAAGCGTTCGCCTGAAAAGCGACGGTTCGCCTGACTTGTCGTTTAATCCAGGCAGTGTGATGGCCGGGCAGGTATTGGCGTCGGCCCGGAGTGCCGACGGCCGAATTTTCATCGCTGGGACTTTTATTTCGGTTAACGGCACCGCCAGAACTGGTCTGGCGGCACTGCTTCCGGATGGGTCTTTGGATACAAAATTCGCCCCAAACGCCGGAATTCAATGGATGCAAGGAAATGCCAACGTGTCGGTGGCGCTGCAGCCCATTGTGCAAATGGCGGTGGCTTCTGACGGGTCGGTCCTGCTAACGGGAAGCATTCTTTCAATCGGAGGGGTGGCATCGGGGCGAGTTGTACATTTTTTGCCGGACGGGACTCTGGATGTGGCCTTCAATCCTACATTTAATGCAGGGGGTTATGTTGATGCGGTGGCTGTGCTTCCCAGCGGGCAATGGGTAGTCGCGGGAAGCTTTTCATCCATAAACTCAACGGCACGAGGCAATGTGGGCGGCTTCTCCTCGGGCGGCTCGTTTGACACGGCTTTTGCCGCCAACTCCTGAGCGGCTCCACCTTTTCGATCCGGGTTCAGGGTCGGTCTGGAAGGTTGGTTAATGTTGATACGACTGACGCTGGTTGTCCATCCCTGGCGGAGGGAAGGCACGGCTCGGCGGGCCTGACCGG
>CAITBM010000094.1 GCA_903890485.1 uncultured Opitutaceae bacterium | reverse complement strand
TCGCCACGGTGTTCAGCGCCTTGATGTAGGACGTCGGCCCGATGAGGTCCGTCAGTCCGCACGACGAGACACCGTTCTCCAGGTAATACTGGTCGCTAGCGCCCGACAGCTGACGGGCGGTGTTCAGGACGGCTTTGTCCTGCGAGTTGGTTCGAACCTTCTGAAACGCCGGGATGGCCATCGACGCCAAGAGGCCGATGATCACCACGACGATCATGATTTCCACGAGGGTAAACCCCCGATTTTTTGTTTTCATGTGTCTTCCTAACGTTATGTTGGTTATTACTTTATTATATGCATGCCCGAGATCCGGGCACTATTAAGCTATACGACATCTAGGTGCGTTCAAGCTGCGAATGACACATTCGCTACGTAGTTTCCCGTATCCCGATTTCGGGCCTCACAAGTCCTTTACGCGCGATGTTATCGCGCAACCCCATTACCGTAAATTACTTACGGGAAGCCTTCTTCGCGGGAGCCTTGGCTTTGGCCTTCGCCTTCGCCTTGGGCTTCGCCCGGGCCGTCTTCTTTATGGGAACCGTTTTATCGGAAATGAGGCCCCCCAAGGGAACATCTTCCCCATCCCGCCACAGGTGCTCCAACCGGTACCGCGTTCGCGTATCCGGAGTAAAGATGTGCACCATGACGTCAAAGGCGTCCATCACGGCCCAGCCGCTCTCGCCAGAGCCGTCGATCCCGACGATGCGGTTCTTGGACGCATCGAGGACCTTCTCCAGCTCGACCCTCAGGGCGCGCACATGGGGATCGGAGGTCGCCGTGGCGATAACGATGTAGTTGGTGATCGAGGACAGCGCGGTGACGTCAATCACCCGGATGTCCGCGGCCTTCTTTTCCTCAAGGGCGGTGCAGCACAGCCGCGCGAGGGCCCGGGAGTCGTCTGGGTTCAGTTTCAACGTTGTTCCCGATACAGGCCCTTTTGCCGGATGTAAACAATCGCCTTGTGCGGGACGAAATAATCAAGGGAAAGGCCCCGTCGCGTGCGGTCCCTGAGTTCCGTCGAGCTGATTGCAAGCAAATGGCCATCGCAGCGGTGAAGCCGCAGCCCCGGGATATCGGGTGTCGCCTTCACCGGATAGCCGGGCCGCTCCAGGAAGATGAATTCTACCAGCTTGGCCAATTCCCCTATGTCCTTCCAGAGGTGAAGCTTCGGGAGCTGGTCGCCGCCGATGACCCAGTAGAGCTCGTCGTTCGGGTAGAGCGACCGGAAGTACCGGGCGGAATCGATCGTGAAGCTGACCCCGCCCCGCGAGAGCTCAAAATCGGAGACCTCGAATCGGGTGTCCCACTCGGTGGCCGCCCGGACCATGGCCAGACGATCGGAGGACGTGGACTGGGTCTCGTTCGGCTTGAGCGGCGCCTGGGCAGCCGGGACAATGATCAAGCGGTCGAGCTTGTGCTGCTCATAGGCATCCTGCGCAGCAAGCAGGTGTCCAAAATGAATGGGATCGAAGCTCCCTCCAAGAAAGCCAATTTTCACGTGAAGACCGGCGACCCTGCTAGCGGACTCCCGCCCGGGCAAGGCGAAACGCCCCGACTAGTGCCGATCCGAGGTGTCCCAGAACACGAACATCATGAGGGCCCCCATTATGATGACGGGGGCCATCACGAGAGGTCTTTCTGCAGGGTGTTGTGGTGTGCGGGTTTCAAATTGGCGTGGTAAGTCGAGTAAATGACCCTTGAACATAACCGAATGTTCCAAGATTATGCAAGTAAGCACTTGCATGACTACCCTACCCCGGGCTTCCCGCCGGCGCCCCCCGGCAAGGCAGCTGTTACTGAGCGCGGCCGCGCGCGTCTTCGCGCGCGACGGCCTTGAGGGCGCGACGACGCGAGCCATCTCGCGGGAGGCGGGCGTGAACGAGGTCACGCTCTTCAGGCACTTCGGGACGAAGGAGCACCTGCTTGAGGCGGTCGTCGGAAAGGCGTTCGGGGGCAGTCCCGGGAGGGCTACGGAAAAGCCCCAGAGGCCCGAGGGCAGCCTCAAGTCGGACCTGGAGTCGTTCGCGGAGCGGTACGAGTCGCTCCTCATGGAGAACCTCCAGCTGATCCGCGCCCTGATCGGCGAGATCCATCGCCATGCGCTCTGCCAGGACCAGGCGCTCCAGGGCATCTTCCTTCCCCTGCGCGAGGCCTTGACCGAGCGGATCGGCAGGGCGATCCGCTCGGGCGAGGTCCGCGCCGGGACCAACCCCGCAATCGCGGCGGACCTCTTCGCAGGGACGATCTTCGCCGCGGTCCTTCGACGGGCGACCCTTAAGCGCGCCCAGGGCTACAGCTCGGCCGAGTACCGCAAGGCGAGCGTCGAGGTTTTTGTAAGGGGCATTGCTCCCTAGCGGGGGCGCCGCCTCGGGAGTGCCTGCAAGATCAATGGAGAAGGCGATCAACGACGGCCCTCAACCCGTTCAAACTTCCGGTCGTTGCAATATCGCTCAACAGTCCGAATCGTTCTAAGCGATGACGCTATCAGTCGATGATCGACTGCATGACGGCGGCCTCGATTTCGAGGCGCATTTCGTTGTTGGGGACGGCCTGCATGAGCATGATTGCGACCAGCTGCCTCGTGGGATCGATCCAAAAATGAGTGCCAAACGTGCCGCTCCAGCCGAAGCTCCCTTCCGAAAGCATCGTGCCACCGGCACCGCTGCCATCGATCACCCGGACGCCCCAACCGAAACCCTCGCCGCGTATGTGATCCGGCAGGTTGGGTGCGGTGTGAAGGGAACGCATCCATTCCACCGTCCGCGTGCCGAGTAGTCGTTTGCCGTCGAGCTCGCCTCCGTTGGCCAGCATCAGGGCAAAGCGGAGATAGTCATCCGCAGTGCTGCTCAACCCGCCTCCGCCGGCCAAATACACATTTCCCGGCAGGAACCGGGGGTCGTCGTTGGGCTGTTTCTCCAATCCTTTGTCCGTCTTTGCGTAGATTGACACGATGCGATCTGCCCTGGCTTCCGGTGGGCCGAAGTACGTGTCCTTCATTCCGAGCGGCTCAAAGATACGCTGGTTTAGGAACCGATCGAGAGGTTGGCCGGAGGCGACCTCGACAATCCGCCCGAGCGTTTCAAATCCCGCTCTCGGACTGTAAGCCCACCGCGAGCCGGGTTGAAATTCCAATGGGAACGAGGCGAGTCGGGGAATGTAGTCGGCGAGGGTCTCCGAGCTTTGCCGCGGGGCTTTCGACGCCTCCTGGTCGCTGATCGGCCCGCTGACCAGGCCCGACGTGTGCGTCAGCAAGTCACGGACGGTGATTTCGCGAATGGCAGGAACCGTGGTGAAGGAAATTTCTGCGGGAGCAAGTTGCCGGGCGGTGGGAGCGAACGCGGGCGCCGATGGATTCGGCACGGCGACTTTCAGCGACTTGAACTGGGGAATGAAGCGCGAAACCGGATCATCGACGTGAACCTTTCCCTCCTCGACCAGCATCATGATCGCGACGCTGATGATTGGCTTGGTCATTGAAGCGAGCCGAAAAATGGCGTCACGCGCCATTGGCTTGCGGGATTCGATATCCATCTGGCCGAAGGTTTGGAAGTAGGCCACCTGCCCTCGGCGAGCCACGACCACAATCGCCCCGGCGACATCTTTGGCGGCAATGTGGCGTTTGATCATTTCATCGACCATTTGGAGACGGACCGTGGAAATACCCACGCTCTCGGGTTTCACCGTTTTCTGGCCGGCGCGGAGGCCGTGGATATCTCCTGCTTTAGTTTCACCTGTGCCATTGGGACCGCTCTCTGCGTCGAGCATGACGGGGACGTTCAGGAGGCCAGCCAGAACCAACAATGGCACAAGTTTTGATTTCATTTTAGGTGTTCGGATTTCGGCTCGTCGAATGGCTTGGCGCCCGGAGGCAAGGTATCGCGGAGCAGCTTCTCGAAGCGAGGGTCGCCGCGCAGCAAATCATAGTGGGGATCCAGGCGCGCCTGCAGATGGCCGAAAAGACTCTGCGGTTGCCGCAACTCGGCCTCAAGCCGGGCCAACGCCTCTTCCTTCCGGCCGAGACTCGCCAGATCGTGCGACTCACCTAGGTACCCCGGACCGCCGCGCAACTGCTGTAAGGTCCGGTACGTCTGCTCCGCCTCGTCGGCTCGCCCGAGTTGGTGGAGGAGCCAGATCTTCCACGGCAAACAGTAAAAGTCCTTTGGATCGTCTGCCAGTCGCCGATCCACCAGCACCAAAGCGGCGTCAAACTCTACCCGTGCTGCGCCCGAGCGACCGGCGAAAAGGTCGGCGTATCCGTCTATAGCCGGTTTCGGCATTACAAGGAATGGGTTTTCTACGAAATCGCCCGGGATGAACCGTATTGCCGCCAGCATCCCTGCGACGTCGCGTTGGTAGAAGGCAATTGCCACTCGAGCTGATGCCGGCACTCCTTCCGTGCGCGCGGCATCAGGCAATTGGTTCAGCGCCGCCAGGGCGGCATCGAGGTCCTCGCGCACCAGCTGGATCACCACCTGTTGGAGCAAGCCCCCGTTGCGATCCATTTCCGTCTGACGCCGTGCAGCCGCCAAAGCCTCGGGAAACATTTCGACCGAAAGGTACCCCCAGCTGGCGGCTTTCATCCATCCCGCGTCCGTCTGGCCGGCCTGTTCCATAAATTTCAAGCCTTCGCGTCCGCGTCCCTAGTCGCCGATCGCAATGCCCAGAACTCCCAGCACCTCGGTTCTCTCCCAGCCCGTAAGGTTTTCCCGCAGAAGTTCCCGCAGGATGGCCTCTGCCTTGGCCTTGGAAAAACCGTCCGGATAGAGATC
Source organism: uncultured Opitutaceae bacterium (assembly GCA_903890485.1). Taxonomy (GTDB): domain Bacteria; phylum Verrucomicrobiota; class Verrucomicrobiia; order Opitutales; family Opitutaceae; genus Palsa-1447. The sequence continues at coordinate 1,214 of CAITBM010000094.1, read as the reverse complement.
GAGTTCCGTCAGCATCTTGGCCTCCGTCATTCGTACCCGAATCGATCGCGGGGCCAGTCCCGTAGCGCGCTGGAGTTTGGTGCGTGCCATCTCCTCGCGCTTTACCATGCGATCGGCGCCATGGACCCAGCAACGGATGTCGACGAAGGCTGCAATCGCCCACACGTCCGCATCCGTGGAATCAAGCTTGGTGGCCTTCTCTCCAAGGTCGGCGGCAGCGAGAAGCCCCGCGGGGTTGCTGTCCTTGTTCACTTCGGAAAGCTCCAACGCTCTCTCCGCGAGCTGCCGGGCCTCGGAAAAGGGCGCGACGGACGCCGTCTGCGGAATCTGCAGCGCGTTTGAAGTAACGGGAGAGCCTGCGGTCTTTCCCGACAGTTCTGAACGCTTCACCAAAGTGAACGCCAACCCGGCGATTACGAGCACCGCGCACGTGAGGATCAGCCGCAGCCATTTGGAACGTTGCCGCGATGTGCCTGCCGCCGCCGCTTCCCGGCCTACCTGCGCCACAGGAACCGGGGCGGAGTGGGCGCCCTGCTCTTGGCTCAAGAGTTTTCTCACGCGCGCGCCGAACGCGGGTGGCGTTTCACCGCCAGGCAATCGCGTCCATTGCACCTCGGTGAATGAGTCCGGCACCTGCGCATCGGAATCACGGGTGTCGTCGATGACGACCGGCAGCAGAAACGGCCGGCCCTTCGCCATCAGGTGCGTTCGCTGGTCGGCCAATCGCCATTCCAAACGGAAGTATCCCTCGGTGCGGGACTGGGTGTTGGCTGATATAATCGGAATCAGCAGCGCACAGTCCTTGATCTGCCGACGGATCTTCTGGTCCCACGCGTCGCCGCCGACGAGCTCGCGCTGGTCGAACCACACCTCGACCCCGGCCGCCTGCAATGCCTCGCAAATGCGCTTCGCTGCATCGGCGTCCTGCGAGGCGTAAGAGAGGAAAACTGCCCCAGGGGATGAACCGGCGTGGGTGTTGTCGGTCATGAAGCGGGAGCAGGCTGGCAAGGCAGCTGTACTCTGGCCAGACCAAAGCCGGCTGCCCGGGTACACGGGATCCCGTTAGCCGCGAGGTTTGCGGCGGGGGCCTGGGGAACGGCGGGTGGTGCCTCGGTCGGAGGGCCGAAAACCCACCGATTCTGCAAATCCTCCCTAGTCGAAGGTGACGGTCACCTGGATCTCGACCGTCGCGTTCCGTGGAAGGCCCGCGACGG
>CAITBM010000093.1 GCA_903890485.1 uncultured Opitutaceae bacterium | reverse complement strand
GCCTGAAGACCTTGGAGAAAAGGCCCGAGTGGAGCACCACCAGTCCCATGCCCTCAAGCACCCGCGCCTGGACCCCGCGGGCCACCTCGACGCTCACCTGGTCGTGGGCCATATGCCCCCACCAGAAGAGGACATCGGTGTCCCTAAGCCGGGCGGCCGTCAGCCCGTGCTCTACCTCCTGGAGCGTGGCGGTCGTCACCAGGGCCGAAGGCAGGTGCTGGACCAGGCCCGCGGCGATGGCTGCATGCATTCCATTGGGGTAGACCTTTTTGACCTTGGCACTCTTGTGCTCGTGGACATTTTCTCCCCAGACGGTGATTCGGAGTGAACTCATGGTGGGTTTACTAGCCGAACGTCTACCCCACCCACCCCATGAGAAGCAACGCTGAGAGGAACCGTCTCGAAACCCGCCTCACCAGGGCCCTGATCCCTGCCCTCGCCCTCCTGGGCTCGCCCCTCCTCGCGGAGCCGACCCCGGCGCCCCTGACCCTAGCCCCCCTCTTTGGAGACCACGCCGTCCTGCAGTGCGACAAGCCCGACCCGATCTGGGGCCACGCGAGCCCGGGTGAGTCGGTCTCGGTCACCTTCCACGGCGAGACCCAGACCACCAAGGCGGGAGCCGACGGCAGGTGGCGGGTGAACATCGGGCCCTTCAAGGCGAGCACCGCGAGTTCCGACCTTGTGGTATCGGGCTCCGCCACGGTCACGCTCCACGACGTCGTGGTCGGCGAGGTCTGGATCTGCTCGGGCCAGTCGAACATGGAGTTCAAGGTGGGTGCCGGCTCCGATTCCTACAGCGTCGTGAACGCGGAATCCGAGGTTGCCTCGGCCAAATACCCCCTGATCCGGCAAATCGACGTTGAGAAAACCGTGGCCCAGGCGCCCCAGGAGTCCGTCAAGACCACCGGCTGGGTGTCAGCCTCCCCCGCCACGGTGGACAAGTTCACCGCGGTCGGCTATTTTTTCGCCCGTGACATCCACCGGGCCCTCGGGGTTCCCGTGGGAATCATCCTGACCTGCTGGGGCGGAACGCCGGTCGAATCGTGGATGAGCGACCAGGCGCGCCACGGCACCTCCCTCGGGGCCACTCTCGACGATCGCTGGAAGAAGGAACTGGCGGCCTGGCCGCCCGAGCGGGTGGCCAACCACCCCGCGGTGATGGCCGCTTGGCAGAAGGCGCAGGAGGAAGCCGCGAAGACCCACGTCAAGAACACCATGCCCTGGCCCGGTTTCCCCTCGAGCGAGGCCTCCCCGGTCAGGCCCGGCGGGCTCTTCAACGCCATGATCGCCCCGCTTGAGCCTGCCGCAATCCGCGGGTTCCTCTGGTACCAGGGCGAGGCGAACGCGGGCCGTGCCTCGGAATACGCCGAACTCTTCGCCGCGATGATCAAGTCCTGGAGATCGGACTTCGGGCAGGGGGACCTGCCCTTCTACTTCGTGCAGCTCGCCAACTTCGGAAACGAGGTGGAGTTCAAGGAGCGCAACTGGGCGCTCCTGCGCGACGCGCAGACCCAGACGCTCTCGCTGCCCGCAACCGGGATGGCCGTGACCGTGGACATCGGTGACGCGGCCAACATCCACCCCCGCAACAAGCAGGAGGTGGGCAGGCGCCTGGCCTTGATCGCCAGGGCCAACGTCTACGCGATCCCCCCCGAATCCTCCGGTCCGGTGTTCGCAGGGGCCGCCGTCGAGGGAAGGTCCATACGGGTCCATTTCTCCCACATCGGTTCCGAATTGGCCGTGCACGGACCCAAGGTCGCGTCGCTCGAGGTCGCCGGAGCGGACCGCGTGTTCTATCCCGCTGAGGGCGCCGTCGAGGCCGACACGCTGGTCGTCTCCTCCCCCGATGTCCCGGAGCCGGTGGCCGTGCGCTACGCCTGGACAAATGCCCCGACGGCCAACCTCTACGGCAACAATGGGCTGCCCGCCGTTCCCTTCCGAACCGACACCTGGTGACCCGGCATTGTTTTTGCGGGGCCGCGCTTGAAACAGGGCCCCATTTGATCTAATTGCCCCCAATGGATCCGTTCAACTGGGACAGGGGGCGCGTCGTCGTTTGCCTTGCGGCCTTGGCCCTGGCGGGCGTTGCAGGTTGCGAGAAGCAGCAGGTGGCGGTGCCGCCCCCGGCCGACGTCCAGGTGATCACGGTCGAGCAGCGGGATGTCCCGGTCATCCGGGAGTGGGTCGGCTCCCTCGACGGCAACGTTAACGCGCAGATCCGCGCCCAGGTGAGCGGCTACCTGGTGAAGCAGGACTACAAGGAGGGAACCAGCGTCCACAAGGGCGACGTCCTCTTTGAGATCGACCCGCGGCCCTTCGAGGCGTCGCTCGCACAGGCCGAGGGCCTGCTCGCGCAGGCCAAGGCCCAGCTCGGAAAGGCCGAGGAGGACGTGAGCCGCTACACTCCCCTTGCCCGAGACCGCGCCGTCAGCCAGGAGGAACTCGACACGGCCGTGCAGTCCCGCATGGCCGCGGCGGCGCAGGTCGCCTCGGCCCAGGCGGGCGTGGACCAGGCAAGGCTCCTTCTGGGATTCACCCGGGTCATCTCCCCGATCGACGGCATCGCGGGCCTCATCCGGGCGCAGATCGGGGACCTGGTGGGCCCGGCCACCGGGGTCCTCACGACCGTCTCCAATGTGGATCCGATCAAGGCATATTTCCCGATCGGCGAGCAGGACTATCTTGAGCTGCGCTCGCGCAGCCCGGCCTCCTCGGAAATCGCGGTCGGGACCGAGTTTGAGCTCATCCTTTCCGACGGGTCCCTCTACCCGAGGAAGGGCCGGTTTTTCGCGATCGACAGCCAGGTCGAGGGCAACACGGGCGCCCTGCGGGCCGTGGCGGAGTTCCCCAACCCCACGGGGCTCCTGCGGCCCGGCCAATACGCGCGCGTGCGCGCGGTCCTGCGCACCGACAAGGGCGCCCTACTCGTCCCCCAGCGGGCCCTCACCGAGCTCCAGGGGTCGTACCAGGTCGCGACCGTGGACTCCTCGAACCACTCCCATATCCTCACGGTTAAGGCAGGGGCCCTGGTCGGCACGCAGGTCGTGGTCGTGTGGGGGCTCCATCCCGGCGACCGCATCGTGGCTGACGGCGTTCAAAAGATCCGGCCGGACGCGGTCGTGAACCCCGTGCCCTACGTCGCCGAGGCGCCCGCCAAATAGCCGAGCCGTGTCGAAGTTCTTCATCAACAGGCCCATTGTCGCCATCGTCATCGCGATCATCACGGTGATCGTGGGAGCCGTGGCGCTCGTGTCGCTGCCGATCGCGCAGTTCCCGAAGATCGTGCCGCCCGAGGCCCGCATAACGACGACCTACGTCGGGGCAGACGCCCAGACGGTGGAGCAGTCCGTGGCCACCCCCGTCGAGCAGGTGCTCAGCGGCGTCGACAACATGAACTACATGTACTCGATCAACGGCAGCGACGGGACGCTGCGCTTGACCGCGAATTTCGACGTGGCGACCGACCCGAACACCGACCTGATCCTCACCCAGATGCGGGTGACGCAGGCCGGGCCGCAGCTGCCCTCCGACGTGGCGGCCTTCGGCGTCACCGTACAGAAGCAGCTGACCGCCCCCCTCATGCTCGTGGGCCTCTACTCGCCCACCGATTCCTTCGACAGCACATTCCTCGCGAACTACGCCTACATCAACATCAACGACCAGCTGACCCGGATCCCGGGCATCGCGAGCGCGGTGGTGTTTGGCGCCGGGCAGTACGCGATGCGCTACTGGGTGAAGCCCGACCAACTCGCCAAGCTGAACGTGACCGTGGGCGAGATTGTCCAGGCCATCCAGGGGCAGAACACCGTCAACCCCGCGGGCACGATCGGCGGCGAGCCCGCCCCGGCGGGCCAGGACTTCACCTACTCTGTGAGGGCGCAGGGGCGCCTCACCACGCCCGAGGAATTCGGGGCGATCGTGGTCCGGGCCAACCCCGACGGGTCCGCGGTGCGCCTCAGGGACGTGGCGCGCGTGGAGCTCGGGGCCCAGGTCTACAACGTGATGGGGCGATTGAACGGCAAACCGGCCGCGATCATCTCGGTCTACCAGCTTCCAGGGTCGAACGCGCTCGACTGCGCGAACGGCGTGAAGAAGGCGATGGCAAGGCTCAAGCAGCGCTTCCCCCAGGGACTGGACTACCAGGTGGCGCTCGACACCACGCAGTCGGTTTCCGAGGGCATGAAGGAAATCTCTAACACGCTCTGGCAGGCGCTCCTGCTCGTGATCCTCGTGGTGTTTGTCTTCCTGCAGGGCTGGAGGCCGACCCTGATCCCGCTCCTGGCCGTTCCTGTCTCACTGATCGGCACCTTCATGCTCTTCCCCGTGTTCGGGTTCACCGTGAATACCCTTTCGCTGTTCGGACTGGTGCTCGCCATAGGACTGGTTGTCGACGACGCGATCGTCGTCGTGGAGGCGGTCGAGCACCACATCGAGGAGGGCATGTCCCCCCGGGATGCGACCTTCAGGGCCATGGAGGAGGTGTCGGGGCCGGTGGTCGCGATCGCGGTCATCCTGGCTGCGGTGTTCATACCCACAGCCTTCATCCCGGGAATAACCGGCAGGCTCTACCAGCAGTTCGCGCTCACGATCGCGATCTCGGTCATCATCTCGGCGTTCAACGCCCTGTCGCTGAGCCCCGCCCTCTGCGCCATGCTCCTGAAGCCCAAGGGTGGGAACACCGGCCCCCTCTCCGGGTTCTACGCGGGTTTCAACCGGATGTTCGGGCGGGTGCAGCAGGGATACGTGGGGATCTCCCGGCACCTGATCAAGAAGAGCGCGCTGAGCTTCGTCCTCCTGGGCGCCTTCGCCGTCGCCGCCTTTTTCATCGGCCGCGAGCTCCCCAAGTCGTTCCTCCCCGAGGAGGACCAGGGCTACGTCTACGTGGGCGTCCAGCTGCCCAACGCCTCCTCGCTCCAGCGCACCAGCGAGGCCGTCCGCAAGGTCGAGGAGGTTCTCAAGAACACCCCCGGCGTCCGGACCTACACCTCCGTCATCGGATTCTCGCTCCTTTCCACGGTGTACAACACCTACAGCGGTTTCCTGTTCGTCAACTTCAAGCCCTGGAGCGAGCGCACGAGGCCCGAGGAGAGCTACGCCGCCATCAAGGCGCACCTCAACCGCGAGCTCGCCAAGATCCCGGAGGGCCGGGCGTTCTCCTTCTCGCCACCCTCGATCCCGGGCGTCGGCACCGCCGGCGGCTTCACCTTTGTCCTCGAGGACCGCGCCGGCAGGGACGTCCCGTTCCTTGCCGCAAACGTCACGAAGTTCATGGAGGCTGCGCGGGGGCGCAAGGAATTGACCGGACTGTCGACCACGTTCATCCCGTCGGTCCCCCAGGTCTACGTCAACGTGGACCGCGACAAGGCCCTCAAGCAGGGCGTGGCCTTGCAGGACGTCTACCGCACCCTGCAGTGCTACATGGGAGGCATCTTCGTCAACTACTTCAACCGCTTCGGCCGCCAGTGGCAGGTCTACGTCGAGGCGGAGGGCGAGTACCGGAACAGCGTGGACAAGCTCGGCAGCTACTTCGTGAGGAACCGGGACGGGGCCATGGTGCCCCTCTCCTCGCTGGTCAAGGTGGAGCACCGGCTCGGGCCCGAGTTCACCATGCGGTACAACCTCTACCGGAGCGCGCAGATCAATGGCTCGGCCTCGCCGGGCTACAGCTCCCAGCAGGCGACGGCGGCCCTGGAGGAGGTCTTCGCGCAGACGATGCCCCGGGAGATGGGCTTCGACTACATCGGCATGTCCTACCAGGAGAAGAGGGCCGAGGAGGGGGTCCCCCCGGCCGCGATATTCGGCCTGTCCCTCCTCTTCGTCTTCCTGATCCTGGCCGCGCTCTACGAGAGCTGGTCCCTGCCCTTCAGCGTCCTCCTGGGCGTCCCGGTCGCCGTGTTTGGCGCCTACCTGGCACTCTTCTCGCGGCAAATGGAGAACAACGTCTTCGCGCAGATCGGCCTCATCATGCTGATCGGCCTTTCGGCCAAGAACTCCATCCTGATCGTCGAGTTCGCGCGGACGCGCTACGAGCACGGGGTGCCCCTGCTCGAGGCCGCACTGGAAGGGGCGAAGATCCGGCTTCGGCCGATCCTGATGACCTCCTTCGCGTTCATCTTCGGGTGCATTCCCCTCTGGCTGGCCTCCGGCTCGGGCGCCGTCGCGAGGAAGGTCATGGGGACCGCCGTGATCGGCGGGATGCTGGCGGCAAGCGCCCTGGCGATCTTCCTGATCCCGGTCACCTTCTTCGTGATTGAGATGTGGGCCACCAAGGGGCTCCCGCACAGCTGCCACGCCTCGCCCCTTCACCCCATTCCCACAATCCCGCCCCCTCCCGGCTCGGAGACGAAGCCGGGCAAACACTGATGACCGCGAGCCTGAGCCCAAGGACACTGGCGGCCGTGGTTGCGGCAGTGCTCGCATCGGGCTGCGCCGTTGGCCCCAATTTCCAGAGGCCCGAAGCGTCGGCCCCCGGATCCTTCCGCGGCGCCAGTGCAGGCGAAGACCGTTCCCTGGCGGACCTGGCCTGGTGGGACCTCTACCGCGACGAGCGCCTGAATGCGCTCTTGCGCGCGAGCCTGTCCAAGGGCTTCGACGCGCGGCTTGCCGCCGCGCGAGTCGGAGAGTCCCGCGCCATCGCGGCACAGGTCCACGGCCAGCGTTTCCCCGGCCTGGGCTATGCCGCGAACGCGGACCGGGGCCGCAATGCGCTCCTCGGGAACCCCTTCACCCAGGGCGGCGGCTCGACCTCGGACGGCTTCGACGGCTATCTGGGGGCCGCCTGGGAGCTTGACCTCTGGGGACGGGTTCGCCGGCTCGACGAGGCGGCGCGCGCCCAGTACCTCGCAACGCAGGAGGGCCGGCGCGCGGTCCTCCTGAGCCTCGTCTCCGAGGTGGCGACGTCGTACTACGAGCTCCTCGAGCTCGACGAGGAGCTCGCGATCGCCCGGCAGGCTACCGAGTCCTTCGGCAGCAGCCTGAAGCTCTTCAACCGCCAGCTGGAGGGCGGCACCGCCTCCCGCCTTGACGCGGCCTCGGCGGAGGCTGCTATGGCGACCAGCGCGGCGCGGATCCCGGAGCTGGAGCGCCAGGTGGCGATCAAGGAGAACCAAATCAGCGTCCTGGTGGGCGAGGTCCCCGGGCCCGTCCTCCGGGGGGCCCGGCTCGCCGAGCAGGCCCTCCCCCCCGAGGTCCCGGCGGGGCTACCCTCCGCCCTCCTCGAGCGCCGGCCCGACATCCGCGAGGCCGAGTACGCCGCCGTCGCGGCGAACGCCAGGATCGGCGTCACGATCGGCGGCTTCCTGCCGCGGATCGGGCTGAGCGCGATCCTGGGCGGGGTCAGCTCCCAGCTCGACTCCGTCACCTCGCGCAAGGCCGGGCTTTGGTCGGTCGGGGCGCAGGCCACCGGGCCGCTCTTCCAGGGCGGGGGACTCCACGGCCAGTATGATCAGGCGGAGCACGAGTGGGAGATCGCGAAGCTCGCGTACCAGCAGGCCGCCCTGAACGCGTTCGCCGACGTGGCCAACGCCCTGGTGACCCGCCAGAAGCTCGCCTTGGTGCGCGCGGAGCAGGAGCGCGCGGTGAGGGCCTACCAGGAGGCGGTGACCCTTTCGACCGAGCGGTATTCCGCGGGCAAGGCCAGCTACTACGAGGTGATCGAGGCTCAGCTTAAGCTGTTTCCGGCGCAGGCTGCGCTCGCCCAGACGACCCGGGACCAATTCACCTCGGTGGTGCAGCTCTACAAGGCCCTGGGCGGGGGATGGAACCTGAAGGACCCCGAGTGGTCCCCCGCGGATCCGAGGTAGGGAGGCGGCCCAAAGGGCGGGCGTCCCCGGCATAGCCTTGCCTTCGATCTTCCCCGGGGCTACTTGAACCCCCGGACCCGGGATCCGGGCCCCAACCTACGTATGCCACGACGTGCCCCCAAAGGCAAAACCCGGACAGGGAAGGCCGCAAAGGCCGCGAGCGGCCGCAAGGCGTCGCCCAAGAGCCGTGCAAAGCCGGCGGCAAAGCGCACTCGTCCAAAGACGGTGACCCGGCGACGGGCGCAGCCCCGGGTTTCCTTGGCGAAGGTCCCGTCGAGCCTTTCCGAGGACGAGCTGGCGCTTTCGGCGGCTGGCCTGCAGCCCGACCCCAAGCGGGACCTCCTGCTCGAGGCGCAGAAGATGCTCGCTCTCGAGCACAACCTGCTGCGCCTGGTGATCGACAACATGCCCGACCGGGTCTTTGTCCGGGACTTGGAGTCGCGCCACCTCATGAACAACAGGGCGCAGCTTCAGCAGCTGCGGGCCGCCACCCTGGAGGAGACGATCGGGAAGACGGACTTCGATTTCTACCCGCCGGCGCTTGCCCAGCGCTTCAAGGAGGCCAACGAGGAGGTCATGACCCATGGCCGCGCCCTGGTGAACCACGAGGAGATGGTGCCCGGCCCCGGGGGCGAGGACCGCTGGTGGGCCACGACCAAGGTCCCCCTCAGGGACCAGACGGGCAAGGTTATCGGGGTGATCGGAATCTGCAGGGACATCACCGAGCACCGGGCCGTGATGCAAAAGGTGATCGAGCAGACGGCGATGCTCGAGCAGGCCCACGACTCGATCTTCCTCCTCACGCTGGAGGGCCGCATCGTCTACATGAACGCCGCGGCCGAGGAACTCCTCGGATGGCCGGCAAAGGAGGTCATCGGGAAGGTCGGCTCCGAGATCCTGCCGCCGGAGGACCGCGCCCAGATGGTCGTCGCCACCCGGGACACGCTGGAGAAGGGGTCGTGGCACGGCGAGCTGAGGCTCCACCACAGGAGCGGCCGGGAACTCTTCGTCGATTCGCGCCGCTCCCTGATCCGCGATGGCTCGGGCACGCCCAAGGCGCAGCTGAGCATCAACGCGGACATCACCGAGAAGAAGAAGGCCGAGGCCCTCGCGCTGCGAAACCAGCGCCTGGAAAGCCTGGGCACCCTCGCCGGCGGCATCGCCCACGACCTGAACAACGTCCTGGCCCCGATCCTGATGGCCATCACGCTCCTGAAGATGAAGGTGACCGACGCGGGGGGAACGCGGCTGTTGACGCTCCTCGAGCAGAACGCCGAGCGCGGGGCCCAGCTGGTCCGCCATGTCCTCGCGTTCGGGAGGGGGGCGGAGGGAAGCCGTGTTGTCGTGCAGCCGCTCCAGCTGGCCCGAGAGATCGAGCAGATTGTCGCCAACACGTTCCCCAAGAACGTCGGGTTCGAGCTGAAGTGCGAAAAGGATCCCTGGACCTTCACGGGCGACCCGACGCAGATCCACCAGGTTCTCCTGAACCTCTGCGTGAACGCCCGGGACGCGATGCCCGGGGGGGGCAAGATCACGCTGCGCATCAAGAACGAGACCGTGGACGAGACCTTCGCCAGCATGAACCGGGGCGCGCAGCACGGGCCCTACGTCGAGATCTCGGTCGCCGACACCGGAATGGGCATGCCGGCAGAAGTGCGCGACCGGATCTTCGAGCCGTTCTTCACAACGAAGGACGTCGGCAAGGGAACCGGCCTCGGCCTTTCGACCTCGCTCGGGATCGTCCAGAGCCACGGCGGCTTCATGGGCGTGGCGAGCAACCTCGGCAAGGGCAGCACCTTCCGCGTGTACCTCCCGGCGACCCACTCCTCCGCAACGTCGGTTGAGGAGAGGAACCTGCAGCAGGGACTTCCGCGCGGGCACAACGAGCTCATCCTGGTGGTCGACGACGAGCCGCCGATCCTGGACGTCGCAAAGTCCACGCTCGAGAGCTTCGGGTACCGTGTCGTCGTCGCGTCAAACGGGGCCGAGGCGGTCTCCACCTACGCCATCGAGCGCGAGGCCATCGCCGTTGTCCTGACGGACATGGCGATGCCGATCATGGACGGGCCCGCGATGATCGTGGCGCTCAGGGCGATCAACCCGGCGGTGAAGATCATCGGCTCGAGCGGCCTGAACGGCCTGAGCGCGCTCACCGCCTCACGGATGTCGGGAGTCTGCGAGTTCGTGCCGAAGCCCTACAGCGCCGGCACGCTCCTCAACGCGATTGCCCGGGCGATCGGGGGAGCCCCGGAGCCGGCGGCCCCGGACACGCCGCCCGAGGCGTAAGGCACCCTCCCGGAACGGCGCTTCCATGGCCTCCTCCTACAACCATGTCGCCGGACAGAGCGTAGAGAGGCTGGCGGCGCTGAGCGACGGCATCTTCGGCGTCGGCATGACGCTCCTTGTCCTGGACCTGAGGACCCCGGCCCTGGAGGCCGTGCGCGGCGAGCACGGCCTGTGGGGGGCCCTGGCCGGGATCCTTCCGCAGCTGGTCATGTACATGATGAGCTTCATCACCCTTGGGATTTTCTGGGTTGGCCAGCAGACGCAGCTCAACCTCCTCGAGCGCTCGGACCGCCACCTGACCTGGATCAACTTGGGCTTCCTCTTCTCGGTCACCCTCCTGCCCTTCTCGACCAAGCTGCTCGCCGAGTACTACCCCTACCGGGCGGCGCTCCTGGCCTACTGGTTCAACATCGTGCTCCTCGGCGGCTCGCTCTACGCGAGCTGGGGATATGCCGTGCGCCACAGGCTCCTGCGGGCCGACACGCCGGCGGACGTGCCGGCGGCGGTCTGCGGGCGGATCCGGACCGCGCAGGCCCTCTACGCCTTCGGGGCGCTCCTCTGCCTTGTGGACACCCGCATCAGCATCGGCTTCATCGTTCTTGTCCAACTTGAGTTCGCCCTGGCCCCGCGTTTCCGGCCCAGGCGAAGCCCCATTCCGACCCCAAGCCAAACCCTCGACCCATGAAGACACCGAACCCTCCCCGCCGCTTTGGAATGCTCCTTCGCGTGAAGCCGGACCGATTCGAGGAATACAAGCGCTACCACACCGCCGTGTGGCCAGAGGTGCTCGAGCGGATCACCGCCTCACGGATCAGGAACTACTCGATCTACCACCGGGAGGGCTGGCTCTTCGCCTACTTTGAGTACCTGGGCGACGACTTTGAGGCCGACATGAAGCTCATGGCGGCCGACGTGGCGACGCGGCGCTGGTGGTCGATCATGGAGCCCATGCAGACCCCCCTGCCGAACCGCGAGCCCGGCGAATGGTGGGCGCGGATGGAGGAAGTGTTCCACCACGACTAGGCATGGGGCCCCGCTACACCGACTCCCACGTCCATTTCTGGGACACCGCGCTCAGGCCCTACCCCTGGCTAGCCGAGGTGCCCGCGATCGCGGGAGCCCATGGGCCGGGCGACCTGGAGCGGGAGTCCGCCCCGGACACGCCCGAACGGGTGGTCTTCGTCCAGGCCGACTGCTCGAGGCCCCACGCTGCGGACGAGGTGGCCTGGGTGGAATCGATGGGGGCGGTCGGCCCGCGCGTCGCCGGGATCGTCGCTTTTGCGGCGATGGACCGCGGGGCCGCGACCGAGGCGGACCTGAAGGCCCTTTCCCAAAGGCCCCTGGTCAAGGGGGTCCGCCACCTGATCCAGGGGGAAAGGGACCCCCGGTTCTGCCTTTCCAAGGCGTTCATGGACGGGGTGCGGACCTGCGGGGAGCGCGGCCTCACCTTTGACCTCTGCGTGCGCCACTTCCAGCTGGAGGCGGTGGTGGCCCTCGTGAGGGGCTGCCCGGGGACGACCTTCGTCCTCGACCACGCGGGAAAGCCGGACCTGGCGACCCCGAGCCTGGACCCCTGGAGGGCCCACATCCGCGACCTCTCCCTCCTCCCGAACACCCTCTGCAAGCTCTCCGGTATCGTGACGGAGGCCGGCGGGGCGCCCCTGGACGGGGAACGCTTCCAGCCCGTTGTGGGCCACCTCCTGGAGACCTTCGGCCCCGGCCGCCTCCTTTTCGGGAGCGACTGGCCCGTGGTGAAGCTTGCCTGCGCCTACCCGCGGTGGCTCTCCCTGGCCCGGCAGCTCCTTTCCCACCTTCCTGCCTCCGAGCAGGACGCCATTTTCCACTCGAACGCAGGGCGGGTCTACCGCCTCAGCTAGGGACCGCCCATCCCGGGGAGGTTCGGCGGCCCTGGGCCCGGTTGACGATTGCCAAGACAATCCAGAAAAAGTCTCGAAAACCCCCGACCCTCCGGCCCACTCTTCACGCACCCCATGCGCCTACCCCTCGCACTCGCCCTCTCCCTGGCCGCGCTTTCCCTCGGCCTGCGCGCCGCCGACTACCAGATCGCAGTGATCCCCAAGGGGACCACGCACGAATACTGGAGGTCGATCAACGCCGGCGCCGTCAAGGCGCAGCGCGAGCTGAAGGCCGCCGGCACCGACGTGCAGATCATCTGGAAGGGCCCGCTCCTCGAGGACGACCGCGAGCAGCAGATCCAAGTCGTCGAGAACTTTGTCGGAAGGGGCGTCTCGGCCATCGTCCTTGCGCCCTTGGACAGCAGGGCCCTGGTGGCCCCGGTCGAGGACGCGGTTAAGGCCGGGATCCCCGTCGTCGTGATAGACTCGGCGCTCAAGTCGACCGTCACCTCGAGCACCGTGGCCACCGACAACCGCAAGGGGGGCCAGATCGGCGCCCGAAGGCTCGGCACGCTGCTCGGCGGCAAGGGCCGGGTCGTCATGCTCCGCTACCAGGTGGGCTCCGCGAGCACCGAGGAGCGCGAGGCCGGCTTCCTCGAGGTGATGAAGGCGGAATTCCCGGGCATTGAGCTCATCTCCACCGACCAGTACGGCGGAGCGACCCGGGAAACCGCCTACAAGGCCGCCCAGAATCTGCTGAACCGCTTCGGCGAGGGCCTGGCCGGGGTCTTCGCGCCCAACGAGTCGGTGGCGAGCGGCATGCTCCTCGCCCTCCGGGAGCAGGGCATGGCGGGCAAGGTGCGCTACGTGGGCTTCGACGCCAACGAGCAGCTTGTCGACGCGCTCAAGCAGGGCGAGGTCCAGGGACTCGTCGTCCAGGATCCGGTCAAGATGGGCTACCTCGGGGTCATGACGGCCGTTGCGGTCCTTCGGCACGAGAAGGTGAGCCCCCTGATCGACACGGGTGTCGGCCTGGTGACGCTTGAGAACATGAACGACCCCGCAGTATCGGCACTCATCCACCCGCCGCTCGCCGAGTACCTGAAGTGATGTCCGGGCCCCGGTTACGACTCGGCGGGATCAGCAAGGCGTTTGGCGCCACCCGGGCCCTCCTGTCGGTTTCGCTGCAGGTGAACGCCGGGGAGGTCCACGCGCTGGTGGGTGAGAACGGAGCGGGAAAGAGCACGCTCCTTAAGATCCTCTCCGGGGCGCAGGAGCCCGACCAGGGGGTGATGGAGCTGGACGGCGAAGCCTACCGCCCCAGCGGGCCCTCGGACGCCCGTGAGCGCGGGGTGGCGATGATCTACCAGGAGGTGACGCTCGCCCCCCACCTCTCGGTCCGCGAGAACATCCTCCTGGGATCCGAGTCCTCGCGGCTCGGCTGGATCGACGCCAAGCGCTCCCGGGAGCGCGCCCAGGGGGCCCTCGCGGTCCTGGGCTACGACCATTTCCCCCTGGAGCGGGCGACCTCCTCCTTCACGATCGCCGAGCAGCAGGTGATCGAGATCGCCCGCGCCCTGCTCCTGAAGCCGCGGGTGCTCATCATGGACGAGCCCACGAGCAGCCTCACGAAGGCCGACACGGAGAAGCTCTTTGAGGTGATCGCGCGCCTGAAGGGCCAGGGCGTGAGCATCATCTACGTGAGCCATTTCCTCGAGGAGTTCGGCCGGATCTGCGACCGCTACACCGTCCTTAAGGACGGCGAGAACGTCGGCACCGGGACGATGCAGGGCGCCACCGAGGACCACCTGGTCTCGCTCATGACGGGCCGCCAGGTGGAGGACCTCTACCCGCGGGTCGAGCGGCGGATCGGGGAGCCGGTGCTCGAGGCTTCCGGGCTCGAGAGGGCCCCGCGCCTCGGGCGCACCTCCTTCACCCTTCGAAACGGGGAGATCTTCGGGCTGGCCGGGCTGATCGGGGCCGGCCGGACCGACCTGGTGAGGGCCGTGTTCGGACTGGACCGGGCGGACTCGGGCGAAGTCGCCGTCTTTGGGCGCCGCGAGGATCGCCCGACGCCAAGGAAGAGCTGGGGCCAGGGCCTCGGCTTCCTGAGCGAGAACCGCAAGGAGGAGGGTCTCATGCTGAACCTCTCCGTCCGCGACAACATGACCCTCACGAAACTCGGGAGCTACGGCAGGATGGGCTGGATCGACCACGGGCGGCAGACGGCGGCCGCACGCAGGTGGACCCAGGAATTGGCTGTGAAATGCGCCAACCCCGGCCAGCCCGTGGGAGAACTCTCCGGGGGCAACCAGCAGAAGGTCGCGCTCGCGCGGCTCCTGGAGCACCCGGCGAGGATCCTCCTCCTGGACGAGCCCACCCGCGGGATCGACGTGGGCAGCAAGGCCCAGATCTACGAGATCATCGGGCGCCTGGCCGCGGCGGGCAAATCCGTGGTGCTCGTGAGCTCCTACCTTCCCGAGCTCCTCGGGCTCTGCGACACGATCGGGGTGATGCACCGGGGCGAGCTGGTCGCCGTCAGGCCGCGCGGGGAGTGGAGCGAGCCGGAGCTGCTCCGGTTCGCCGTCGGGAAGGACTAGCCATGACGCCACTCCTCCGAGCCATCGTGAAGAAAGGGGGGCCCTTCATCGGCCTGATCCTGGTGATCGCCATCTTCTCGGCGCCGTCCGAGACGCGCGGCTATTTTCTCACCTACCACAATTTCAAGATCATCCTCACCCAGTCGGTCATCGTGACGATCGGCTCCCTCGGGATGACGCTCATCATCGTGAGCGGGGCGATCGACCTGTCGGTGGGCTCCGTCGTTGCGCTCACGGGCGTCTCCTCTGCGCTCCTGCTCCAGCACGGGTGGGGCGCCGCGGCTACGACGCTCGCGGCTGTGGCCCTCGGCGGGCTGATCGGGCTCGTGAACGGGACGGCCGTGGCCGGACTCAGGATGCCGTCCTTCATCATCACCTTGGGGATGCTCGGGATCGCACGCGGGACGGCCAAGTGGCTAGCCGACAACCAGACGGTGAGCTACGACACCTCGCCCATCAACCAGTGGATGACCACGGCCAATCCCTCGGGCCGCGCGCTGCCGGCCGGGGTCTGGGTCGCGATCGTCCTCGCACTGGCCACCTCCCTCTTCCTGAAGAAGACGGTCTTCGGCCGGCACACCTTCGCCCTGGGATCGAACGAGGCGGCGGCGCGCCTGTGCGGCGTGCCGACCGTCAGGCTCCAGATCATGGTCTTCGCCCTGGCGGGGTGCTTCTTCGGGCTTTCGGGCCTCTTCCAGCTCTCCCGGCTCCGGCTCGGCGACCCGACGGTAGCAGTCGGCCTGGAGCTCGACATCATCGCGGCGGTCATCATCGGCGGGGCGAGCCTGAGCGGGGGAGCCGGCACCGTCCTCGGGTCGGTCATTGGCGCCCTGATCATGGCGGTCTTAAGGAACGGGTCTCAGCAAATGGGCTGGCCGAACTATTTCCAGGAGATCATCATCGGGGTCGTGATCATCGCAGCCGTATTCCTCGACAGGTTCCGCCGCGGCGGGAAGGCCTAGCCGGAAAGCGGGGCGCCCCCATGAGCAACCGCCTCTGCATAGGTTTCGACGCCGACGACACGCTCTGGCACAACGAGAACATCTTCGAGAACGTCCACGAGCGCTATTACACGCTGCTCTCGCGCTACCACGACGCGGCCACCGTCGAGAGGGCCCTCTACGAGACGGAGATGCGCAACCTCGAGCTCTACGGCTACGGCATCAAGGGGTTCATGCTCTCGGCGATTGAGACCGCGATCTCGCTGACCGAGGGCAAGATCGGGACGGGGGAGTTGCAGGAACTGATCGGGCTCGGGCGCGAGATGCTCGACCACCCCGTCGAGCTCCTGCCCCATGCCCGCGAGACCCTTGAGGCGCTCGCCGAGCGCCACAGGATGATCCTGATCACCAAGGGCGACTTAAGGGACCAGGAGAGGAAGCTCAGCAAGTCCGGAATCGCCAAGTACTTTGAGGCCGTGGAAATCGTGTCGGAAAAGGACAAGTCGACCTACGAGCGGATCCTCGCCCGGCTGGGGATTGAGGCCCGGCTCTTCCTGATGGTCGGCAACTCCGTCAAGTCGGACATCCTGCCCGTGCTGGAGCTCGGGGGCCTGGGGGTCCACATCCCCTACCGGATCACCTGGGGACACGAGAACGCGGAATCGCCCGAGACCGAGGACGGGCGCTTTTACCACGCCACCTCCATTCGCGAGGTGCTGGCGATCGCCGCGCGCTTCGGGCAGTGACCGAGCGGGCCGGTGTTGCGAACCGCGCGAAATCCCCTTAAATACCGAGGATGCCCACCACCTACGAACAGCTGCGCGCCGACATTGTGACCGCCATGAAAGCCCGGGATGCCGCGGCGGCCATGGCCCTGAGGACCGCGGACGCCGCCATCCAGCGGGCGTCCATGGACCTGTCGAAGCCGATCGACGACGCCCTGGTCGTCGCGACCCTTCGGAAGGCCGTCAAGAACCTGGCCGACGCAAAGATCGAGTTTGAGAGGGGCGCGCGGGCCGACCTCGTGGCGGCGAACGAGGCCGAGATCAAGCTCCTCGAGAAGTACCTGCCCAAGGGGATCGAGGGCGCCCAGCTCGAGGCCCTGATCGCCCAGGCGATCCAGGAGTCGGGGGCGACCTCCCGAAAGGAGATGGGAAAGGTGATCGGGGTGCTCAAGAAGGCTCCCGAGGCGGCCCTCATCGACTTTGCCTCCGCGAGCAAGCTGATCCAGGCGAAGCTCCCGTAGGCCGGCCGTCATTACGGTCAAGCCGCGCTCGACTTGGCCGTTCGTTCCCGCACCATTACCCCTCTTTCCGGCCCGACATTCGGGCCGGAGTCCCCCACCCCCAATCACCGATGAAACGACTGACCTGTCTCCTTGCGTGCGCGGCCCTCTCGACGAGCGCCCTCTTTGCCGAAAAATTCGAAGGCCTGGCCCTCACGCCCCCCATGGGCTGGAACACCTGGAACACCTTTGCCGAGAACTGCAACGAGACGCTCGTCAAGCAGACGGCCGACGCCATGGTCGCCAACGGCATGAAGGACGCGGGCTTCGTCTACGTGGTCGTGGACGACTGCTGGTCGAAGAAGGAGCGTGACGAGAACGGCAACCTCGTCGCCGACCCGGTCAAGTTTCCGAGCGGGATGAAGGCCCTCGGCGATTACCTCCACTCCAAGGGCCTGAAGTTCGGGATGTACGGGTGCGCCGGCTCGCTCACGTGCGGCGGCTACCCCGGCGGGCGCGGCCACGAGTTCCAGGACGCGAAGATGTACGCCTCGTGGGGCGTGGACTACTTCAAGTACGACTGGTGCAACCACGGCACCGCCAACGGCCCAGAGAGCTACCGGATCATGAGCGACGCCCTGAAGGCGGCGGGCAGGCCCATCGTGTTCAGCCTCTGCGAATGGGGTCAGAACCAGCCCTGGCTCTGGGCCGCGCCGGTCGGGCACCTCTGGCGCACGACGGGCGACATCGGGCCCTCGTACAAGGGCTCCGTGAAGAACAAGTGGGAGCACGGATGGAAGGAGCTTCTGGACCAGAACGTGGGCCTAGAGAAGTACGCCGGCCCAGGCCACTGGAACGACCCGGACATGCTCGAGGTCGGCGCCAAGGGGATGTCGGTCCCCGAGTCGCGCGCGCATTTCAGCCTCTGGTGCGTGCTCGCCGCCCCGCTGATCGCCGGCAACGACGTCCGCACCATGACGCCCGAGATCGCGGCCATCCTCACGAACAAGGCGGCCATAGCCGTAGACCAGGACCCGGCCGGTCACCAGGGCTTCCGCT
>CAITBM010000092.1 GCA_903890485.1 uncultured Opitutaceae bacterium | reverse complement strand
GGGGTTCTCGCCCACCCAGCCGTCCGAGGGGTCCCCTCCCAGGTCCCTGGGGAAGGGAATCGGGGACCTTGAGAAGTAGAGCGCCCTGCCCTCGTTGTCTCAGACCACCTTAACCTGGTTTGGGTTGCGAAAATCAACGGCCGAGCCACATCGGGTTGCCAGGGTGGCCATGTCGGCGGGGCCCGAGATCAATTTTCCGAGCAGGCGAATCTGGTCGCCGGAGACCAGGGGCTCGTCGGCCTGGACGTTGATCACCAGGTCGGCTTTCACCGTCCGGTTCGCCTCGGCGATCCGGTCGGTGCCGCTCGCATGGTCGACCCGGGTCATGAGCGTCCGGTACCCCCCCGGGGCGAGGCAATCGGCCAACAGGGGGTCATCCACGGCAAACCAGAGCTCAAATCCCGGCGCAACCTGCGCAATTCGGTCGGCCACCCAGCGCAACAGTGGCTTGCCCTTAATCTTGTGCAACAGCTTCTTGGGGAATCGCTTAGATTCCAACCGGCACGGTACGATTATTGCTATTCGTAGCATCCAAGGCCATCCTGCCAGCAGGTTTTAGAGTTGCAAGCCGGGCCTAGCTGGGGAGTTTAGGCAACTCTACAGAACTCTCGCTTTACCGACCACTCAATGAATCCAGCAGATACGACCCCCTCGGGATCGGCCGTCATCAAGGAGCTTGTCGTCCAGAACAAGCTCGGGATTCACGCGCGCCCGGCCGCCATGATCGTGCGCATCACCAACAAGTTTAAGTCCGAGGTGTTCGTCGAGAAGGACGAGGAGCAGGTGAACGGCAAGAGCATCATGGGCCTGATGATGCTGGCCGCCGGCAAGGGCTCGAAGGTGAAGTTTCTCGCCACTGGCGAGGATGCCCAGCAGATGCTTGCGGAGCTGGAGCAGCTCTTCGCCCGCAAGTTCGACGAGGCCTAATCCCTGCCCATCCTCCCTCTGGAGGAAGAATCGAGGGGTCTAGGTGGGGCTGTGCGCCCCCTTCGCCGCACTAGAATCCGTAAAACGCCCGGGCGTTGGCCGTGGTCGTGGCCGCGAGCTCGGCAAAGGTCACCCCAAGGAAAGCAGCCGCGTAGTCCGCCGTGTGCCTGAGAAAGGCCGGCTCATTGGTCTTCCCTCGGTGGGGCACGGGGGCCAGGAACGGGGCGTCGGTCTCGATCATGAGGCTCCCAAGACCCTGCGCCTTGGCGGCCGCCCGCACGGAGTCGGCGTTCTTGTAGGTGAGGATGCCGGTGAACGACCCCCTTCCCCCCTTGGCCACGAGCTCCCGGATCTCCGCCTCCCCCTCGGAGAAGCAGTGAAAGACAATCCTGGCCCAGTCGACCCCCGAGGCGTCGATCATCTCGACGCACTCGCGGAAGGCCCCGCGGGAATGGATCACGACGGGGCAGCCGAGCGAGCGGGCGATCGAGAGCTGCGCCGAGAACGCCGCCTTCTGCTGGGCGAGGACCCGGGCAGCGGCCTCCGGGTCCTTCGGCAGGTGAAACCGGTCCAGGCCGCACTCGCCCAACGCCACGGGGAGGCCCCTGGCCGGGGATTCCCAGAATCCCGCGAGGGAACCGACGGCGGCCTCCCAGGTCCCGTCGACCGAGCAGGGATGGAGCCCCACCGTGTACCGGACCGCGTCCGCATGGGTCTGCGCCAGGTCCCGGTAAAGGTCCCAGTCGTCCGGCGCGGTGCCAACCGCCACCATCCACCCCACCCCGGCCTCGCGGGCGCGCCCGATCAGGGCCGGCAGGCCGCCGGCGCGCGCCACGGCGTCCAGGTGGGTGTGGGTGTCGACGAGGGTCATCAGGGGACTAACCTCGGAAATCCGGGCGCGGGCTACAAGACCCGGTTGTAGTCCGCCGCCCGGATCCTCAACCTTCCACCCGTGGCGGAAATCCTAAATGTTGAGGCGCTTTCCATAGCGCGCGGGGAGACCAAGATCCTGAAGGGGGTCACCTGGCGCGTCCAAATGGGCGAGCACTGGGTCATCCTGGGGCCCAACGGCTGCGGGAAGACGTCGCTCCTGAAGGCGCTGACGGGCTACCTCTCCCCCAGCTCGGGCGAGATCACGCTCCTCGGCAGGCGCTACGGGGCCTCCGACTGGCGACTCCTGCGCCTGGAGATCGGGATCGTGACCTCCGCCCTGCAGGCCTCGATTCCCCCGGCGGAGCCGGCCCTGGAGACCGTCGTGAGCGGCCGCTACGCCCAGCTCGACCTGTGGGCCCGCCCCAGGCCCTCCGAGAGGGCAGAGGCCAGGAAATGGCTCCGCTTCGTGGGCGCCGCGGCGCTCGCCGGGCGCGAATGGACCCACCTGTCCCAGGGAGAGCGCCAGCGCGTCCTGATCGCCCGCTCCCTGATGGCCCGCCCCAAGCTCCTCATCCTGGACGAGCCGTGCGCCGGACTGGACCCGGTTGCGCGGGAGGAATTCCTCGGTTTTGTGGAGGGCCTGGCCCGCCGGCGCTCCGGCCCCTCCCTGGTCCTGGTCACCCACCACGCCGAGGAGATCATGCCGGCCTTCACCCACGCCCTGCTGCTGAGGGCAGGGAGCGTCTTTGCGAGCGGGCCCAAGCGGAAGGTCGTCACGACCCAGAAATTGAGCGGAACCTTCGGGGCGAGGATCGCCGTGCGCACGGCCGCAGGGCGCTACAGCGCCCGCGTGGTGCACCGCCCCGGCCACGGGCGCCAACTCTAGGACGGCTGATCCTCCGCACCGAGCCGAGATTCCCCCCAGTCCCCCCACCTCGACCCGGCCCCCGGGACTCGGCCGGTGCACAAGCCCGGTCCCTTCACGCTTTCCGGGAGGCGGCGGGCGGTCAGGCCAAACCGGAGTAGCGGAATCCCCCACTTTCTCATTGCATATGCTTTTATGGGTATATTCCCTTGTTGGAATGCTCCTCGTTGAAATCTACAAGTGCCTGTGCGACCCGACCCGGCTGCGCATCCTCAACCTCCTCAACGACGGCCCGCTGTGCGTCTGCCACATCCAGGACGTCCTGGGCGAGACCCAGGTGAAGATCTCCAAGCACCTTGCCTACCTCCGCGCCCGGGGCATGGTCACCGTGATCCGCCGGGCCAACTGGATGGTCTACAGCCTTCCCGAAAGGCGCTCCGCGGAACTGGACGCCAACCTGGCCTGCCTGCAGGACTGCTCGTGCGAGGATCCCAAGTTCAAGGCGGACCGCGTGAAACTCAGGAAACTGGCACCGTCCCTGAACAAGAAACCTTCGTGCTGCCCCCCCGTCCGCAACGCGGCCCGCAGGGCAACGAGTCCCACGAAATGAGCACCCCACCCTACAAGGTCCTTATCCTGTGCACGGGAAACTCGGCCCGGAGCATCATCGGGGAATTCCTCCTGCGCCAGAAGGGCGCCGGCCGGTTCGAGACCTTCAGCGCCGGGGCGAGGCCCTCGGGCACCGTCAATCCCCTGGCCCTGTGGGTGCTCCAGGAGAAGTACGGGATCGACGCGTCGGCCGCCCGGAGCAAGTCCTGGGACGAGTTCAAGGGCGTTAACTTCGACTTCATCATCACCGTCTGCGACAACGCGCGTGAGGCCTGCCCGGTCTGGCCCGGGCAACCGGTTCTGGCGCACTGGGGCTCCCCGGACCCGGCGGCGGCGGAGGGAACCGAGGCCGAGCGCAAGTGGGCCTTCGTCCAGGTGGCCTCGCAGATCGCCCGCAGGGTCGAGCTCCTCTGCGCGCTGCCGGACCGCGAACTGCAGGCGATTGCCCTCGAGCGGATCGCCCAGATGACCCCCTACACGAAATGAGCGCGACCCCCGCAGCGAGCCCGCCCGCGGCCCCGAGGCGCCTCGCCTTCTTCGAGCGCTACCTTTCGGCGTGGGTCCTCGCCTGCATGGTCGTGGGCGTCGCCCTCGGAAGGGCCTTTCCGGGGGTGACGGCAAGCTTGAGCCGACTGGAGTTTGGCAGCGGCTCCCACGTGAACATCCCGATCAGCGTCCTCCTCTGGCTCATGATCTACCCGATGATGCTCAAGGTGGACTTCGGCTCCATTGGCGGCATCGCGCGCCGGCCCCGCGGCCTCCTGGTCACCCTGTTCGTCAACTGGCTCGTGAAGCCCTTCGGGATGGC
>CAITBM010000091.1 GCA_903890485.1 uncultured Opitutaceae bacterium | reverse complement strand
CGCTCGGGGCCAACTCGGTCGTCGACGTGAGCGGCGCGGGCGCCCTGAACATCACCTCCAAGGTGACGGGCGCCTTCTCGCTCCAGAAGCTCTCGGCCGGCACGCTCAACCTCTCGGGCGCCAACACCTACTCGGGCGGCACCCAGATTGCCGCCGGGGTCGTTGGGGTATCGACCAGCAACACGGCGCTTGGAACGGGCGCCGTGACCGTGAGCAACGGGGCCACCCTCCAGGTCAACTCAGGGCTCACGCTGGCAAACGCCCTCACGATCAACGGGTCGGGCTCCGTGAACGGGGCCATCGACTCGAACCCCGTGTCGGGCACCACCACGCTGAACGGCGCCGTGACCCTCGGCAGCAACAGCACGATCAGCTCCGACAGCGGGACGCTGGCGATTGCAGGGGGCGTCACCGGAGCCCATGACCTGACGGTCGCGGGCGCGGGCAACACGACGATCTCGTCGGCGATCACGACCGGCGCGGGCGCCCTGAACGTCAACACGACCGGCGCCGGCGCGGTGACGCTCTCCGGTGCCAACACCTTCACTGGGGCCACGACCGTGAACAGCGGCACCCTGAACCTCTCCGGCGCGGGCACGACGATCAACGGCTCGCTGACCGGCAACGGCGGCACGATCAACCAGACCACGAGCAACCAGGTGGCGAGCGGCTCGACCGTCAACCTCAACTCGGGCTCCTACAATCTCTCGAACGCGGTCTCGCAGACCTACACGGGCATCCTGAACAGCTCCTCCGGCTCGACTCTCTCCCTGGGCACCGGCGCCTCCCTGACCCTCAACCAGACCAACACCGACACGCTTAACGGCGTCATTTCGGGGGCGGGTTCGCTGACGATGAGCAACACGGGAACAACCGTCCTTGGGGGCACCAACACGTATTCGGGCGGAACGACCACCAGCAGCATCGTGAACGTCACCAACGGCTCGGGCTTCGGCACGGGGACGGTGGCGGTCAACGCTGGCGGCAACATCCAGATCCAGAACAACATCACCCTCGCGAACGCATTCACGCTTAACAGCACGGGGACCTCGTTCGCCGGCGCCTTCGAGAACCTCTCGGGCAACAACACGGTGAGCGGCCCCCTGACCGTGACGGGGACGACCCGCGTCCAGTCGGACTCGGGCAACCTCACCCTCTCTGGCGCGGTCGGCCTTGGCGCCAACACCCTGAACGTGGGCGGCAACGCCAACACGACGATCAACGGGGCGATCACGGGCACCTCCGGGAGCGCGCTCACCAAGGACGGGACCGGAACGCTGGCGATCGGCGCCGCAAACCCGTCCTTCGCCGGGTCGGTCACCGTGAGCGGCGGCACCCTCCAGACCAACGTCTCAAACGCCTTCGCGACCACGACCGCCATCACCGTGAACACGGGGGCGATCATGAGCCTCAACAACACGAGCCAGTCGATCGGCACCCTGAGCGACGCCGGTACCCTTTCGTTCGGGACGGGCGGATCCCTGACGCTCAACTCGGGCACGAGCCTTTTGAGCGGCGTCATCAACGGCACGGGGACCCTGGTGCTGAATGCCGGCTCGACCCTCACCCTTGGGGCCAACTTCAGCGACTCGGGCCTGAACATCGTCCTGAACGGCGGCACGCTCAAGCTGAACGGCACCACGGACACCTTTGGCAGCCTGACGATCAACGCGAACTCGATCGTCGACTTCGCCAATCCGGCGACCTCTGTCCTCTCGGTGAACGGCGTCAGCCTATCGGGAAGCTCCCAGCTCTCCGTCCAGAACTGGAAGGACATGGTGGATTATTTCTACAGCAGCACGAGCACGGGCACGCAGGGAACGGCACCGGAGAACCAGATCGGCTTCACCGGGTACTCCAACAACCTGACCCACTGGAGCACGGGCACCTCGGGTCCCGGAGCGGGACACGAGATCACCCCCGCTCCCGAGCCGTCCACCTACGGCGCGATCTTCGTCGCCCTTTCCCTGGTCGGGATCGTGGTCTACCGCCGCAGGCGCGCCGGGGCCTGAGGCCGGCCAAGGCCACTTGACCGGGTGGCGGTCTGTGCATCTAGTTCACCCTGGGTGAATTTCATGGGTGCACGCATCGCGGTTCGGCTTCCCTGGGGCATCGCAGCCCTCGCGGTGGCGTCCCTTTTGGCGTCCGCGCGGGCCGACCTGGCGGTGGCCTCCCCGTTCCTCCCGGCCAACGCCCAGGCCGCGGGCGCCGCCGCGGGCCCCGCCGGACCGATCGAGCTCCGCGGGGTGATGCCCATGCCGGAAGGCGTGGCGTACTGCATCTACGACGTCGCAAAGAAGAAGGCCGCCTGGGTTGGCCTGAACGAGTCCGGCCACGACTTTGTCGTCAGAACCGCGGACCCGGCCAGCGACTCGGTGACCGTCGACTACCAGGGTCGGCTGCTTAAGCTCACGCTCAGGTCCTCCAAGGTTGCCTCCTCGGGTGCCGCGGTTGCCGCGGCCCCCTCGGCCATCGCCTCCACGGTGGTCGTGAACCCGTCGCCGGCCGACGAGCAGAAGCGCCTGGACGCCGTGGCCCAGGAGGTCCGCCGGCGGCGCCTGGAGCGCGAGAAGGCGATGCAGGAGGCCCCGCCGGGGCTGACCCCGGGTGGCGCCCCCCCGTCCGTCCCCAACCGCTAGGCGTTCCCGAGGAAAACTTCGTGCACCAAAGCCGGTTCGGGTTAGGCTGAGGTCCAAATGGGATCTCCGCCTCACAGCGCCGATACAGGGCCCTCCAATGCGGAACTGATCCGCAGGCTCTTCGGTCTGGCCTGGAGGTACCGGCTGAGGTGCGTGCAGGTGCTTCTCATCCAGCTGGTTCTGCTCACGATGGGCCTGTTCGGGCTGAGCTTCACGGGCATCGGCATCGACTATATCCGGCAGGTGATGGGCCACAAGCCGAGCCAGCCCCCGCCTCAGGCCGTCGTCAGCTTCCTGCACTTCAGCCTGCCGGCGGACTGGCACCCGATGCACGTCCTGGGGGTCCTGGGAGGGCTGATCCTGGTCCTCTCCGCCTGCCGCGCTTTCCTCAACTATGTCTACGCCGTCCGCGTGAACATCCTGGTGCAGCGCCACCTGGTGGTCGACCTCCGCGGCGAGATCTATGACAAGCTGCAGCGCCTGAGCTTCCGTTTCTTCGACGCCAACACGACGGGGTCCATCATCACCCGGGTGACCGGGGACGTGCAGTCCGTCAGGATGTTCGTCGACCAGGTGCTGATCCAGAGCGTCATCATGGTGATCTCGCTCACCGTGTACGCGGCCTACATGGCGTACCTGAGCCCGGGGCTCACGATCGCCTGCCTGGCGACCTCCCCGATCCTGCTGATCCTCTCCACGCTCTTCTCGCGGAAGATCCAGCCGGAGTACGCGGAAAACCGCACGCTTGTGGAGAAGATGGTCCAGTACCTGGCCGAGAGCATCCAGGGGGTTGCCGTCGTCAAGGGGTTCGGCCGGGAGAAGGAGAGCCGCGAGAGGTTCACGGAGGCCAACAACGCGATCCTCTCGCAGCAGTACAGCATCTTCTGGTGGGTGAGCCTCTTCTCGCCGACGGCGGGCTTCCTGACCCGGATCAACACGATCGTCCTGCTGGGCTACGGCGGCGCGCTCGTGGTCCGGGGCCAGCTGCCGCTCGGCGCGGGCCTGGTCGTCTTCGCCGGCCTCCTGGAGCAGTTCGCCGGCCAGGTGAACAATGTCGCCGCGATCGTGAACTCGGTCCAGCAGTCCCTGATCGGCGCGAAGCGCGTCTTCGAGATCCTCGACGCCCCGATCGAGGTCAAGTCGGCGCCGGACGCCGTCAGGCGGCCGCGCCTGGAGGGCATGGTGCGCTTCGAGGACGTCTCCTTTGAGTACGGGAGCCTGGACCCGGTGCTCCGCGACATCACCCTTGAGGTGAAGCCGGGCGAGTGCGTGGCCATCCTCGGGGCGACCGGCGCCGGAAAGAGCGTCCTGATGGGGCTGATCCCGAGGTTCTTCGACGTCACCAAGGGCAGGCTCCTGATCGACGGCATCGACGTGCGCCACCTGCACCTGGACGACCTCCGGCGCAACATCGGCACGGTCTTCCAGGAGAGCTTCCTTTTCTCCAACACGGTGGCGGCCAACATCGCATTCGGGCACCCCGACGCCACGCAGGCCCAGATCGAGAGGGCCGCGCGCGTCGCGGCGGCCCACGATTTCATCATGGCCCTGCCGAAGGGCTACGAGACCGTGCTCGGGGAGAGCGGAAACAGCCTCTCCGGCGGGCAGCGCCAGCGCCTCGCCATCGCCCGGGCCGTCCTGCTCGAGCCGGCGATCCTCCTCCTGGACGACCCGACGGCGGCCATCGACAGCGAGACCGAGCACGAGATCTTCGAGGCGCTTGACCGCGCGATCGCCGGGAGGACGACGTTCATCGTCGCCCACCGGCTGAGCACCTTAAGGCGCGCGGACCTGATCATCGTCCTGGAGAACGGGCGCATCGTGCAGAGGGGCACCCACGCGGAGTTGATCCGGGTGCCGGGCCCGTACCTCCACGTCGCAAACCTCCAGCTGGTCGACGGCCGGGAGCTCCAGGGCCCGGCCGGGGGGGGTCACCATGAGCGCGAAGAAGGACCGCGCCCCCGACCTGATGCTGGTCCACCGCGTGCGGGACGAGGACGACGACGAGGAGCAGTTCAAGCCGCTCGACTGGCGGCTCATCCGGCGCATCCTGACCTACGCAAGGCCCGTGAGCCGGAAGATGTCGCTGATGCTGGTCCTGACCGCCATCCGCTCGGCGCAGCTTCCCGCCCTGGTCTGGGTCACGGCACTCGTCATCAAGGGGCCGATCGCCAACGGGGACACACACGGGATCCTGCTTGGCACCCTGGGGTTTGCGGCGCTTGCCGTCATGACCGACGCGATGTTCCACTTCCGGCAGCGCTACGCGCTCGAGATCGGCGAGACCGTCGTCAACGGGATCCGCTCGGAGATCTTCGAGAAGGTCCAGGGGCAGCCGATGAGCTTCTTCCACCGGATGAAGCTCGGGCGGATCATCAGCCGGGTGACGAGCGACGTGGAGGCCGTCAGGGTGGGGATCCAGGACGTAGGATTCGTGAGCGCGATCCAGTTCGGGCAGATGTTCTTCACGGCGATGGTGCTCCTCTACAGCGACTGGAAGATGTTCCTGGTGGTCGTCTGCATGGCGCCCTTCCTCTGGATGGTGAACAACCACTTCAGGATGAAGCTGAGCCGGCTCACGCGCGCCTCGCAGGAGAGCTTCAGCCGCGTCACGGCGACCCTCGCCGAGTCGGTGAACGGGATCCGCGTGACCCAGGGCTTCGTCAGGCAGGACATGAACGCCGGCCTATTCCGGAGCCTCCTGAGCGACCACTCGCGCTACAACATCGCGCTCGCACGGACGTCGGCCGTCCTGGCGCCGATCCTGGAGCTCAACAGCCAGTTCTTTGTCGCGACGCTCCTGGTGGTGGGCGGCTGGAGGGTGTTCAACGGCGGGATGAGGGCCGACGACCTGATCACGTTCATCCTGCTCTCCAACTTCTTCTTCTCCCCGATCACGATCATCGGCAACCAGTACAACCAGGGGCTCCTGGCGATGGCCGGCGCCGAGAGG
>CAITBM010000090.1 GCA_903890485.1 uncultured Opitutaceae bacterium | reverse complement strand
TCGTGTTCTCAAGGTTTTATGCGTTTCTATACCATTCCCCATTATACGGTTACGCAGCATTATTGTCAGCAGTCATCATGCCAATCTGGGAAATCCGGGTTGAAAAACAACCCGTGCAGGCGCCATCCTCCCCCCTTGATCACACGCATGGAAATCCAGCTGCTGCGGTCGCTCCGCGACAAGAAGCACCGCGAGGAGCTCGGGCTGTACGCGGTCGAGGGCGACAAGCTGGTCTCCGAGCTGGTGGCGGCCGGCCACCCGTTCGAGCAGATCTTTGCGACGCCCGACTGGCGCGGCGAGGCCACCCATCCCGTGACGCCGGAGGACATGGCCCGGGTGAGCCACTTCCCCACGCCGTCTCCGGTCCTCGCGGTAGGCAGGATCCAGCGGGCGGAGCTTTCGCCCGGGGAGCTCGAGTCGGGGCTCACGCTTGCCCTCGACGGGGTCCAGGACCCGGGCAACGTGGGGACGATCATCCGGGTCGCCGACTGGTTCGGGATCGACCGCGTGCTGCTGTCGCCCGGGTGCGCGGACCTGTATTCCCAGAAGGTCATCCAGTCGAGCATGGGCTCCTTCGCGCGGGTCCGGGCCCTGGTGACCCCGCTCGGCGCCGCGCTCGCGGGCCTCAGGGCGCCGGTCATCGGCTGCGCCCTGGACGGCCGCGACGTGCGGGACATCCCCGCCGAGCCCGCGGCGGTGATCGTGATCGGCAGCGAGGGTCGCGGCCTCTCGGAGGAGGTCCGCTCGCTGCTTCGCTACTCGGTCACCATCCCCAGGGTCGGGTCAGCGGAATCGCTGAACGCGGCCGTGGCCGCCGCGGTCGTCTGCGACAACTTGAGGCGGGTCCGCGGGTAGGCGTCTTTTCTGATGCCGGTGAACCCCGACAGGGCGCTCGCCCAGGCGATCAGCCGGAGGATCCTCCCCCTGAAGGGGAGCCGGGTCCCGGAGATGAGGGCGTTCAGGCGGGGGCTCTCGCGCGAGTTGGCCCCCCTACCCGGACGCTCGGTCGTCGGCGCCGCCGTGATCCTCTCCCAAATTCCGGAGCCCTGGCATCGCTTCATCGCCTACGAACTCGTCCGGCACCACCCCGAGGCCCCCTCGTGCCTGACGCCCCGGAGCGTCGTTCGCCTCGGAAAGGGCATCTCAGCCTGGGAGGAGGTCGACTGCTTCGCCCCCTACGTGGCCGGCCCGGCCTGGCGGGAAGGACGGATCCCCACGGCCCTCGTCCACTCGTGGACGCGTTCCGCCGGACCGCTGGTGGCGGAGGGCGGCATTGGTGAGCACCGTGCCGCTGAACCTCCGGTCCCACGGGGGCCGGGGCGACCCCAAGCGGACGCTCGCCGTGTGCGACCTCCTTCTCCGGGACCGGGACCCGATGATCGTCAAGGCCCTGTCCTGGGCGCTCCGGGTGCTCTCGACGCGGGAACCCGAGCGGGTCAGGGGCTACCTGGAAACGCGACGGACGCGCCTTGCCGCCCTGGTGCTGCGCGAGGTGCGCAACAAGCTCGAGACCGGGTTGAAGAACCCGGGGAAGCGCGGCGCCCGCTAGGGCTATTTTTCTCCCTTGGAGGAGCTGCGGCTCTTGCCGGAACCGCCGCCGACCGTGAGCAGCGTTCCCGCAATCACCCCGACGGCAAACATCCCAAAGTAGATCATCGCCGCGTCCGTGGTCAGCTTCTTGTCGAGGACCATCGGGAAGTAGAAGTCCGCTGCCTGGCGGTTGTTCACGCCGATGTACAGCATCACGAAGAGGATCGCGAGAAACACGACGGACCTGAAGAGGACTTTGAAGCTCATGGGGTTCGAGGCTGGCCTAGGCTTTGGGTGCAGTCAATTCGTCGAAGGCGGCGCCCAGGACCATGCCCAGGCGGTTGGGGAGCGGTGCGTGGAAGTCGGGGAAGCCCGGCATGTTCTCCAGGGCGACCACCGCCGGCTTGTCGTGGCCGGCCGCGATCTCCCCCTGGACATGCTCCAGGGCGGCCCCCAGGAAGTCCCGCATCACCAGCAGGTCGCTGCGCTTGCCGGTGACGCCAAACCTGGGGTTGCCGTGGCCGAAGACAAAGAGGGCGTCCTCGGGGTACGCCGCGGCGCTGTCCTCAAGGGCCTTGATCCAGCCCCGGATGCTCGCCCCGCCGGGCCGGTCCACGTAAGGGTACATGCGGTTGAACACCAGGTCGCCCATGTGGACCACGTTGGCCTTCTCAAAATGCACCGCGGCATCGCCGCCCGTGTGGGCCGGGCCCCGGAACTCGGCCGTCACGATCTCGGAGCCGAGCTCGCGCCTCCACACGTCCGGAAACGTCGTGTCCGCGTAGACCTGCGCGGCGACCGCCGCGGCGGGATCCACCTTCGCCCCCTGCTCGGCGCGCTTGGCCGCCTCGAACTGGAGCTTGGGGACGTTCGCGTGCGCGACCAGGGCCTTCGACGCCGCCCTGAAGACCCCGTTTCCCCCGGTGTGGTCCAGGTGGTGGTGGGTGTTGATCGTCGCGTCGATCGTCCGGCCGGCGATCCCCGGGATCCCCTTCAGGCAGACGACGGCGGTGTCGGGAAACTGGGTGTCGACAACCGCGAGCGCGTCCTTTCCGGCGAGCCACCCGATCGTCCCGCCCCTGCCGGTGAAGATGCCAACGTCGCGGCGAAGGGGCGTGAAGACAAACGGGGAGGCGGCGGGGGGCTGCTGGGCCCAGGCCCTGCGCCCCAGGGCCACGCCGGCCGTCGCGGCGAGGGAGGAGACGATGAATTCGCGGCGGTTCATGGGTTAAAAGGGGGCTCCCCGGTCACTAACGCAAGCGGGCGGGCCAATCAATCCTCCCGTGGGGGACCGAGGTTTCCGCGGGAATCCGGTAACATTTGGGCCACGCCCGGGTTTCTGGGGGTACAACGCCATGCCGAGAGCCCTGCCCCGCTTTGTACCTGCACCCCATGGAATCCGAAATTCCTGTGCTTCCTCGATTCGCGGGGTTTGAATCCCCCGCACGCCCCCTCGTGGACACCACATCCCCGACTTCTGACCACGACCTGATGCTGGCGGTGCGCGACGGCGACCTGGACTGCATGGGGGAGCTCTTCGAGC
>CAITBM010000089.1 GCA_903890485.1 uncultured Opitutaceae bacterium | reverse complement strand
TGGGGTTCAAATCCCGGCACCTCCACCGTTTTCGTCGCGTGTTGTGCCACGTAACCGTAAGGTTAGCCATCAGGTTAGTTCTGCACCATGACGCGCGCTGTCGAAGACCAATTGCTTGAACTTGCCCTTGCCGCGCGCCCCCGGCAGGGCACTGTCGGCGGGCTGCCCCATCACCATGGACCGGTCCCTCCCCTTAATCGACCTGCACCGGCACCTGGACGGCAACGTCCGGCTCGCCACCATCCTGGAGCTCGGCGACCGCCACGGGGTCCGGCTCCCGGGCGCCACGCTTGAGGCGCTCCGGCCCCACGTCCAGGTGACCGGGGTCATGGCCGACCTCTCCTCCTGGCTCTCGAAGCTCCACTGGATGACCGCCGTCCTGGCGGACCTGGACGCGTGCCGGCGGATCGCCCGCGAGAACGTGGAGGACGCCCACCGGGAGGGCCTAGACTACGTGGAGCTGCGCTTCAGCCCGCTCTTTATGGCGAAGCCCCACGGGCTCGATCCGGCGGCCGTCGTGGCCGCGGTGCTCGAGGGGATCGAGGAAGGGAGGCTATCGACCGGGCTCAAGGTGAAGGTGATCGGGATCCTGAGCCGAACCCACGGGGTCGCGGACTGCACGGCGGAGCTCGAGGCCCTCCTGACCGGCGCCGACAGGATCGTCGCCCTCGACCTGGCGGGAGACGAGAAGCGGTGGCCCGCCCGGCTTTTCTTGGACCATTTCCGGAGGGGCCGCGAAGCGGGCTGGGCGATCACGGCTCACGCCGGCGAGGCCGACGGCGCGGCGAGCATCTGGTCGGCGATCCGGGACCTGGGCGCCACCCGCATCGGCCACGGCATCCGGGCGGTCGACGACCCGGATCTCCTCGTCCACCTGCGCGAGAGGCGGATCGGCCTGGAGGTGAACCTCACGAGCAACGTGCAGACCAACAGCGTCCCCTCGATCGGGGAGCACCCGATGAAGCGCCTGCTCTCCGAGGGCATCCTGGCCACGATCAACACGGATGACCCGGTCATCAGCGGGATCGACCTGGACTACGAGTACCGGGTGGCGGCGCCGGCCGCTGGCCTCTCCCCCGGGGAGATCCGAACGGCCCAGAGGAACGCGCTCGAGATCGCCTTCCTGCCCGAGGACGAGAAGGCCTCGCTCCTCCTGGCGGCAAGCCGCCGGAAACCCTAGGACCCGCGGGGCCCGGGCGCGCACGGGAGCCTTGCCATCGGATCGCGGCTCCGTCTGATGTCTCGGCCCCCCTAACCCCACCCCTCCCTTCCCCATGCCCACCCCCGACAAACCCGCCCGCAACCCCTGGTACTGGGTCCCCAGCTCGTACTTCTCGGAGGGCATCCCCTTCGCGCTCGTGATCTGGGTGGCCGGGACGATGTTCAAGGACCTGGGGCACAGCGACAGCCAGATCACGCTCGCCACCGCGAGCATCGGGATCGCCTGGTCGCTCAAGCCCTTCTGGGCCGCGTTTCTCGACATGTACCGGACGAAGAAGTTCTTCGTCCTCTCGATGGAGATCCTGATGGCCGGCCTGCTCTGCGCCATCGCGGTCGCGCTCCCCTTGCCTAACTACTTCCAGATCGCGATCGCCCTCCTCTGGGTCCTGGCGTTCGCGTCCTCGACCCAGGACATCTGCGTCGACGGGATTTACATCACCTCGCTCGACCCCCGAAAGCAGGCCGCGTTCATCGGCGTGCAGGGGGTGTTCTGGAACGTCGGCCGGCTGTTCTCGACGGCCGCGATCGTCTGGGCCGCCGGCGCCCTGAAGGAGGACCACGCGATGTCGGCAACGGCAGCCTGGGGCTGGGCCCTGGGACTGGCGGCCGTGACGCTCGGGGTCCTCGCCGTCTACCACTGGTTCATCCTTCCGACCGGCTCCATCACGGTCCGCCCCAAGAACGTCGCGGAGATCGGCACCACCTTCGCGGACTCGGTCGCCGACTTCTTCAGGAAGGAGAAGATCTGGGGCATGCTCCTGTTTGTCTTCCTGTTCAGGAGCTCCGAGGGCCTGCTCCTGATCGAGGGGCCCCTCTTCCTGCAGGCGGCCCACGACGTGGGCGGCGTCGGCCTCACGCTCAAGCAGAAGGGGATCATCGACGGCACCGTGAGCACCTTCGTCAGCCTCTTCGCGGGGCTCCTGGGCGGGGCCTTCATGGCGAGGTTCGGGCTCAACCGTGTGACCCTGGTGTTCATGGCGCTCCTCTTGAACCTTCCGCACATCACGTTCGTGATCCTCTCCCAGCTGGCGGGCCCGGGCCACACCCTCTCCCTCTGGACGGTGGGCTCCCTGGTGACGATCGAGAAGTTCGGCTACAGCTTCGGCTTTGTCGCCAACATGCTCTACATGATGCAGCAGATCTCGCCCGGGAAGTACCACATGACGCACTACGCGTTCTGCACGGCGCTCATGAACCTGATGCTGGTTCCCACCCAGATGGTCAGCGGCCCCCTGGCGGACCACTTCGGCTACAAGGCCTACTTCATCATCGTCATGTTCGCCGCGATCCCCTCGATCCTGGCCTCCTACTACGCCCCGTTCCCTCGGGGGACGGACCACCACAAGGTGACGGCCTAGGCTGCTCGCCCGTTGACGCCCCGCGGGGGTTGGTCAAGGCTTCTCCCATGAGAATCCCCCACTATCCCGCCCTCGTCGTCCTGGCGCTCGCGCCGGCGATCCTGGGCGCAGCACCGCTAAGGAGCGTCGCGGACCTCGAGGTCCAGGCCGCACCCTTCAAGTCCGAGATCCGGGACATCCCCTTCGAGACGACGCCTGAGCAGATCGTGGCGTCGGCGAACGCCGCCATGGCGGCCGGGGACAAGGCGATCAACGAATTCGCAAAGCAGGATATGTCGAAGGCGACCTTCGAGAGCACGTTCGCGGCCCTCGACGCTATCAGCGCCGATTCAGCCCTCGTCGAGGGCCGGCTCAGCTTCATCCAGGAGACGAGCCCCAGCAAGGCCATGCGCGACGCCGCCGACGAACAGGTCAAGCGGATGCAGCAGTGGGAGATCGGAAACGGGTACCGGGAGGACGTCTACGCGGTCCTGAAGGCCGTCGCCGACCGAAAGCCCGCCGTCACGGGCGAGGACAAGCGCCTTCTTGAGTACACGATGCGCGACTACCGCCGCGAGGGCTTCGAGCTGGCGCCGGCCCAGCGCAAGGAGGTCGAGGACCTCTTCAAGGAGCTGAGCCCCCTTGAGACCGACTTTGAGACCAACGTAATCGCCGCCCGCTCCCCGCTCGTCTTTACGAAGGCTGAGCTCGCCGGCGTTCCCGAGGCCTTCCTCGCACAGCCGGGGATCAAGACCGGCGACGACCAGTACACGATCCTCGTGAACGTGACGCCGCAGCGCATCATGGTCGAGCAGCGCTGCTCGGTGGCGGAGACCCGCAAGAAGGTGGTCGTGGCCGAATACCACCTGGCCCAGGAGAAGAACGTCCCCCTCCTCAACAAGATTGTCGCCCTGCGGAACACGATCGCGCTCAAGCTCGGCTACGCCTCCTGGGACGACTACCGGATCGAGACGAAGATGGCGAAGAACGGGGCCACGGCGACCAAGTTCATCGAGGACCTGGTCAAGGGCATCCAGCCCAAGTTCGACGCCGAGGTCGCCGAGATGCGCGCGCTCAAGGTGAAGGAGACCGGCGACCCGAACGCCCAGATCGACTACACGGACTGGCGCTACTACCAGAACCAGCTGGTCCTCCAAAAGTACACGATCGATACCGAGGCGCTCCGGGTCTACTTCCCGTACGAGAAGGTGCTGAGCGGCATGTTCTCGATCTACCAGTCGATCTTCGGGCTCAAGTTCGAGCAGCTGGAGGCGCCCCACGCCTGGGCCGACGGCGTCCAGCTCTGGGCCGTCACCGACGCGAAGACGGGGGAGCCGATGGGCCTCTTCTACCTGGACATGTTCCCGCGCGAGGGAAAGTACAACCACTTCGCCCAGGCCTCGATCCAGCCCGGCCACCTGCTCCCGAGCGGGGTCTACCTGAGGCCGACCGTCGCCCTCATGTGCAACTTTCCTAGGCCGGCGAATGGCGCCCCCTCGCTCCTCGCGCAGGAGGAGGTGCGAACGCTCTTCCACGAGTTCGGGCACGCGATGCACTCGATCACGACGCGCGCCACCCGGGTCAACTTCTCGGGCACCTCCGTCCCCAGGGACTTCGTGGAGGCCCCGTCGCAGATGCTCGAGAACTGGACGTTCGACAAGGC
>CAITBM010000088.1 GCA_903890485.1 uncultured Opitutaceae bacterium | reverse complement strand
CCGGTCATGATGATCTTCTTCCTGCCGACGGCATCGGAGAGCTTCCCGAAGCTCACCAGGAGCACGGCGCCTATGGCCAGCGAGGTCGCGATCAGGAAGTAGGTCGTGACGTAGTCCACCTTGAGGGTCGTCGAGAGGAAATAGAGCGCGTAGAACTGCCCTGCGTACCAGACGACGCCCTGGCCCATGGTGGCACCGAAGAGGGCCTTGAGCACGACCTTGCCGTTTTCCCAACGGGCGAAGCTCTCCGTGAGGGGCGCCTTCGAGCCCTTGCCCTGGGCCTTCATCTCGGCGAAGACCGGGGACTCCTCAAGCTTCATCCGGATGTAGACCGAGACGGCGAGCAAAAGGAAGGAAAGGAGAAACGGGATGCGCCAGCCCCACGAGGCGAACTGCTCCGGGGTCATGAACTTGCGCAGGCCCCCGATCACGACCAGGGCCAGGAAGAGGCCGAGGGTCGCGGTCGTCTGGATCCACCCGGTGTAGAGGCCCCGCTTCCCTTCAGGGGCGTGCTCGGCCACGTAGATGGCCGCGCCACCGTACTCGCCGCCAAGCGCCAGGCCCTGCGCGAGGCGCAGGAAAACGAGGATGATCGGGGCCGCGAACCCGATGCTCGAGAACGTCGGCAGGAGGCCCACCAGGGCCGTCGAGAGCCCCATCACGACGATCGTTATCAGGAACGTGTACTTGCGGCCCGCCAGGTCGCCCAGCCTGCCGAAGACCAGGGCCCCGAAGGGGCGGACCGAAAAGCCGACGCCAAAGAGGGCGAGGCTCGAGAGGTAGCCCGCCGTCTCGTTGTCCGCGGGGAAGAACAGCTTCCCGAAGAACGCGGCGAGGGTCCCGTAGATATAGAAGTCGTACCACTCGAATACGGTCCCAAGGGACGAGGCAATGATGACGAGCTTGTGTTTGCGATCCAGTGCGGCTTCGGCGGCCATGGGGTAAGATGGGGGGTTGGACTGTCGGGGGCGGCGAGAGGCAACAAAACGAATCCCCCGGACGCAAGCCTAGGGGCGCTAGGCCTGGGCGAACGCGGAGACGGTCTCCCGCTTAAGTTCCCGCATCATGAGCGCCGAGATCGCGTCCGCCGGCCGGCGCCCCTTGAAGAGGATCCCGTTGGTCTCCCCGAGGATGGGGGCGTCGATCCCCCGCTCCGAGCAGAGCCCGGCAAACGACCGGGTGGTCTCATAGCCCTCGACGACCGTCCTGCGCCCGGAAAGAAGGTCGGAGATGGCCCGGCCGCTGCCGATCTGGTGGCCAAACTCGCGGTTGCGGCTCCACGCCCCGTTGCAGGTGGCCACCAGGTCGCCGAATCCCGAGAGCCCGTAGAAAGTCTCGGGCCTGGCCCCAAGGGCCCCGCCCACCTTGACCATCTCGGCGACGGCCCGGGTCAGGAGCGCCGCCTTGGCATTGTCGCCGAGCCCCAGCCCGTCGCAGCATCCGGCCGCGATTGCATAGATATTCTTGAGGCTGCCCCCGAACTCGACCCCGGGAAGGTCGTCCGTCGTGTACACGCGCAGCCTGGGCCCGCTGATCGACGCCTGGACCAGGGTGGCCACCGCATCCCCGCCCCTTGCCGCGAGCACCATCGCCGCGGGAAGCCCGCGGGCCACCTCGGCCGCATTGGTCGGCCCCGAAAGGGCCCCGACCGCCACCCCGGGGAGTTCCTGGCCGATCACCTCCGAGGGGCGCATGTGGCTGCCCAGTTCGAGGCCCTTGGCCAGGCTCACCACGAGCTGCGGGGCCGCCGTCCCGAGGGCCTGCCGGACATGGGCGGAGGTCTGGCGAAGCGTCTGGGCCGGGCAGGCCAGGAGGATCACGTCGGCGCCAAAAAGGCCCTCCTCGAGGATCGAGGTCACCCGGACCTCCCCGGGAAGCATCATCCCCGGAAGGTATTCCTTGTTTTCCCGGGTCTCCCCGATGATGACCGCCTGCTCGGGTCGCCGGGGAACCAGCGCGACCGTCCGTCCGCCCCTTCCCAGGTGCAGCGCAAACGCCGTGCCCCAGGCCCCGGCTCCGACGACGCAGAACTTCATGGGGCCCTTGTAACCCCCGGCAACCCGGCGCGCTACTTCAAAAACGCGGGTATTTTCTCGTTGGAGATCTGCTCCTCGAAGGTCTCGCGGGCCGTCACCAGCTCAAAAGCGCTGCCCTTGACCAGGACCTCGGCCGGTATCGGCCGGGTGTTGTAGCGGCTGGCCATCACGTGCCCGTAGGCCCCGGCGCTCATGAGGGCCAGGTACTCGCCCTCGCCGACCTCCTGGATCTGCCGGTCCTTGGCGAAGCAGTCCGTGCTCTCGCAGATGGGCCCGACAATGTCGGCCACGAGCGCGCGGCGCGTGGTGTCGCGCCGCAGGGGGACGATCTCGTGAAAGGAGTCGTACATGGCCGGGCGGACCAGGTCGTTCATGGCCGCGTCCACGATCAGGAAATTCTTGCCCTGGCCGCGCTTCAGGTACTCGACACGGGAGAGAAGGACGCCGGCGTTGGCGACCATCGAGCGGCCCGGCTCGAGCAGGACCTTCAGGCCAAGCCCGGAGAGGGCCGGAGCCAGGGTGGCGCCGTACACCTCGGGCGTCAGCGGGCGCTTCGCCTCGGGCAGGGTCTCCCACCAGGAATAGGGGCCGCTCGCCAGGGCATCCTTGTAGACCACCCCGATTCCGCCTCCGATCGAGATGTAGGTGATCCCGTAGCGCTCCTTCAGCTCGAGGGCCAGGGGCCCCAGCTTCTCCAGGGTCTCCTCGAAGGGCCCCACCTCGGTGATCTGGGACCCGATGTGGGACTGGATCCCCTTGATCGTGATGTTCGGGTACTTGGAGGCGGCCTCGTAGGCGGCCGAGGCATGCTTGAGCGGGATGCCAAACTTGTTGGCGCTCGTGCCGGTGGTGATCTTCGCGTGGGTGTGCGCATCCACGTCCGGGTTCACGCGGATCGAGATGCTGGCCTTGACGCCCAGCTTGCCCGCAACGTGGTTGATCCTCGCCAGCTCGGGCTCGCTCTCCACGTGGAACGCGAAGATGCCCGCCTCGAGGGCCAGGCGGATCTCGGTCTCGGTCTTGCCGACGCCCGCAAAGACGCTCTCCCGGACTCCCGCGCCCGCGGCCAAGACCCGGCGCATTTCACCCGCGCTCGCGAATTCGAACGAGGAGCCGAGGTTGCCCAGGTGCCGGAGGACCGCCAGGTTCGAGTTTGCCTTGACGGCATAGCACACGCGGACGTCGAGGCCCTTCATGCTGCCGGCGATCCGGGTGTAGTTGTCCTCGATCGTCGTCGCGCTGTAGACGTAGGTCGGCGTGCCGTAGAGTCGGGCGACCTCGGCCAGGTCTACGGATTCACAATGGAGATTCTGTCCTGCGTAGCGAAAGTGGTGCATGGGGGGAGCGTAAGGTGAACTGATAAAAATCCGTGAAAGGCCGACATTAGCGAGTTTCACCTTGAAAAAACGACCTCAAAATACCGATAGTGCCATCCTAGGCCCCATGATCCCGTTCCTGAAGAACTTCTTCCACCGCCCGGCCATCCGTTTCGGATTGGCCACGGACACGCGTGGAAAGTTCAGGGACCCGCGCTTCGTGAGCTTCATCAACCAGAACAACCGGAAGACGCTCAACACGGACTTCCAGGACGCCGTCCTTCGCGGCCGCAGGGTCCTGCGGTTCGCGCTCGTCGCGGCGCTGGTGGGCGGAGGAGCCTGGGTCCTCCTGGAGAGCGCGCATGCGCTCTCGATGTTCTAGGGGCTAGGCGGCCCGGCGCTCCCCGGCCAAAACGGCTTGGGGCCTCTCGATTGGGATGATGTGGGCCCGGACCCGGACCGGGTCGATCCTTTTTCCGTAATCCAGGGTGAGCAGGGCCACGGCGCCGAGCGCCGTGAACACGATGCCGCCCAGGCCCGAGTTGGCGACCATCACCAGGGCTGCGGACGCCGCGGCGAGGAGCGAGAGGATGAGGGTTGGCCGGGGCTTCATGGTCGGGCGCACGGTTTTCATGGGCTCCGGGCCCATCAGGCCGCCTGGCAGAGCTGCTCGGCGTGGCGCCCGGGGGAGCCAAACGGAACGATGTCGGCGGGAACCCGCACCGGCTCGATCGTGCGGCCGTAGTCGGCGGCGAACACCGCGAGGAGTCCGGTCGCCGTGAAGGCGAACGCTGCTGCGGTGGCGCCGACCGGGAAGGTCAAGGTCGCGGCGAGGGCGGCCAGGAACGCGGAGATGGGAAGGATGTTGGTCTTCATGTTCGTGATTGTTTTCTGTCCCCCAATAACACCGATGCCGCGGAAAAGTTGCGGCCATGGGAAGAGGCTCCACTCGCGCAGTGGCGTGAAAAACCGGGCACAAAAAAACCGGGGTGGCGCACTGCACGCCACCCCGGATTGTCCCTAGGCGGTGTTACCCACACCCGCCAAAGTTAAGGTTCACGCCGCGGTCGGCAGCTCATGCAGCTTGCAAGGCGCGGCGGCAAAGGGGACAAGGGCGGCCTCGGCCCGCAGGGGCTCCAGGGTCCGGCCGTAGTCGGCGAGGAGGAGGGCGAAGACGCCCGTGACCGTGAAGGCGAAGGCGGCGGCGACCGCGCTCACCGGAACAAAGAGGATCGCCCCGAGGGCGGCGAGGAAGGCTTTCATGGGAAGGTTGTTGGTTTTCATGTTCAAGGGATTGGTTATCCAGAGAACACGGACCGACCCCGCAAAGTTACGGGAAAAATAAGGGAATACCCCTAACCCCCTGGCGCCCGCTGGGCTAGGCTTCCGCGCCCGCGGCCACCGGCTTGAAGGCCGAGCGGAAAACGGCCTTCGCATAGTCGCGGTTCATCCGCGCTATGAAGTCGTGCGAGATCAGCTTGGGGCAGGCGGCGCTGCACTCGTACTGGTTCGTGCAGCTGCCGAAGCCAAGGCCGTCCATGGTGCTCACCATCGCCAGGACCCGGCGGTCCCGCTCGGGCTGGCCCTGGGGCAGGAGCCCCAGGTGCGAGACCTTGGCCGCCACGAAGAGCATCGCGCTCGAGTTCTTGCAGGCCGCGACGCAGGCGCCGCAGCCGATGCACTGGGCCGCGTCCATCGCCAGGTCGGCCACTTCCTTCGGGACGGGTACCGAGTTGGCCTCGGGCGCCGAGCCCGTGCGGATCGAGATGAACCCGCCGGCCTGCTGGATCTTGTCGAAGGCCGAGCGGTCGGTGACCAGGTCCTTGACGACGGGGAAGGGCCGGGCGCGGTAGGGCTCGACGACGATCACGTCGCCGTCCTTGTAGCTGCGCATGTAGGTCTGGCACGAGGCGACGCCGTGGTGCGGGCCGTGGGGCTTCCCGTCGATCACCAGGGAGCACGTCCCGCAGATCCCCTCGCGGCAGTCGTGCGCGAAGGCCACGGGCTCGATTCCCTTCATCGTCAGCTCGTCGTTCAGGACGTCGAGCATCTCGAGGAAGGACATGTCCGGGTTGACACCGGCAACCGGGTAGTCGGCGAAGGCGCCGGGCCTGCCGGGGCCATCCTGGCGCCAGACTCGGACGGTAACGCTGAAGGTGTTCGTGCTCATCACTTGTAATTGCGGACGCTCATCTTGACCGTCTCGTAGTTGAGGGGCTCGGTGTTGCGGACGGGGTCCTTGCCCTCCCCGGCAAACTCCCACGCGGCCACGTGGGCGAAGTTCACGTCGTCACGCTTGCACTCGCCGTCGGGATACTGGTGCTCCTCGCGGAAGTGCCCGCCGCAGCTCTCCTCGCGCGCGAGCGCGTCGCGGCACATGAGCTCCCCGAGCTCCAGGAAGTCGGCCACCCTGCCCGCCCGCTCAAGGGACTGGTTCATGGTGTCGCCCGACCCGGGCACGTGGACGTTCTCCCAGAATTCCTTCCTGAGCGCCGGGATCTCCTGGAGCGCCTTCTCGAGGCCCTCCTTGTTGCGGGCCATCCCGCAGTACTGCCACATGATCTGGCCCAGGCGCTTGTGGTAGTGGCTCACGGGCTCCTTGCCCTTGATCGAGAGCATCCGGCTCGTCGTGAGGGCCACCTCCACCTCGGCCGTCTTGAATTCCTGCGAGTCTGCGGAGGGCCGCGATCCGGGCTTCTGCGAGGCCAGGTAGTCGCCCACGGTGTAGGGGATCACGAAGTAGCCGTCGCCCAGGCCCTGCATGAGGGCGGAGGCGCCGAGGCGATTCGCGCCGTGGTCCGAGAAGTTGGCCTCCCCGAGGACGAAGAGCCCCGGGACGTTGGACATCAGGTTGTAGTCCACCCAGAGCCCGCCCATCGTGTAGTGCACGGCGGGGAAAATCCTCATCGGAACCTTGTACGCGTTCTCGTTGGTGATCTCCTTGTAGATGTCGAAGAGGTTGCCGTAGCGCTCGCGGACACCGGACTCCCCGAGGCGGCCGATCGACTCCGCGAAATCCAGGTACACCCCGAGCCCGCTGATGCCCACGCCGCGGCCCTC
Source organism: uncultured Opitutaceae bacterium (assembly GCA_903890485.1). GTDB lineage: Bacteria > Verrucomicrobiota > Verrucomicrobiia > Opitutales > Opitutaceae > Palsa-1447. The sequence goes on along the minus strand of CAITBM010000088.1, from coordinate 18,496 downwards.
GTCGCACACGCGCTTGGCCGCGCGCGACGCGACGTCGCGGGGGCAGAGGTTGCCAAAGCTCGGGTAGATCCGCTCCAGGTAGTAGTCGCGGTCGCTCTCGGGGATCGACGCCGGCGGCTTCAGGCGGTCTTCCTTCCTCTTCGGGACCCAGATCCGCCCGTCGTTGCGGAGCGACTCGGACATGAGCGTGAGCTTCGACTGGTAGTCGCCCGTCACGGGGATGCAGGTCGGGTGAATCTGCGTGTAGCAGGGGTTGGCGAAGCAGGCCCCGCGCTTGTAGGCCCTCCAGATCGCGGTGGCGTTCGAGCCGCGGGCGTAGGTCGACAGGTTGAAGACGTTGCCGTAGCCGCCCGTCGCCAGGATGACCGCGTCGGCCGCGTGCCGGGTGATGGTACCGGTCACCAGGTCCCTCACGATGATCCCCTTGGCGTGGCCGTCGACGACCACCAGGTCGAGCATCTCGGACTGGGTGTGGAGCGTGATCCCGCCCGAGGCGATGCCCTTGGAGAGCGCGGAATAGGCCCCGAGGAGGAGCTGCTGGCCGGTCTGGCCGCGTGCGTAGAAGGTGCGCGACACCTGGGCTCCCCCGAACGAGCGGTTGTCCAGGAGGCCGCCGTACTCGCGGGCGAACGGGACTCCCTGGGCGACGCACTGGTCGATGATGTTCACCGAGACCTCGGCCAGCCGGTGCACGTTTGCCTCGCGGGCGCGGTAGTCGCCGCCCTTGATCGTGTCGTAGAAGAGCCGGTAGACGCTGTCGCCGTCGTTCTGGTAGTTCTTGGCCGCGTTGATCCCGCCCTGGGCGGCTATCGAGTGGGCGCGCCGCGGGCTGTCATGGAACACGAAGCAGCTCACCTTGTAGCCCATCTCGGCGAGCGAGGCCGCCGCGGAGGACCCGGCCAGCCCGGCACCGACCACGATCACCTCGTACTTGCGCTTGTTGGCCGGGTTCACCAGGCGGATGTCCGCCTTGTGGCGGCGCCATTTTCCGGAGAGCTCCCCCGGGGGTACCTTGGAATCGAGTTTTGCCATGACGAGCCGGGTCTTAGCGGAGCATACCGAGGAGGACGCTTCCCGGTATCGCCAGATTTCCTAGAAAATACGCCGCGCACAGGAGCGTGACGACAGCCCTCAGGCCGCGCTCCCAGCTGTGGTTCTTCCACCCGAAAGTCTGGAACAGGCTCTCGGCCCCGTGCAGCAGGTGGAGGGAGAGGAGGCCCACGGCCACCATGTAGAAGAGGGCAACGACCGGGTTCTTGAAGCCGCCGATGACCATCTGGCGGCAGTCCAGGACCTCGGCCCCCGCGCGGACCACGGTGACGCCGAGGACGTGGTAGTCGCCCTTCATCACGTAGTGCGGGAGGTTCTCCTTGAAGGTCGCGGGCTGCGCCGCGCCGAGCGTGAAATGCGCAAGGTGGTAGAGGATGAACGCCAGGACCACGTATCCCGTGCCGCGCATGTAGCGCGAGGCGAAGGTGGCGCCGATCCATTTCTTCACCCGGTAGGGCTCGCTTCCCCGGGCCTTCATGCTCTCAAGGGAGAGCACCGTCGCCGACCAGATGTGCAGCACCACGCAGACCAGGAGGAAGATGCGGACTAGCCAGAGCACGGGCCCCAGGGACTGCAGGAAGTGGGCGTACCCGTTGATCCGGTCGGGATCCTCGAAGACCTGGAGGTTGCCGACCAGGTGGCCCACCACGAAGCCGATCAGGACCACGCCGGTGCCGGCCATGATCAATTTCCTGCCTAGGGTGCTGCGGAGGAGGTGTCGGGCTAGGTCCATCGTGCGGGGTAGCGGGGTCTAGTCCACAGGGACAGCCCACGCGAGTAAAGACCGACTGTCAGGGGAGGGCCCATGAGATAAGGGATCCTTATCCCAACTATAAGCTAGGCCCCCTTGGCAAGGGGCTTTAGCAGGGCGAATTTCCCGCTCGCCGCCGGGGCGATCGACTTGCGCCGGAACGCGTTCACGCGGACGCCGGGCCCCAGGAGCGCGGCCACCGCCCCCTCGAGGGCCCTGTGGTCGGCGGTGTGGTCCGCGACGTAGAGGAAGTCCCAGCGGTTTTCCCCGGTCTGGGCGAGGGAGTAGTGCCAGCACCTGAAATCGGAGGGAAGCGCCAGGTCGACGTCGGTGGGGGAAACCATGGAGCCGTCCGGCCTGAAATAGAGCCCGCCCTCGCGCCCGAGGATCCGGAAGCCGTCCGGGCACTCCATCACGATGTCCCCGGTGTGGTAGCGCAGGAGCGGCATCGCCTCGCGCCCGCGGGTCGTGACATGGATCTGGTGGACCCCGGGGACGCCGTCGCGCCACGGCACCAGCTCGATGAAGGCGTTGTCGTCGATCACCCGGGAGTTGTCCTTGAACGCCTCGCCGACAAAGAGGTAGCCGGCCTCGGTCGAGCCGTAGAGGTCCACCTGCGGGGCGGGGAACACCTCCGCTATCCTCCTGCCGTGCTGCAGGCTCGCCTTGCCGTAGGTGAGGATGACCGCGCGGACCGACGGCACCGAGACGCGTCGGCGCTCGACGGCGCGCGCCAGGAGCGCCAGGTACACGGGCTCGCCCTCGAGGATCTCGGGCTGGGTCGCCTGGAGCTCGACCACGATCCGGTCCCACTCGGCCTCCGAGAACGCGAACGGGTCGCTCGAGAGGTTCAGGTAGACGGTGCCGTCAAAGTAGCGGTGGGGAAAGGGGTGGTCCTCGTACGGGCAGAGGTTGCTCGAGCAGCCCACGGGCGCCAGGACGCACTTCCTGTGCGGCCGGTCCGCAAACTCCCGGAGGATGGGCGAGGCCAGGTAGGCCCTGCGCGTCTGCGCCGCCCACCAGCCGTCCTCCATGATCACGGTCATCGGCGACGACGTCGTGCCCGAGGTGTTCTCGTATTCGAAGGTGCGGTCGGCGAGCCCGCGCTCGATCACGGCGTAGTCCTCGAAGAAGGACTGGTGCCCCGACTCGACAATCTCCCGCTTCGAGAGCGCGGGCATTTCCCGGTAGCAGGCCCAGCGCAGGGGCTCCGGGTGGAGCGGGAACCTGCGCCCGTAGATCGGGCTCCTCGAGTAAATGCTGCGGATCTCGCGCTCCAGAGACTCGGGCACCGTCCCCGCCGCGCCGGACGCACCGAGGACCTCGGGGCTGTTGGCAAATTGCGGGGGATTCATCGGCTTGGAGGAGTGACTCGGGTGTCAGGGAAAAGGTGACGCCTAGATAATCCCGACCCGGCAGTAAGTCAAACGCCCCGGCTTCCCTCGAAGATCATGAGCGCCGCAACCGAGAGGCTATGGGTTATCCCTCCCGTCCGCGCCCACGAAAGGACGTCGGCGACGGGGGACGTCGAGACCTGGATCTCCTCGTCGTGATCCCAGTTCATGGGGCCCGAGGGCACCGCCCCGTCGACAAGGACAAAATGGCACCGGTTGTTCTGGATCGCGGGGTTCGCAAAGACGCTGCCCAGGAGCCGAACCTTGCCGCCGCCGTAGCCGGTCTCCTCCAGGAGCTCCCTGACGCCGCCGGACACAGGATCCTCGCCCTTCTCGAGCACACCGCCGGGCAATTCGAGTGAAAAATCGTCCGAGCCGAATCGAAACTGGCGCACCAGCACAAGGCGGTCGTCCGGGGTCCGGGCGACGACGTTCACCCAATCCGGGGCGTTCGCCACGATGAATTCACGCTCCGTTCCCCTCTTCGGGTGGCGGAACGTGACGCTTTTCAGGTCAAAAACACGCGTCGAGACGAGCACGCGCTCAGCCTCGCGCAACCACCGGGAAGGCTCCCCAGTGATCACTTCTTCTCGGGCAGCTTGATCTTCTCGCCGACCTTCAGGTGGGTCCAGCTGACGCCAGGATTGACGGAAGTGAGGTCGCCCAGGGTGCAGCCATTGGCGCGCGCGATCTTTGCGCCGGTGTCGCCGCCCTTGACAATGTACTCGCCAGGGCCGGCCACGGCCGCCTCACCCTTGGGACCCTTGACGCCCTTGGCAACGCGGGGCTCCTCCATGTGCTTGAGCTTCTCGTCGATGGTCGCGAGCTCGGTTCCGAGCTGGTTCACCGCGGCCTGGGTGGAATTCTGGAGAGTGGTGATATCGCGCGCAGCCTTGTCGCTCGCCGCCGAGGCGGACGCGACCTGCGAGGCGATGTCGTCGATCTTCGCGACTTTGTCAGCCTGTTGGGCAAGGGTGCGATTCACCTTCGAGAGGCTGATCGCAGCATAGCCGCCAATGATGAGAGCAACGGCACCGATGATGACTCCGCCCATCGGAAGCAGGCTGTTGTTTTCGCGAGAAATGGTATCCATGGATAGTAAGTTAAGGATATTTAGGAGAGACGGATTGGTGGGGGTACGCAAGCAGATTGCGCACCATGGGAGGTCCCGTCTTGACACTCCTTGCAAACAGGCGTGCCGTGGCCCCTCACCTCGGGGTGTAGCTTAGCCTGGTAGAGCGCCTGGTTTGGGACCAGGAGGTCGTAGGTTCGAATCCTATCGCCCCGACCAATTTGCGTGTGAGGGGGGCCATAGCACCCCGATCGAACGGCCCGACGAGAGTGCAGAACTCGTGGGCGTGACAGCGAGGGCGAGACGCCAGCACCGACGAGATCCGCAGGGGAGGACAACTCGCTTGCCCGGAGCGCGTCGGCGCTACTTGCCTGCCGCGGCGAACCGATCCGCCTCCCGATTCAGCTCATCGGCATCCGCGAGGTAGGAATAAAGGACAACCCGGTACCGAAAAGTGGCGGCCTGGTTCTTCTCCAGCGTGAAATTATAGGCGGGCTTCGTGGAATCGAAGATGGCACGACCCAACGGATTCGCTGCGAATAAACCGTAACCTCTCGCATGCCAGTAGGTTGGATATCCGGGATTTTCCGGGTTGTCGAAGATTACTACCGTCGAAGGGTGGCTTCCCGTGTGCCCCGACAGAGAACACCACCGCCCCCGGGTCGACCAGACGGCAGGTCCTTTGATACCCTCACTGGTGAGATAAACTCCCGTCGCATCCTTTGTATCGGAGGCGGAAACCTTTGTTGCTTTGCCGTTTGCGTCCATGAAGACCCCACCCTTCTCATCCGGCGACTCGAGCCAGCGGGCAACCCGCAGGCCAAGCACGCCCTCCTTATCATCCTTGAAGACCACGCGGTCGAGCGCCCGGAGCGTCACCTGATAATCGATTACCCGGGCATGGCTGCGGCGCTCAAAGACGCAGCGGGTGACTTGATCGAGAATCGACTCGTCTTTGCCCGTAATCCAGGTCGATTCGACGACCAATTCACCTGAATCCGGGCCACTCTTTGTCGACACCACTTTCTTGAACGCGATGGTGCCCATCATCGCACGGTTTTCCGGCTTGATGGCGTCGGAGTTGTTCCAAAAATCGAACCCATTGGCATTACCATAGTTAAACCATAATCCGGCGTGATGTGGGTGGTCGACCCGCTCACCCGGCAGCGGATCGAGCGGGAATCCACGCGTCACGACGATTCCCTCGTCGGTGATGAGGGGATAAAGGACCGGCTTCTTGAGCGAGGTGGGCCAAATGCACGATGTGAACGGCCGGCCGTCGATCGTGACGTCGACGCGCCGATCGGATTCGCGGGCGACAACCTGAACACCCTGGGCGGAAGCGGTCCCGAGGGCTAGGGCGGCTAGCAGCAGTGCCGCGATGAACCTGGGCGGGGCCACCTTACTCATAGGCCCTCCCCCCGACCATCACCTGCTGGGTCTTCTCGTCGAAGGTGACCTTTTCGCCGGTCTGTATGGCGGCCACATTCATGCACAGCGCGATCGAGTGATGGTATCCCGCCTCGATGGAGGCATTCGGTGTCTTGCGGGAACGGACGCACTCCATCCAATTGCGCATGTTGGCCGAGGTTTGCGGATCAGCCTGCGTGTTGGCGTCGGTCGACACCGACTCGGCACTTTCGACAAGGGGAATGCTGGGCAGCAGGTTGGGCTGCATTCCCATCTCCGCCGCCGAGCGGGCACTCAGGCCGCCTGTCGGCGTGACCGTCTGCTTGTCCATGTCGATCATGCCGCCATTGGAGTAGTAAAGCTCCTTCGTTCCCCCGGCGGAATTTGTGAACCGCGAGGAGTACTGCACCTGAAATCCCTTGGTGGGGTCGTCGAGCGGTCCGTAATCGAATACCGCCGTCATGGTGTCCCAGTTCTGCCGGCCGTCCTTCCACAGGTAAATGCCGCCGTTGGCCACCACACTGCGCGGATGCGGCAGTCCCGTGAACCAATGCACCGTGTCGATCTGGTGGACAAGCCACTGATCCGGGATGCCCGAGGAGTAGGGCCAGAACAGGCGAAACTCGAGGTATTTGCGGGCATCGAACGGCACCTGCGGCCGGTTCAGGAGGTAGCGCTTCCAGTCCGTGTCCTGCTCCTTGAGCAGCGGCACCACGCCGGGGCGTCGCCAGCGGCCGGGCTGGTTCACGTTCCATGTCATCTCGACCATGACGATGTCACCGAACTTGCCGGACTGGATGTACTCGGCGGCCTTCTGGTAGCTGGGCGCGCTGCGGCGCTGGGTTCCAACCTGGACAATCTTGCCCGTCTGCCTGACCGCCGCGAGGAACCTGCGGGCGTCATCCATGGTGTGGGCGGTGGGTTTTTCAACGTAGGCGTCGCGGCCGGCGGTGACCGCCTCCACGCCATGCAGGGCATGCTGGAAATCGGCGGTCGCGATCAACACCGCGTCCACATCCTTGCGCGCATAGAGCTCGTCATTGTTGCGGACCGCGTCCACGGGGCTTCCGCTGAGCTTTTGAACGAAGGCGGCGCCCTCCTCCCGCCTGCGACTCCAGATATCGGATACCGCGACGAACTCGAAGTTCAACCCCTTGGCGTGCTGAAGGAACGCGGGGATCAATGCTTGTTTCATCCGGTCTCCGCACCCGACGATGCCCACCCGGACGCGGTCGTTGGCGCCCGCAATCATGCCGTAGCTGCGCGCGCTCCAGGCGACGGTGGTTGCGGCAAGCGCCGCGCCGCCCTTTTTGATGAAGTCTCTGCGGTTGTACTTGTTGGAACTCATGTTGTTTTCGTGGGTGACGTGCTTTCGCTTTTTGGGGGCCAGGGTTCTGTCAGCCCTTGCCGAAGTACAGCCAATGAGAATTCACCTCGAATGCCTCGGGGGGAAACGCAGTGACTGGCGGACCGTGTGCCGGCATCGGCAGGGGATGAAGGGGGGTACCAAATATCCATCGTGACCTCGCGGGAACTTTCCCGGATATGCACCAAGCAAGCAATCCAGCTTCGGGCAAATAGCTTGGGATGCAAGTCGTCGTAGTCGAACAGGAAAAGGGTCCACTGGGTCCACCCTCCGCGTCACGCAGGCTAGACGCCGTTCAGCGGAGGGCGACACGGTCGCCGTCCACGCTAAAAGCGGGGCCCCGGGGGTTACTCCCCGGGTTTTGCGGGTTGCTCACAGGACCTTGGAGCCTGCAGCCCAAACGGCACCTGGTCCGTTTCCGGCGGGATCCAATCATTTGTTTACCAATATCTAATGAAATCATTGATGGGGGCCGAAAATCCCGTACCCGAAGCGTCACACCCGACGGCGAACATTTCGCAATAGGACGCGAAATTGGCATCAGGATTGCAGAACGCCCGTGACCCTGCATCGATCGATCCCACCCTAGCCCTGCCCACCTTGAATCCGGAACTTCCCTCGATAGAGCTGTGCACTGCCGACGAGGCGACCTTTTGGCCGTGGTACCGTTGGCCCGATTTTGCCAACTGGCCCGACAAGGGTCGCACGATGGTTGTGATCCCCTTGGCCGGCTTCGCCGACTGGGGACTCGGCACGGGAATGGACACCGAGGAGGCGGTCCTGATGGCCGTCATCAAGGGCGCATCGCTGGCGCGCGATCCGGGGCTCCAGATGCTCGTCCTTCCCCCGGTGCGCTTTGTCCTCGGCCCAAAGCCCAACTGCGCATTCCCGGTCGACCCGGACGTCGCCTGCGATCTCTTGGACGAGGTCGCTGGGTCCGTGCAGGCCGCAGGCTTCACCCGGATCCTGTTCTTCAACGCAAGCCCCTGGAACGAGGAGGTCATCAAGGCTGTGGGTCGAGACCTGCGCATCGGCCGCAGGCTCCAGATGTTCACGGTGCACCTGAGCTCCCTCGGGCTCGACTTCAACCCGGTGCGCGGCGGCGAGCGCGGTGCGCTCAAGGCGGTGGTCGCAGCGCTGTCCGGGGCTGCACTTGCAGGGGCCGCCGGTGATGGACGTACCATACTTTCTGATACATCGAGGCGGTTCGCCGCCATGCTCAAGGAGATGCGGGACCACCCTCCCCTGCCAAACGGGGGAGAGCTCCCAACGAAAACGTGGCCCTGAACCCCTCGCCGATGCACGTCCAGAAATACCGCGACCGCTACCTTCCGGCAATGGGACTGGACGGGATTGCTGCCCTGCCGGACAAGGCGTGGGCGCCCGTGATCGTGGCCACCGGCGCCATCGAGCAGCACGGCCCCCACCTGCCGGTCGCCGTGGACGCCTTCATAGCCGAGGCGGTGATCACGCTGGCCCTCGAGAGGCTTCCCCAGGGGGCCTCATGCTACATCGCCCCGCCCATCACCATCGGCAAGAGCAACGAGCACACCGGCTTCCCGGGCACGCTCATGATCACCAAGCGCACGCTCCGGGCCCTCCTTCTGTCAATCGCCCGCCAGGTCCACGCCTGGGGTTTCAGGAATCTCTGCGTCATCAACACCCACGGCGGAAACACCGCGGTCGACCTGTACACGCTGCGCGAGATCGAATCGAAGCTCGGCCTGAGAACTCAGTTTATCGCCCCACAGGTGGACCTCGGAATCTCCGAGCAGGAGAACTTCTTCGGCTACCACGCTAACGAGGCGGAAACCGCATGGATGCTTGCACTTCTCGAGCGTCATGTGCGTCCAGAGCTCGCCGTCTGCGACTATGCCGGAAGGATCGGCGACCCGGGCGAGCTCCGCGCGGAGCGCTCTGCGGCTAACTTCAACTGGGCATCCCAGGACCTCTCGAAATCAGGCATCATGGGCAACGCCCCAGCCGGCACCAAGGAGAAGGGGGAACTCTGGCTCCCCAGGGTGGGCCAGGCCTACGCCGACGCGATCGCCAAGATCTGCAAGGAAGCCCAGGCCCGCGGCTAAAGGGAATCGGGGACCCGAGTCAGGGGTTGACCCCCCATTCAGCGTGGGACGTTCTGTTCGCTAAAGTGCCCAGCGAAACAGAGACCGCCGCCTCAATTCCGGAGGCGCCAAGACCGTCCGTCTTCATCAGCTACGCGTCGGAGAACCGCGAGGCCGCCAAGCTGCTGCGCGAGGCTCTCGCGGCCTCGGGGCTTGAGGTCTGGTACGACGAGGACGAGCTGACGGGAGGGGATGCCTGGGACCAGAAGATCCGGCGCCAAATCCGCGAATGCACCTACTTCATGCCGGTCATCTCGGCGCAGACCGAGGCCCGGAGGGAGGGCTACTTCAGGCGGGAATGGCGCCTGGCCGTCGACCGAAGCCACGACATGGCCGACGACGCCATGTTCCTGGTCCCCGTGGTGATCGACCAGACGACGGAGGCCGGCGCGAGGGTCCCCGAGAAGTTCACGATGGTCCAGTGGCTCAAGTGCCCGGGCGGAGTGGCCACCCCGGGCCTCAAGGCGCTTGCCGCGCGCCTGGCCACAGGGGAGCACTCGTCTCTTCCGCCGGCAGCGCCGCCCTCGACTGCCCAAGCCCGGCGCTCGTCACCGCCCCCCTCCGCCCCTCCCCCGCCTCACGCCGCGCCCGGGGAGCACCTCGCCCCGCCCCCGATGCCGCCGTTCCCGCAGCGGCCCGCGGATCGCCACGACAGGCTCAAGTACCTCTTCGAGGTGCTCTGGTGGCTCATCTGGACCGCATGGACTCTCTTCAAGCGCATGCCCAAATGGGTCCGGGTCCTCCTGATCCTGTGGTTCCTCTTTGGAGTCGTGTTCAAGTCGTGCAACACCGACTCGAGTCCCAACAAGGGGATGCGCCCGTCCGACGGGAAGGGCCAGGCCGAGGAGGCCCAGTCGCTCAGGGACGCCGCCGCCAGGCTCGACAAGCTCGCGTCGGATCCGGCCGCCGGGAGCCTCAAGTCGGGATTCGCGAAGGCCGGCGCCGAGATCGCGCGCGCCGTGTCCCAGGATGTGGACGAGGAGACGGGATGGACCGGCCAAGTGGAGCTCGAGCCGTTCACGGCCGATGCCGCGGAGGCGCAAAAGCTGGCCGACGAGGTTTTTGGGCGGGTGTTTGGCCAGCTCTCCCAGGCCCGCCCAACCCAGGTGCGGGTGAGGCCCTCCTCGGCCTCGGTCGGCGACGACGCCTCCCTTGCCGCCGCGGCCGCCAAGGCGGGCGATGACTACATTGTCCTGGGACGCAACTCCGGCAGCGAGTTCGAGATAAGGCTGCTGAGGGCCAGCGGGGCGGCGGCACTCTGGACGGGCCACTTCTCCCTTGAGACGGGCACCCCTTCCGAGGTCTCCGACCAGATCTGCCAGGGACTCGTCACGGCGCTCCACAAGAAGGCCGCCAAGCCCTAGGGAACGGCCGGGGGCCCCGCCCAAAAAGGCCGCCCAAAACGCGCTCTCTTTCTTGCGTATGCCGCAAAAGGCACCCTTCATATCCGCTCACCTCCTCTACTAGCCAGGCCTCACGCAACCTCCCTAACCTCACCTCCAGCGCATCATGATCGATTTCAGCAACAAGATCCTCTTTGTCGGCTACGGCGCCGTCGCCGAATGCACGCTCCCCATCCTCTTTAAGCACATCAAGGTGGCCCCGAAGAACGTCACCGTGATCGATTTCGAGGCAAAGGAGGAGAAACTCCGCCAGTGGACCGCCAAGGGCGTCCGCTACGTCCGCGACAAGGTCACGGAGGAGAACATGCACTCGATGCTCGGCAAGTACCTCTCTGCCGGCGATGTCCTGATCGACCTGGCCTGGAACATCGATGCCTGCGAGATCCTGCAGTGGTGCCATGACCACGGCGTCCTCTACATCAACACCTCCGTCGAGGTCTGGGACCCCTATGCCGGGGGCAAGAAGCACCCGACTGAGCGCACCCTCTACTGGCGCCACATGAACGTGCGCAAGATGTACGGCAAATGGAAGGAGAAGGGCGCGACCGCCGTGATCGAGCACGGGGCCAACCCCGGCCTCATTTCCCACTTCACCAAGCAGGGTCTCCTCGACATCGCGGGAGCCGCCCTGGCCGAGAAGAGGGTCAAGGGCAGGAAGGCCGAGACGCTCAAGGACCTCGTCACCGCCCAGAAGTTCAACAACCTGGCCCATGAGCTCGGCGTCAAGGTGATCCACTGCAGCGAGCGCGACACGCAGATCACGGATGTCCCGAAGGAGATCGACGAATTCGTGAACACCTGGAGCATCGAGGGCTTCCGCGAGGAGGGCACGACCACCTCCGAGCTCGGATGGGGAACGCACGAGAAGACGCTCCCGGCCTACGCCTACCAGCACAAGAACGGGCCGAAGAACCAGATCTGCATCGCCCGGATGGGCATGAACACCTGGGTCCGCTCCTGGGTTCCGAACTACACGATCCAGGGCATGGTGGTCCGCCACGGCGAGGCCTTCACGATCTCCGACAAGCTCACGGTTTGGGACGGCAAGAAGGCCGTCTACAGGCCGACCGTCCACTACGCCTACTGCCCCTGCGACGAGGCGATCGTGTCGCTCAACGAGCTGCGCGGCTACAACTACAAGCTCCAGCCGAAGCTGCGCATCATGAACGACGAGATCACCAAGGGTGCGGACATCCTCGGCGCGCTGATCATGGGCCACACCTTCAACTCCTGGTGGGTCGGGTCCGACCTGAGCATCGAGGAGTCCCGCCGCCTGGTCCCTCACCAGAACGCGACAACCATGCAGGTGGCCATCTCCGTCGTCGCGGCCACGATGTGGATGATCGAGAACCCCTCCGAGGGCATCAAGGTGCCCGACGAGCTCCCCCACACCTACGTCCTTGGCGTCTCAAAGCCGTACTTGGGGAAGTTCATCTCCACCCGCTCGGACTGGACGCCCTTGCGCGACTACGAGAACGCCTTCAGCGGCTTCAACAAGCCCGACTTCGATGTTAAAGATCCGTGGCAGTTCAAGAACTTCCTCGTCAAGGACGGCGATTGAGCCTCAGTTAGGACCGCCTTGAGAAAGGTGCCAGGACGCCCCAGGCTTCCTGGCACCCTTTTTTTGAGCACCCCAATCCAGCGAACCAGGAATCGAGAACGAAAGAGACACTAGAACCATGATCACCAAGGCGCAGCTGCAGAAACTCGGACGCGAGCACGGGACCCCCCTCTTCGTCGTGGACCACGAGGCGCTCCGGAAGAACTACCGGGAGTTCAAGAGGTACCTGCCCCCGGGTCCAGGCCTACTTCGCCGTGAAGGCCAATCCCCTGCCGGAGATCGTCAGGACCTTCTACAAGGAGGGCGCCAGCTTCGACGTCGCCTCCATGCCCGAGTTCAAGATCGTCTACGCCAACATCAAGGGGATGCCCGCCAAGGCGCGCCAGGACTGGATCTGGGAGAACATCATCTACGCCAATCCCAACAAGCCGGTCGAGACGCTCGAGGAATTGAACCAGTACAAGCCGCTGGTGACCTTCGACAACGCCGAGGAGCTCTACAAGATCAAGAAGCACGCCCCGCAGGCGGGCGTCGCCCTCCGGATCAAGGTCGCCAACACGGGCGCCATGGTGGAGCTCTCATCGAAGTTCGGGGCCGCCCCGGGCGAGGCCGTGGACCTGATCCTCCTGGCCGACAAGCTCGGCCTCACCTGCGAGGGACTGAGCTTCCACGTCGGAAGCCAGACCACCAACTTCGAGAACTACGTCCAGGCGCTGGCCCTGTGCTCGGGCATCTTCAACGAGGCGCGCGATCGCGGTTACATGAAGATGAACCTGGTGGACATCGGCGGGGGTTTCCCCGCGCGCTACGACGAGACCGTGAAGCCCTTCAAGGAGCTCGCCAAGGTGATCAACAACGAGCTCGTTCGCCTCTTCCCGAAGGACATCCAGATCCTGGCCGAGCCCGGCCGCTTCCTGGTCGCCAACGCCGCCTACACCGTCTCCAAGGTGATCGGCAAGGCCGTCCGCGAGGGAAAGCCGAGCTACTACATCAACGACGGGGTCTACCACTCCTACTCCGGCGTCATCTTCGACCACTGCAAGTACCCGGTCCGCGCCTTCAAGAAGGGGGCGACGAAGATCAGCGCCGTCTACGGGCCCACGTGCGACGCTCTCGACGTGGTGTCCATGGCCGAGAACCTGCCCGAGCTCGACCGGGACGACCTGGTCTACAGCGAGAACATCGGCGCCTACAGCCACGCCTCCTCGACCTACTTCAACGGGTTCCCGCCGGCGACGGTGGTGCACGTGAACCAGGAGGAATGATGCACGGGGGGGCAACCGCCGGAAGCCCGGGATCCCCGAGGGGGATAGCCCTGCTCCTCGCGGCCCTTGCCCTTCTGGGACCCGCACCGGCCTCAAGGGCCGACGAGACGCGCCACGCGCAGTCGATCGTGTTTCCGGAGTTGCCCCCGCGCTCGGTGGGCGACGACCCGTTCCCCCTCGTCGCCAAGGCGTCGTCGGGCCTGGCGGTCTCCTTCCAGGTGGTCGACGGGCCCGCCGTCCTGGACGGCAAGAACCTGAGGCTGACCGAGAGCCCGGGCCTGGTCATCGTGCGGGCCTCGCAGGAGGGAAACCCGGCCTTTGCCCCGGCGAAGCCCGAGGTGCGGGCCTTCAGCGTCAATCCCAGGCCCTCCGCACCGGCTTTCTTCACGCAGCCCGTCTCGGTCCGCGCCGAGCTGGGTTCCATCATCGTGCTGACAGCCGCCGTGTCGGGCTATCCCGCTCCCGCCCTGCAGTGGAGGAAGGACGGGGTTGCGCTGGCCGGGGAAACCGACCGCACGCTCACGATACCGGCCGCGGGCCTTGCCGCCCAGGGATCCTACGACCTCGTGGCGTCCAACCCCTCCGGTTCCCTCGGGAGCAGCCGGGCCCAGGTCCAGGTGACCAAGCGCCGCCAGTTCATCGCCTTCCAGGGGCCCACCTCAGCCGTCGCCGGCCAGCCCCTCCCCGTTGGCGCAAGCGCCTCGTCGGGGCTTCCGGTTCGGCTCGAGGTGCTCTCGGGGTCGGCGACCCTGAGCGGGGGCACCCTCCTGTCCCAGGCCGGGATCGTGGTCCTCCAGGCAAGCCAGGCGGGCGACTCCGTCTATGAGCCCGCGGCGGACGCGACGGAGATGATCACCGTCGGTCCCCCTCCCTCGGGGCAGCGGCTGCCCTAGAAGCTAGGGCTTGGCGGGAACGGCGACCGCCCCCGGGAGCCCGACGACCTGGTTCGACGCGTTGCGCAGCGCGAACGCGCGCTCGGCAAACGGGCTCGTGGCGTCGATCTGCATGACCTGCTCGGCGTACTTCTGCACGTCGGCGTTGCGGCCCGCCGTCGAGGCGATGCTCGCCAGGTGGAAGCCCGCCTCGCAGCGGATCTGGTTGAGGAGGGTCGTGTCGTTGAGAAGCTGCTTCAGGCTCGCCTCGGCATCGGCCGCCTTGCCCGCGAGGTGGAGAGACATCGCCAGGCCGAGCTTGGCCCGGCTCTTGACGGGGCCCGCGGGAAGGTCCGAGACGGCGGAGGTGTAGGCGGTGATCGCGTCGGCGAAGCGTCCCGCCTGATAGGCGTTGTCGGCGATCGTGACCTCGGCGGCGCCAGTCAGCGGGTGGCCGGGATGGTTCGCGGCAAACGAGCGGAACGCATCCATCGTGACGCACTGGGCAAATTCGTTCTGTATCCCGATCTCCTTCTGGGTGTTGAGATACTCCCAACCCCCCTTGGCAAGGATCCCGAGGGCCACGATCCCGCACGTCACATAGATGAGGCTCCCGTAGCGCGCCCAGGCCTGCCTGATGGTCTCCTCGTGGTTGGGCGCCGAGGGGGCTGGCTTCGTGTCGGTGGGCGTGGCGGGCGTGGTCATGGGCGGTGGGTTTTTGCTCTGGGAACTGTCGACACAAACAAAACGCCGCTCTCCTGTAAACCCGGAAACGCCCGGGCTAGACCGGGACGACGTTGCCCCGGTATTTCTGGATCGGGCGCACGCCGACGGGCTTGGTCTTGAGCGCCCGGATGCCCTCCACGGCCGCCCGGGCCGCCATGATCGTGGTCATGATGCAGACACTGTGGGCGTAGACGGCCGCGCGGATCGCGTTCTCGTCCCTGCGCGGGATCAGGCCCCCGGGGGTGTTGATCACCAGATGGATCTGCCCGTTCTTGATCATGTCGACGGCGGTCGGCCGGCCCTCGCTGATCTTGGCGATCCGCTTCACGCTCACCCCGCCCTCCGCGAGGGTCTTGGCCGTGCCGCTGGTCGAGTAAATCGTGAAGCCCATGGCCTCGAGCGCGAGGCCGAGGACCACGGCGTGCACCTTGTCGGCATCCTTCACGCTCAGGAACACGTTGCCCGAGGTCGGCAGCCCCGGCTTCGCCGCGGCCTGCGCCTTGGCGAAGGCGATGCCCAGGTCGTCGTCCAGGCCCATGACCTCGCCGGTGGAGCGCATCTCGGGCCCGAGGGCGATCGTCGCACCGGGGAACCGGACGAACGGGAAGACGGCCTCCTTGACGCACCAATGCCTCGGCGCCACCTCGCGGGTGAACCCGAGGTCCTTGAGCTTCATCCCGGCCATGATCTTGGCCGCGAGCTTCGCCAGCGGCACGCCGATCGCCTTGGCGACAAAGGGCACCGTGCGCGAGGCCCGGGGGTTGACCTCGAGGACGAAAAGCTCCCCGTCCTTGATCGCGTACTGGATGTTCATCAGGCCGACGACCTTGAGCTCGCGCGCCAGGGCGTGCGTCGCCGTCCGGACCCGGGCCAGGAGCTCCTTGGAGAGGGTGTGGGGCGGCATCACCATGGCGGCGTCCCCCGAGTGCACCCCGGCAAACTCGATGTGCTCCAGCATCCCGCCGATGACGCTCGTCTCCCCGTCCGAGAGGCAGTCGACATCGAGCTCGATCGCGTCCTCCAGGAACTTGTCGATTAGGACCGGCTTGCCCGGCATCACGTCGAACACCTGCCTGACGACGGTCCTTAGGTCCTCGGCGCTGTAGACGATGAACATGCCCCGGCCGCCCAGGACGAACGAGGGCCTAAGGAGCACCGGGTAGCCCACCTCCAGAGCGAAGGCCTCGGCCTCGCCCTCGGAGAGCGCCGTGCGGTTCGCGGGCTGGAGGAGGTCGAGCTTGCGGAGCACCTGCGCGAAGAGCTTCCGGTCCTCGGCCACCTCGATCGACTCGGGCGAGGTCCCGATGATGTTCACGCCGTTGGCCTTGAGGGCGGTGGCGAGGTTGAGCGGGGTCTGCCCGCCGAACTGGACGATGGCGCCCTCGCAGCCCTCCTGCTGGTAGACCTCGAGGACGTCCTCAAGGGTCAGCGGCTCAAAGTAGAGGCGGTCGCTCGTATCGTAGTCCGTCGAGACGGTCTCGGGGTTGGAGTTCACCATCACCGTCTCAAACCCGATCTCCCGGAGCGCGAAGCTCGCGTGCACGCAGCAGTAGTCGAACTCGATGCCCTGTCCGATGCGGTTCGGGCCGCCCCCGAGGATCATGATCTTCCTCTTGGCGGACGGGATCACCTCGTTCTCCTCGCCGTAGCTTGAGTAGTAGTAGGGCGTGAACGCCTCGAACTCCGCGGCGCAGGTGTCGACCAGCCTGAAGGTCGTGTGGATGCCCCTTTTCTTCCGGTCGGCGCGCACCGTGTTCAGGTCGCTCCTGAGGAGGTGCGCCAGCTGCGCGTCGGAGAACCCGAACTGCTTGGCCCGGCGCATGAGCCCGGTGTCCAGTAGGGCGAGCGGCTTGCCCGCGAGGAGGTCCTCCATCTCATGGATCTCGAAGAGCTGCTGCAGGAACCAGCGGTCGATCTTTGTCAGCTCGAATATCTGGTCCACCGTGTAGCCCGCCTTGAAAGCGTAGCGGATGAAGAAGATTCTCTCGGCGTTCGGCGTGCCGAGCTTCGTCTTGATCGTGGCGTCGTCGGGCCTCTCGTCGCCCCCGAGCTTGCCGCCGCCCCCGAAGCCCCTGGCCCCGATCTCCAGCGAGCGGAGCGCCTTCTGGATCGACTCCTTGAAGGTCCGGCCGATGGCCATCGCCTCTCCGACCGACTTCATCGAGGAGGTGAGGGTCGGGTCCGCGTCGGGGAACTTCTCGAAGGTGAAGCGCGGGATCTTCGTCACCACGTAGTCGATCGTGGGCTCGAAGCTCGCCGGGGTGAGGCGCGTGATGTCGTTGCGCAATTCGTCGAGCGAGTAGCCAACCGCGAGCTTGGCCGCGATCTTCGCAATCGGAAATCCCGTCGCCTTCGACGCGAGCGCCGAGCTGCGCGAGACCCGCGGGTTCATCTCGATCACGATCTGGCGGCCCGTGTCGGGGCACACCGAGAACTGGATGTTCGAGCCGCCCGTCTCGACCCCGATCTCGCGGATGACGGCGAACGAGGCGTCGCGCATCGCCTGGTATTCCTTGTCCGTGAGCGTCATCGCGGGGGCCACGGTGATGGAGTCCCCCGTGTGGACCCCCATGGGGTCGAAGTTCTCGATCGAGCAGATCACCACGCACTGGTCCTTGTGGTCGCGCATGACCTCCATCTCGTATTCCTTCCAGCCGAGGAGGCTCTCCTCGACCAGCACCTCGTGGACCGGCGAGATGTCGAGCCCGTTGGAGACGATCCGCTCGAACTCCTCGCGGTTGTAGGCGATGCCGCCGCCCTGGCCGCCCAGGGTGAAGCTCGGGCGGATGATCAGCGGGAATGAGCCGATCTCCTCGGAGGCCTGGCGGGCCTCCTCGCTCGTCTTCACGGTGCGGGACTTGGCCACGTCGAGCCCGATCTTCACCATCGCCTGCTTGAAGAGCTCGCGGTCCTCGCCCTTGGAAATCGCCTCCGGCTTGGCGCCGATCATCTCGACCCCGTACTTGGCCAAGATCCCCAGCTTGTGCAGCTCCATCGAGAGGTTGAGCGCCGTCTGGCCGCCCAGGGTCGGCAGGAGCGCCGACGGGCGCTCGGCCGCGATCACCTTCTCCAGGATGTCGATCGTCAGGGGCTCGATGTAGGTGACGTCGGCGAACTCCGGGTCCGTCATGATGGTCGCCGGGTTCGAATTGACCAGGATCACCCGGAACCCCTCCTCCTTCAACGCCTTGCACGCCTGGGTGCCCGAATAGTCAAACTCGCAGGCCTGCCCGATCACGATGGGGCCGGCGCCGATGATCAGGATGGACTCGAGGTCGGTGCGTTTGGGCATTGTCGGGGCGCGTGAGTTCCTCCGACAGTTGCGGCCGCCCAAATCCGCCGCAAGGGAAATTGGGCCTAACCTGACGTGATCCCGCCGCTTCGAGCCGCTTGAAGAGTCGGTCTGGGCCAACATAAAGGACCCAGACCATGAAAGGTAAACGCTACAGTACAGAGGAGAAAGTCCGCATCCTACGAGAAGCGGACGCCGGGGAACAGAGCGT
>CAITBM010000087.1 GCA_903890485.1 uncultured Opitutaceae bacterium | reverse complement strand
GTGCTGACGGCGTTTCTTGGACATATGGATCGCTCAATCCTTTCTGGATTATGCGACCCGCGATGTCTAACTTTTGGGGACCACCTCAGTGTTGCCATACTCACCTGCCGACCAAGGACTGTGGATTAATCGCACCATCGCCGAGGCTCTCAACGCTAAGGATGCTGGGAAAATGCGGTCGGGATTCACTGTCGAGCTTTTCAACATGCGGGGGACTTTCACCTATACCGCAGGAGCTGCGGAGCGAAAGCTCGCCGAAGAAAACCGCGCGAAAGCCGAAGCGCTGGAGGAAAACGGCTACCACCGTTTCGCCACTGCCATGCGGGATTTCGCGAAAAGCTATGAACGTGACGCGGACCGCGAGGCTCAAAGCACCCCTTTTGATGATTGAGCCACCGCGCGCCGTCGGATAATTCTAGAACTGCTGCCAGCCGTTACCGGGTGTCCATCGTTGACTGAACGCTGCGGCGCTCACAGCCGCCTCCATCACGGGCCATGTGAAAGCGCGAATGGCGTCCAACGTTTCGGCCATTTCAACGGGCGCGAGGGCATTGCGCCGGACGAAGACTGCCCAGGCAGTCGCTTTCAGGGTGGCGAACTCCGGGGTTAGCGCGACCGGCACCGTCGCCGGCAAGGGCATTTCGCGGCGGGCGAACGTCCGGGTTATGGCATCCTTTAGCAGTTCGCCTTCAAAGGGGAATTTCCGGCTGAGAAACCAGAGGTCGAAAAAGTCCTTCATCCGAGTGTTCGCCTCGCCCAGCCGCACGCTCGCTTCGAGCTTTTCGGCCACGACGGTATAGATCGGATACGCCCGCAGGTGCGGCGCGGGAAAATCCAGCAGCGCTGGGAATGTAATTTCTTCCGGCGCAGGCGTGACGACATCACCAAACCCGATGTCCACCTGCACCCGAATCCGAGCGTTTTCCAGCCGCGCCTCCAAGGTGACACGCGTGCCCGGATAAGCGGCTTCCTCGCGAATTGGCGCAGCCGCCACACTCTCCGGCAGGAAGGTAAGACCGTCCGGCTCGGTTTCGAGGCGACACAGCTCTGTGAAGATCGTCTTCAACGTCTCGTCGTCATGAGGGCCGAAGCCGAGAAGGTCCACGTCACGGGTTGGACGATGGGTTCCGTCCGACCAGATCGCGAAGAGCATCGCGCCTTTGAGCAGGAATTTTTCCGCGTGGGGCGAACGACTCAGGCGGTAGAGCAGTCGCTCGATGCCGTAGCGCACGAGCACCAAGTCAAAGGGCTCCTTACGGCGTTCGCTCAATGAGAGCAGCCGTTCCCGGACAGAGGCGGCCAGATTCCGATACGGTTCGGGCTTCATGTCAGGCTTTCAAAATAGGGACGCATCACCTTGGCCACGCGGTCAACCCGCGCATAGTGCTCCAGGTCTTTCATCGTGACGCGACGCGCACGCCACGTTTCGCGCAGGGCTTCGAGCGCCACGTCGAGTCCGATCTTGTGGCGAAATTTGAAACAGTCCGCCACCGTCTTGGCGGGGTTGTAAACCCGCAGGGGCACACCCTCAACGGTGTGGGTTTCGACGCCCTCATTCAGAGCGGGGCCGGAGAGGCGGACAATCCGCAGGCCAACCTTGTCCGCGCGAGGGCTCCAACTCTTGTGGCCAAGGGCCAGCCAGACCTCGTGAGGATTTTGTGTCGTCAGGCGATGAAAGTTGAGAGCCGACAGCAGGCAGACGATGCCGTTTGGGATCTGTTTGCCTACTTCGGCCAGCGTATGGTTTTCGGTGATGTCCGCACCGGGCGGACGATAAAGCCCGCGACCGGCGCGTTCCAGCAGCCCGGCTTGCAGTGCTTCCCGCAGATGGACACGATTGAACCCTTGCGCGGTCAGATCACGTGAGCGCAGGAGGGTGGTGCCGTGAAAGGCATCTTTGAGCCGTTTTTGGGTGGTGGCGGTCATAACAGAACCTCGGCATTCATTCACATTCTCCGATGTATTGTAAATCCGATTTCTCATTACCGTTCGTCTTGCCGCAAGGTCTGCCGTGGGGATAGGCGTCTTATCTCGCTTATAAACGGTCAGTTCCAATGGGTTGCCTAGAACCCGTTCCATGCTTTTCGGAATTGCTGGTGAAGGGGCTCTTTTGCGGGGTGGGCTGGGCTCGGTGGGTGTCGCCGGAGCTTCGCGCATCGTTCCCTGCGATGCTTTGCCACGGCACGCGCGGCCCCGAACGCCGCCGTGCCTATCTGGGGTCGAGTCCGGCCCCAGCCCCCGTTTAGCCGGCAGCTCGCGCGGCGGTGTAGGTGCGAGGACGGCCCGCGCGTTCATCACGGCGGATGCCGTGGCGCTTGCAGAAGCGGCGGAAGTCCTGGGAGCTGATTTGCAGGCGGAGCGTTGCGAGATGCGCCCGCACTTCGCGGGTGCGGTAGGCTTCGCGGGGGTGCCTCATCATATAAACCAAGACGTGCAGCTTCCACCAATCGGTGTAGCTAAAAGCCGTGCGTCGGTTGCCTTTCTCCAGACTGGACAGCAACGCAATGGCGCGGCCGAGTTCCGTAAACAACCGGGTGTCACCCGAACGGATCGCGGCATCCAGCAAATCGGCGCTGGCGCGGAGCAGTCGCGGGGATGCCTTCGCCGACTCGCCGGCCTTGCGCCAGTCGCGGACGAGCAGAAAGACATCCATCCGAAGCGTGCGCACTTCAAAGCGGCGCACGAGCGATTCAATTTCATCCCAAGTCAGCCCGCCAAAAGGCCGCGTCGCCTGCGCGGGCAAATTCGTCTGCATCCGGCGTTTCTCCTCCTGCCATGAACCCAGTTCACCGGCCATTTCGGCGAACGCATCGGCCGTATCCTCGTCGCCGAGATCGTCGGTTTCCACGAGGCCGAGGAAGTTCGCGCGGACCTTCGCGTCCCGCGCAAAATCCTCCACCAGCCAGCCCCGCAGGTCGGGAAAGC
Organism: uncultured Opitutaceae bacterium; assembly: GCA_903890485.1. Taxonomy (GTDB): domain Bacteria; phylum Verrucomicrobiota; class Verrucomicrobiia; order Opitutales; family Opitutaceae; genus Palsa-1447. The sequence goes on along the minus strand of CAITBM010000087.1, from coordinate 20,718 downwards.
GGCGGCAGATGTCCGCCAAGAGCCGCAGAAACGCCCGGCTTTCGCGCTCAGGGGCGCGGGCGGGCGGTGTTACAGTGGCGACCCTCATGGCTTATGAGAACCCGTCAGCGGGCTAAAGTTCGCCCCGGTGCGCAAGATAGGCGCTGATTCGAACCAAGGGCGGAGCTTTTCATAGAGCGTCCGCAGGTCGAGGCGGTAGCCCTCGACCTGCTCCTCGACCGTCTTGCCCGGACGGCGCTTGAGTGCCCGGACAAGCTTGCCGGCGAGGACGATGTGGACGGGCAGCCTGTGCGATAGGCCGCGCATGGAGGGCGTTTTCGGCTCCGTGGGGACGCCTAGCCGGGCATACGCTTGCCGCAGGCTCATGCCCTGCAAAAAAGCGATGTCCGCGACGCACTCCGCGAGCCTCATGTAACGCTGTGCCGTCCGCTCCGCACCGCGGAAGTTCGTTTCGAGCCACAGGCACCACGCCCCCGGCCCCATGCTGCGGCGCACTCGCTTCTTTTCCACGAGCAGGAGCTGGCCCGCGTGCCAGGCGGCGGCCAGCGCACCTTGCAGGGCCTTGCGCGAGGCGACAGAGCACCCCTTGGCCTCTTCGTGGAGGCGGTTGATTTCCGCCGCTGCCGTGGTTGCCGGGGACGGGTTCATGGTGCAAACCCCGTGGTTTCGCGGAAGCTGTCCGCGAGTTGATGCACCGCCTGCCGCGACCGGCCGCCACCATGCCCGATTTCTTCCAGTGTGGCCTCGCCGATCAAATCGGGCCGGATGCAGTAGAGAGCCACCGTCGCACGCACGCCGCGCTCTTCGAGCGACGCACCTTCCGCCATCCAGATCAGGAGCCGGCTGATTGCCTCCAAGGCGAGGAAGCGAGCTTCCCGACTGGCATCCACCGGCTCCGCAAAGAACGAATCATTGTTGGTTTTCATAGTATGGGTTTTTGTTCGTGCCCACTCTACGCCCTGCGTGTGATTCGTAATAGGGGCTGCGTTGCTGTGCCGCGCAGCCCCTATTTCGCACTACTTCCGACACGGGTGTGTCGGTTACTCCAGAAATGAAAAACGCCGCGCCGGATTGAACCGGAGCGGCGTTATTTTTTGGCGGCGCGGTGACTCATCCACGCGCCGGCACTTTGAGCCGGGTGCGGATGTGGGTCGCGACCTCCACCGCGTCGTAATAGATGAAATGGCCGACGCGGTGATGCGGGATGCGCCGCAGCTTGGTCCAGTTGCGGAGCGTGGCGACGGAGGGCTCTTTGTCTTTCGGGAAAATCCCGCTGAGGCGCAGGCCGAGAATGTCGGTGAACTGATTTTCTGTGGCGGGGGCGAGTTGTGTTTCCATACCCCTAGCTCCTCGTCAATCGACCAACCCGAACGCGTGGCAGTTTCAGCGCCTAGCCCGCGCGGCGGGTGCGCGTGTCGGAGCTGGCCGCCATGAAACAAATGGTCGCTGCCGCCGCAATTACACCCACGGTCTGCAACTGCTTGCTCTCCCAAACTCCGGTTGTGACCCAGCGCGCGAACTGCTCGCAGTTGCGCATCAGCAAAGCGTAATCGGGATTGCTTGAGCAGGCTTGATCTAAACGCGCAACCGCAGCGGCTTCGTCCACCTCGGCGACCTGATGATGAATCGTCCACCAGCCGCCTTCAAAATACTTAACGCTAATCCCAGGCGGACTCAGTTCGGCGACGACGGGATAACAATTACCGTCCTCGTGCAGATTCAGGGGCAATTGACCGTAAAAGATCACCGCAAAGTGAAGGCCCCCCGTCTTGCCCTCCATGGGACGGCTGACGAGATAAATGCCGTGGGGAAATTCGGCGTTGGGCATGAACCCAACCAACGCCGAGATTTCACGGAAGCAAGCGAGATACTTATCACGCAGCGGCCGGCAGAGCGGGAGCAATTGTGCCCGCGCCCTCCGTCTGTTTGGGCAGGATGCCGAAAAACTCTTCGGCTTCCTCCGTCGTCTTCAAATCGAGGTAATGCTTGCGGATGATGCCCTCGGAGTTGCCGGCTTGCAGGGAGGCTTCGCCGATGGAGCGAAATTTCGCGACGAACATCGAAATGAAGGTGTGCCGCATGATGTCGTGTGAGAGCGGGAATTTTTTCGCGACCTTCTCCCGGATGTGTTGGAGGTTGGCCGGGATGATGGGGAATTTCTTGAGCGGGTAGGCTTGCAGCCACGCCGCGAGGTTCGGCTGGATTGCGACGTTGCGCGGCTCGCGCACCTTCGAGACTTCGCCATCAATGCGGATGAGATTCGCCTCGGGTTTGAAGTGCGACGGTTGCAGCCGGAGGATTTCGCCGGTGCGCAGGCAAGGACGGATGCCCGCGAACATGCAGAGCGCGAAGAACGGCACGGCGGTCGGATAGTGCTCCTCGACGAAGGCCATGAGGCCCTTTGCCTGCAATGCTGCGAACGTCACGGCGCAGCCACGGCGACGGCGGATGCGACGGGGCGGAATCTTGGATAGCGGATTATCGGCGATCCAGTCGCGTTGCAGGGCAAGCCGGAGGAAGGAGGACACCACGCCCCGGCGGTTGTTAAACGTCTTGTGCGCAGCCCGGCGGGCCTCGAAATACCCGAGGAGCCTTGTCCCGGTTAGATCGGCCACGGTCGCGGCGGGGAAGTGCAGTTGCAGGCGCTTCAAGTCGCGTTTCACCCGCGTCAGATACGGCTCGGAAAGCAGGTCTTGCTCGCGCTCGTGATCCTTGATGGCGACGAATTCGATGACGGCTTCCGTGAGAAGCTTCTGCGTCAGGGGTTCGCGATAGTTGGCTAGGGCGAACTCGACGTAGAACGACAGCGAGTGCGCCCGCCCGTCTATCCGTCGAAAGACCGACTCGGCTTCGTGAAGCTGATCCTCGACCAGCCGGGTGATGGCGGTGCGGATGCCGCTCTCGCCTTGGAGGCGCTGGACTTCCAGCACCTGCCGCTCGGCTTCCGCCTCGGCGCGCGTGGGGGAGTTTTTACGAACGCGCTTTCCGTCTAACCAACCGGAAACGCGGAAGACGACATCCCCGGAGGGATTCGTGAACTGTGAGACGACGAACGAACTATTTGGATTCATGCCTGATTTGCCACGTCAACTGGCAAATCGGCTGTTGGGCTTCTCTCCTCAGAGGAGAAAAATGGCGGAGAGGGAGGGATTCGAACCCCCGGTACCTTGCGGCACACCTGATTTCGAGTCAGGCGCATTCGACCACTCTGCCACCTCTCCTTCAAGGCCTCTGTCGAGCGGAAAGGTGACTTAATTGCCCCTTAACCCGGGCGAGGTCAAGAGGGATGGTTCACCCTCTCAGACGTTTTCATCCTCAAGGGCCGCAGCTTGGCCGGTTCCCTTGTTGGCCGGCAGGTGCAAGGGGAACATGAGGTAGTACTGCATGAGCCACCAGCTCCTCGAGGACCGGTAGAACGCGATGGGGAACCCGATGGACCCTATTCCAGCGAGGACTATGGCCAGGGTGGTCCCGATGACCCCCATGTAGGCGAGGATCATCACGGGAGTGAGGAAGCAAACCAAGGTCACCCCGTAATTGAGCGACATCGACCCGATGAAGAAGCCCTCGTCCCGCTCAAGGCGAAGCCCGCAGTCGGGACAGGCCTTGTTGAGCTCAAACATCGCTCCCTTTCGGAACAGGTGGGATCCCCCGCAGTTCGGGCACCGGTTAAGGAGACCGCGGGAGAGCACCTGAACCCGGGTAACGGTCATGGGAGGACCCCGGCTCGGGTCCTTAGGACCCGAGCTGGAAGCGCACAAACCTGCGGACCTGGATGTTCTCCCCGGTCTTGGCAATCGTCTCGGTGAGGAAGTCCTTTACCGATTTCTCCTGGATCTTGACGAAGGGCTGGTCGAGCAAACAGACCGTGGAGTAGAAGCGCTCGAGCTTGCCCTCGATGATTTTCTGGGCCGCCGCCGGCGGCTTGCCCACGACCTGGGCGCCCGCGATCTCGCGTTCCTTGGCGAGGTCAGCTTCCGGCACCTGTTCGCGGGAGACGTAGAGGGGGCTCGCCGCGGCGATCTGCAGGCAGAGGTCGCGCACGAAGGCCTTGAACTCATCGTTGCGGGCCACGAAATCCGTCTCGCAGTTGACCTCGATGAGGACGCCGACCTTGCCGCCGACGTGGATGTAGCTCTCGATCAGGCCCTCCTTGGTCATGCGGTCAGCCTTTTTTGCGGCGGACGCTGCACCCTTCTTGCGAAGGATCGTTATGGCCTCCTCGACGTTGCCGTTGGACTCGGTGAGAGCCTTCTTGCAGTCGAGAAGCCCCGCGCCGGTTTGGCCGCGGAGGTCATTGACCATGGTAGCAGTGATGGGAGTGCTCATATCATTCAGCCTTCACGGGGGCCTTGCGGGTGCGAACGGGCTTGCGGGCCACGGTCGTGTCGGCCTCAACGGCCGCCAGGTCGATCGGGATCTCGATCTTGGAAAGGTCGATCTCGCCCTCAGGGGTCAAAGCGACGGGAGCCGGCTCGCTCGCGGCCTGTGCCGCGGCCTTGGCGTCGGCTCCGCGCTGCGCGCGACGCGAATCGCGCTGGGCCAGGCCGGATTGGATCGCGGCAACCACCGTCTCGACGACGATGCGGATGGACTTAACTGCGTCGTCGTTGCCCGGGATCGGGTAGGTGACGAGGGTGGGATCGGAGTTCGTGTCAACGAGTGCGATCGACGGGATGCCGCAGCGGGCGGCCTCGGCTACCGCGATGGCCTCGTGGCCGACGTCGACGATGAAGAGCGCCGACGGCAGGCCGCCCATTTCAGCGATGCCGTTGAAGTTGCGCTGCATGCGGCTCATCTCGCGCTTGATCGCCGACTCCTCCTTGCGGGGGAGCTTGGACATCTCTCCACTCGTCTCCATGGCCTGGTACCTCTTGTACTTGGCGATGGATTTCTTGACGGTTTCGTAATTGGTCAGGGTGCCGCCGAGCCAGCGGTCGACGGAGAAAGGCATTCCCGTGGCGGCTGCGGCCTCACGGACGAGGTCCTTGGCCTGGCGCTTGGTGCCCACGAGGAGGACATTGCCGCCGTTGCCGACGGTGTTCTCGATGAAAGCGCAGGCCTTTTCGAGGTTCTCGAAGGTCTTCGCCAGGTCGATGATCGTCACGCCCTGGCGGTGATCGAAGATGAACGGCTTGGAACGGGGATTCCAACGCTTGGTCTGGTGGCCGAAATGGACGCCTGCGTCCAGGAGGTCTTTGGGTGTGATGCTAATGCTCATGGTGATCTGATGTATCTGTCGGTACACAGGTCGGCCAAAAGGGCCGCCTTGCGATCGAGTTGGTTACTGACGTTGATGTGATGGGTTAAGACTGACGGAAGGTCCAAAACAGGGCCCGGAGCCCCGACTGGCAAGCGCGAAGTGCCAACCGCGGCCCGCCGTTCCCGTTTGCCGGCCGCTTTGCGGACGAACGGAGGCTACGGGAGTTGTTTTTCATGAATAACCTATGCAATTTCCGAAAATCGACCCAGTCTCCGCCCTCACGCCGGCAAATGCTCAACGTTTTCCGTCAAAAACGGATCCCATTCGGTCTTCGCCGTACCCCAGACAAGGGGTAACATTTCGATTGGCTTCAATTTCGAAGCAAATCAGCTTCGCAGTTCGGCCCGTTCGACGATCAAACGGAAGGTCCTGCTATTGCCCGAAACACGAAAATTCACGTCCGCACGAGGCTTCACCATCATGGAGGTGGCGCTGGCTGCGACTGTCCTAGCGCTGACCCTTGTGGGCATGATCCAGGTTGTGGAGTCGGGGTCGGAGATGCTCGACTTGTCGCGAAAGCAGACGATCGCCGCCCAGATCCTGCACAGCGAGATCGACCAGCTGAGGCTCCAGACCTGGCAGACCATCTCGGGGTACAACGCAACGGGAGGGGCCATTGGCAACGGGTACCCCGCCGGACCGACCACCCTCACGTCGGGAAACGACCCGGCTTACGCGACCTTCATCGCCCACTACCCCCAGGCGGCAACCCGTTCCGCATTTCGGCGGCGATGGCGATCAGTGAAACCAGCCATGAATCGTCGAGCACGGTCAAAGACCTCTCGAAGCCGACGACAACGACGACAGCCGAACCGGTCCAGCCGCAAGCCGCGCCCGAGGGCGGCGAGATCCTCCTTAAGCATGCGATCGAGGTCACCCGCATCGGGGGCGTCGTGACCATGAACGACACGACGCAACTGACGATCGATGGCCAGCTCCACAAGGAGGGCGACCTTTTCACGGCCAGGGTCCACTCCCGCCTGGTCGGTATCCGCATCAAGCACCTCACCACAACCTCCGTGACCCTGGCCTTGGACGATCCCGATGCGGGTACAGCGGAGATGCGCATCCGCCTGAAATAGGGAAAGGATTTGACAGACCAAACCTTGGGTTGCACCCTGACCCTCCCTTTGTTGCAGGGTGGAGCAGCCTGGTAGCTCGTCAGGCTCATAACCTGAAGGTCGCTGGTTCAAATCCAGCCCCTGCACCCAATTTGAGGCCCTTGGACCCGCTCCAAGGGCCTTTTTGTTGGATAATTCTAAAGTAGGACTTTGGCCAGCCATCGCGGAAGCGGATCTGCTGCTCGTGTGTGCCCGGCCTCCACCTTCAACACCAATCGAAACGGATCCTGATCCGAAGAATTATCATAGACGAAAACCGTGGGGACAAACTCGATCGCCGCTCGAAGATTCAAGAGAGACTGCTGGTAACGACGCGGCAAACTTTCTGAGGGAACGTCGTGCCCTCCTTCTATCACCCTTTGTACGACCCGCGCCTCCGACAACTCTGACCCGGCCAATCCGATATAGATTAACGTGACCGAATACCCTTTGAACAACGCCTCCCGCAGAAACTGAAGCTTTGCTCCTACAGGATCAGAAAATACGGTCTCTGTTATAAAAGACTCACCGGTTTCGAGGAGATGGATTCGGAGTGCGTCGGCCGCGTTAGCTGCGTCAGAAACCGAAAGACTCAATTTGGCACCAATGTCGTCAGCATTGAGAAATTTGAGGCCGGACTGGCGGAGAAAGGTCCGGTAATAGGTCGATTTCCCAGCGCCATTGGGGCCTGCCAATACAACAAGACGTGGCGCGCTCATTCCGCGCCTGTTGGGTTCAAGGGCATGAACCGACGGTTAGTGAATCTTCCTCGACGCTTGGAGCCGTCAGACAGCGTCTCGACAATCACACCGGGTACCGAAGCGTCGGCGCTATAGGTGGGACCTTTGTGGCTACGAATCACTGCCAATGCCCTTTGCTTACCCTTAGGGGTTGAAGCCATAGCCAATAGTTCGTCGAGGGACTTAACCTTGGAAACCTCCTTAACCGCAACTACGGCGTCATGCGTGAGGACCCCTTCGATTACCCGTCCAATCTTGGCCCAAAATTCGATCTGAGCCGTGGGAGTTCGTTCCATCAAGGAGGCCGATTCGCGGGCGACGTTGACCAAATCCGTGTCTATCCGGAGGGGAATTGTGCTCATGCCGAGCAATTTGTAGCACTTTGCTACGGCGTCAAGTCGACTCTGCGCCATCTATCTTCCGGCGAGGGTGGCGCTTAGATATCCCAGATAAACGGCTCGTGAGCTTCGCCCGGCGATACGGGCTTGAGCGGTCGGCCCCCAAGAATTCCCCCAAAGAAACATCATTTTCGGGCGCTCACCATAGCGTAACCCCGCCAGGCTCATAACCCGAAGGTCGCTGGTTCAAATCCTGCCCCTGATCCCAGTTCGAGCCACAGTTGGGTCCACTAAGGCAGCGCCCATGTTGGCCGTGCACATTCAACTCTTACCATTTGAGCTGGAGCGGGCCAGAAGATCGGATTATCAAGTCGCTCCCATGGTGAATCGCTGCCCCTGCGCCGCCCTGCTCTGGCTCGTCCTCATGCTAGCCGGGTCCGCAACCGCCAGCGAAGGTTCCAACTCGTTCCCTTTGGAGTAGCCGGCACCTTGCCCGACCCGCAGCTTAAGCTCTACCGCAGCAATCCCGATGGGTCCTCGACATTCCTGCAGGCCAACACCGGATGGGGAGGCGATTCGTCAATCACTGCCACTGCGGCTTCCGTAGGAGCCTTTGCCTGGACTAACCCCTCAAGCCGGGACTCGGCGATCCTCGTGACCTTGCCTCCCGGCGGGTATACGGCTCAGGTGGCCGGTGCAGCCGGCACTCCCACTGATACAGGAGTGGCTCTGGTAGAGGTGTACGACGTCCCCTAGCGGCAGCCCCCGGCAAATCGGACTCCGGCATGCACCTGTTCCGACGCTATTGCCTCTAGTTGCATCGATCATTAACGTGAGATTACCGCTAAATGGGAACTGTCGGGTTTCCATTCAGCAGAACCCTTTGGGGAGGTTTGGAACCTAGGAATGGGAAATTCTACCGATTTTCCTTAACCAAGCGTGTGATGCTAAACGAAAAAGTGACCCTCAGACTCTCGGGCAGCCGATCGATCCATTTGTCGCCGAAATCCCTTCGCAGGCGGTAAACAGACGGGGACATCTCGACGAGTGAAACCAGGTCGGGGCGAGCAACTTCGAGTTCAGATACCCATACCCCACTACGCTGGACCGAAAAGAACCCGCTCGTCGGCGTGTCGAGTTTGCCGGTGCCAATGGCGGCGAGCGGGAGGAACTGCCGGATTTCTTTCAAATGGTCTTGGGTCGCCGTCACGATCAGCCACGAGCCGTCGTCCCTAAGCACCCGCCCGATTTCGCCAATCGGGCGGGGGGCGAAGACACTCATAACCATCCCGAACGCTGAATCCCCGAAGGGCAGTCGACTGTGCGCTGCGTCGGTCCGGATAAAAAGCAGGCTTGGGTGGCTCTTTGCCGCCTTGGCCAAGGCCCCCTTCGACACGTCCACACCTACTCCGAGACACGCGGCCTTCGCGGCATTGGTCACCTGGTCCAGGAAGAATCCATCGCCGCAGCCGATGTCCAGAATGGCGCAACCAGCGGTCATAGGCGGGCAATAACCCCGAATGGCAGCGGCCAGATCGGCGAATGCGGACAATTTGTGCACGCGAACCCGGGCTTGGACCATCAGCTTGTCGTCCCCAATTTCCTGATAGTTGTTCCGTCCGTGGAGAAGGCTCAAATAACCCTCCCTAGATAGGTCAAAGTTGTGCCGCTCTAGGCAGGTGTACGAGCGCCCCGAGCGAGAGAGAGGCGCGGAACATATGGGGCAGACGACTGAGACCGCCAAGTTCATGCAGGCCCGGGAACTCTTACGGCTGCCAACAAGGGGATTCGATCCCGGGGCTGAAACCCATGACGTCTTGCATCCAGGGTTGTCTCAAAAGTCGGTCGCAGGCGTTGGCTATCGTCCGTCCCGGTGCCGAGGCCGGTGGATGATCGAGTTCCGTATGAAGGCCACTCAAGCTCAGGTCTGAGCGAGATTATCACAGCGCGGACCTATTCGGCCTTGAATTGAATGTCGGCCAGAAGGACGTGTCCCGCGCACTCAAAGAGAAAGATGCTTCGGTCGGTCCCGTGTGGCGCCGAGACCCTAAGTTTGTTCCCCCGGATAATGGATGGCAGGGACAGCCTGCACGGATACCCCAAATCGCATAGCCTATTCTTGAACCCTCCAGCGGTCATATTGGTGATTTCGCCCACGGCGTCCTTCACCACTTCCGGGCCGCTCATCTCGATCTCTCCGGCGCTCATTCCCAGGATCTTTCCCGTGGCAAAAACAGCGAAATCATCCGTGAGACCCAGGATGACGTTTCCATTGATGCTCCCCACAAAGCCGACGGAGCTGAGCATATGAAGGCCGAAATCCTCGTTCGGATCCACCTGTTTTCTTTTCAGAGTAACGCCACTCCGGATCATCCGTTCACAGACATTGCGTACCGCCATCTCTATGGAGTCCTCAATGACGGCGACATCGATCCGTTGGGAATCTGACATGGGCGGAATGATTTCTGCCGATGATTGGGCAAAAGGGTGAGGAGTCGAACGGATAGCGGAGGTAGCGACTATTTCGTTCTGCCTCGAAGCAGCCCCCCCCGTCGCCGTCAACGTCCGGTGGGCCGGTCTGAATTGACGTACCTCAGGGGCAAGGGAAGGTCATCCGGCACGGAAGAGGGCGACGCCAGTGCGATCAGGCGGATCGAGATGTCCGTGGTGCGGAGAGCATTCCGCTCCTTTGGCGAGAACCCTTCGTATTGGTAGGGTTCGTAGGTGAGAGCGTGCTCAACCCTGAGCAGCGTTCGGCCTGCGGGGGCGCCGATTACCCCACGTATCGGGAAAAGGAGCTGGGCATTGATCAACGCAAGGTCAGGCCGGGTCACCGGCTGCACCAGCACACGGTAAAGCGAGCCCGACACGGTCAGGCTTCTCTTGGGGTTCCCATATCTCCGGAGGACGTTGATTTCCACGTCGAGCGGATAAACCCGGGTGAGATGGAGGGAAAACGCCCCGAGCAAGGAGGCGCACAGGAGCAACCCAACCGCAGTCGCTGCAAGCCGCCGCGGGCCCACAATCCTGTTAATCGCCCAGCCCCCAAGAAGGCAAAGGAAGGGAACCAATGCCTTCGTGGTCCTTCCGTAGACGACGAAGATCTTGAGACCCACGGAAAAGAGAACCAGGGCACCGTAGGCACCGCCAAGCATCAAAAGCCAGAGGCGAATCCGCGTATCCATGGCCCGTCGGCGCACGTAATCCGCGACGATCAAACCTGCGACCCCAAGCACGACTGCCGCGCCGAGTGCTCCCTCTGACTTCCACAGGTAAGCCCAGGGGAGCGACCAGCCCTCGGAGTAGAGGCCCTGCGTCACGCTCTGGCTGAAACCCGCCATCAACTTCAGGTACTCCGCCCCCCCGGCAAAGATTCCCACGAGGACGACCGCAGAAATGCCGGAGGCGACCCCGGCGGCCACCCAGATAGCCTGCCTCACCCATGCGCCCGGCGAAGCGGCCCAGGCGGCGGCAAGAATGGGCAGCGGCACCAAGAACCAATAGCCGTTGTAGGTCTCGTAGGCCGCCGCGGCGAGAACGCCCGCAGCCATTAGTCGCCTCCGTCCCGCAGCGCCCAACGCGGCGACAAGTGCCCCCAGGGCGAGAGCCAAGGCAGCGTCGTATTGCAGGAGGTGCCGGCAATAGTAGAGGTTCGTGTTAGAGGCCGCCATCAGCCCGGCAGCCCAAAGCGCCTCCCGGCGCGTGCCCCCGGCGCGAAGCGATGCCTGAAAAACGAGGTAGATATTCAGCACCGAGAAAAGCGACAGGACGCACGCGGCCAGAGGCATCGTGAAGTCGATATTCTCCCATTTCGACCAATCCCCGAAGCGGGTGAATTGGGCCAAGCCGTGCTGGAGGACTGTGATAACGGCACCAATCCAGGGGAATAGGGCGTGCTCCGGCTGGGACGCCACCCAGCGCACGTCCGCCCACTTTCCGCCAGCGAAAGCCAGGTAGAGCTTCACCGCCCGGTCGTACCGGTGTTCGTCGCCCAGAAAATATTGCCCCCCGCTCAGGCAGAGCGCCCACCGCATCGCAGCCGACGTCGCGAGGATGAGGACACCCACGGTGCCGAAGCGCTGTGTAGAATTAGCCATTTTTCGCGAAATCCCGCTACCAATAGTCCAGTAGCCAAGAAGGTCCATGCCGCATTTGGATCCTAGCCTCACGCTCAGAGGCTAAGGGTTGCACCAGGCAGCATGCCGACGGATGATACGGACCCTAAATGATCCACTACTTGGAGCGCACACAGTTTGTAAATGCCGACCCCGGCAGAATCTGGGAGTTCTTCTCCGACCCGCGCAACCTCAACACCCTGACTCCACCCTCCCTCAGCTTTGAGATTCTCGGGCACCCCGGCCCCATGCACCCGGGCCAGCTTATCTCCTACCGAATTGGGATCCTCCCCGGGATTAGGGTGCGGTGGCTGACCGAGATCCGATATGTCACTCCGGGCAAGTTCTTCGTGGACGAGCAGCGTATCGGCCCCTACCGGCTCTGGTATCACGAGCACCATTTCGTGCCCCTCGGCGGCGGCGTGGAGATCAGGGACAAGGTCACCTACGCGGTCGGGTTTGGCCCGGTCGGCGAGATCGTGCACGCTCTGTGGATCAAGCGGCAACTGGACTCGATATTCGGGTTTCGGGAATCCAAAGTCCGGGAACTTTTTGGTTAAGACCTGCAAAACCCTGAAACGCGGCTCGCAAGAGTCCGGCAAGTAAACCCAATACGGCCACACTTCCCTCAATGATCACCCAGGACGGATCAAACCCGGGCGACGGAATCCCAACCCAGTCGGACATCACTTTCTTGCGTCGAACCTTCACTCTTGCCCGGGAGTCAAGAGCTCGCGGAAAGCACCCTTTCGCGGCGGTGGTGGTCGGGGCCGACGGCCGTGTGATCTCCGAGGCGGGCAACAATTCGCTGCCGCCCGACGGGGACCCGACGCAACACGCGGAGGTCGTGGCTGCCGCACGGGCGGCACGCCTTAAGTCGCCAGAGGAGCTTTCCGGCGCCACGCTCTACTCGAGCGCGGAACCCTGTTGCATGTGCGCAGGGGCCATTTATTGGTGCAATATCGGGCGCGTCGTTTACGCGCTTTCCGAGGAGCGCCTGCTCAGGCTGACCGGAGATCATCCCGAGAACCCCACTCTAGCACTGACGTGCAGAAGGGTCTTTGCCAGCGGACAGTATCCCGTGCAGGTCCTGGGGCCCGCGCTTCAGGACGAAGCCGCGCAGGTTCACGAGGGTTTCTGGGGAAGGTAGGGTTTACTTCCCCTTCTGGGCGCGCTTGTAACCCGCCCTCATCGAATTCGCGTAATCTCCTAAGCGATTATCCCCTCATTTTTTAGGCCAAAACGCCTTGTCTCGGATTTCTTCCCGATCGGAGTTGATCGCGTGTGGCCGATCCCCCAGCCTGTCGTATGGCTCGTTCAAATTATGAGGACGAAATTATCGTCTCCTGGGTAGAGTTGCACCGGGACGCCCGGTACCTCTCCGAGCAACTCCACGCCAAAGGTTCATGGAAGGGTATCATCGCGATCACCCGCGGTGGACTCGTGCCGGCGGCCCTGGTGGCCCGTGAGCTCGACATCCGGCTAGTCGACACGATTTGCGTGACCAGCTACATGAAATCGGAGTCCGGGGGCGCGGAACAAGTCCGCGCGGACGTCAAGATCCTCAAGGGAGTGGCCGGAGACGGCGAAGGGTACCTCCTCATTGACGACCTTGTTGACTCCGGCAGAACGGCGCAGGTTGTCCGCCAACTCCTGCCTAAGGCCCATTTTGCCACGCTCTACGCCAAGCCCGCGGGCCGGCCGATCGTCGACACCTACGTGAAGGAATTTAAGCAGAACAAGTGGATCTTTTTCCCTTGGGACATCGAGTACAAGTTCGCCCTCCCGATCAAGGACGGCGGAAGGACAGCGGCAGGTCCGGCCTAGAGAGCACCCGACGAGCCTAGGTTCCACCGGGCGATGACCGGAGAATCGGGGTTATTGTGCTCGAATGAGAGGACGCCCAGGGAAGCCGTGTCTAGAAGCAGGTGCTCGCCGAGGCCCAAGCCGGAGCCCACCCAACGGGCAGCCAGAACCCTCGAAAAATGCCCATGGGAAAAAACCGCGATCACCCCGTCCAAGGCCCTTAGCCTGGCGATCACGCGGTCGGCGCGGCTGGAAACGTCTGCAGCCGACTCGCCCCCGGGGCAGCCGTCCCTGAAGAGCCTCCAGCCCGGCCGCCTTAGCTCGATCTCAGCCGTCAGCAGGCCCTCATAATCCCCATAGTCCCATTCGGCGAGGTCCGGATCCACCACGCGGACGGCGCCAAGGCCCGCCAACTCACAGGTCCTGAGCGCCCGTCGCCTTGGGCTGGAGAACACCCGGCTCAGGTGGATCCCCGCCAGGACGCTGGCGAGCCGCGACGCGTTCGCTTCGCCCTGGGATGAAAGGGCGATGTCGGTCCGGCCGGTGTGCCGTCCCGAGCTCGACCACTCCGTCTCTCCATGCCGAAAAATGAGAACCCTTGAAACCATCGCGATTGGATTAAAGCGGCCGATAGCTCTCGATGAAGCCCGATGCCTGAGCGCCTTATGCGCCCTTGCGCGGCTTGAAAGTCGAGGTGGCGGCCAGCTTTTCCCAGAGCTCGCGCTCCTCCAAGCTTGAAACCGTAGGAACCTCGATCCGGACCACGGCGTAGAGGTCGCCCCGCTTGCCGTCCTCTTTTGGAAGGCCCAGGCCGCGCAACCGGAGCTTGCTCCCGGCACTCGTGTGCGGCGGCACCTTCAGCGACGTGGCCCCGTCGAGAGCGGGAACCTTCACCTGGACCCCAAGGACCGCCTCCCAGGGCGCGAGGTCCAAGTCGAAGTAGAGGTCGCTTCCGTTGACACTGAAGTCCGGGTGGCGCGCGAGCCTCACCCTCAGATAGAGATCCCCTGTTTGCCCGCCGCCGAAGCCCGGCCCCCCCTGCCCCGCCAGGCGGATCCGCTGTCCCTCGTGGACCCCGGCGGGTATCCGGACGTTATAGGTGTCCGTGCGCATCGTGTCCCTGCCCTCCTCCGCGCGCCTCAGTGTGACCTTGCGCTTCGACCCCTTGAGCGCCTCCTCCAGGTCGACCAGGATGTCGGCCTCGACGTCGCGCCCTGCCTGGGAGAACTCGGCGCCATAGTCCCCGTCGGGCTCGGGCTGGCCGCCAAAGGGGCTGCGACCCGCCCGTCCGCTTCCGAAGAAGGACTCGAAGAAATCGCTGAAGCCCGTGCCCCCGAATTCAAAATCGACATTCGGACGGGCGCCCGCGCCTCCGCGGCGTCGAACTCCCGGGTCGTGGCCCCCTCCGGCACCGTCTTGCCAATTCGCGCCGAGTTCGTCGTAGCGGCGGCGTTTCTCGGGATCGCCGAGGACCTCATAGGCCTCGTTGATGTCCTTGAATTTCGCCTCTCCGGTGACCTTGTTCTTGGCAACGTCGGGATGGTGAATGCGCGCAAGCTTGCGGAACGCCTGCTTGATTTCCTCAGGCGTAGCCGTCTTGGGAACCCCAAGGGTGGCGTAGTAATCCTTGTATTCTAAACCCATAGTTGTGGCTTGATGTCCAGAGTCTACACGTCCCGGGCCGAATCACAACGTCGGACGCATCCTTGCGACCCAGGCGCGGCTATTTGCCGACGCTCCGGTCGATCCTCTCCCAGTAGCCGATGGCAAAGTCCAGGTCGTTGCCATAGCAATGGTGCCAAAAATAGCGCGGCTTGATCTTTTCGCTGATCGGCAGGAACCGGGAATTGTGGTCCACATTGTCCTTGGGCAGCCAGAGGACGTACCGCACGTTGTTATGGAGGAGCCAACCCAGGGGGTCGTCGAGCGTGCCCGAATAGAATTCATTTATCTGCGACAGCCGCTGGTTCACGTCGATGAAGCCGCCCCTCCAGGTGACCTCAAGCCAGGGCCACCCGAGAAGGCTCTGCTTCCCCGAGAAGAGGGTCACGGCCGGGGACTCGGTGTTGGCCATCACCAGCCCGCTCTCTATCGTGACGCCGTCAGGCCGGGACGACAGGTCCATGATCATGTTGTTGATCACTATGTCCTTCTCAATCCAGGCCGCCCCGGAGAACTGGCCCCGGGAGTCCTTCTTCACCTCCACATACTGACGCCCGAGGTCGTAGGCAAAGGACAGGCACGGAACGAGCATGAGCAGCGTCCCGTAGCGGACCAACCGGGAGCGGGAGCCCAGGTTCATGGCCCCCGACGTGATGATGACGGCGGCGTAGATCCACTGCCACCACTTGAGGGTCGAGTTGAACCGCGCCCAGGTGCCCCCGTAGATGTCGTGGTTATAGAAGAATTCGGAGCAGACCAACGCGACCGTCCATATCGCCACGAAGAAAAGGGCCAAGGGGCGGCGCTCCTTCTCCAGGAGCGCCAGCAGCATGATTCCCACGACCGGCCAAAAGGTGATGAGCCATCCCAGGAACGGCGTGTGGTCGCCCGGTCCCGTTAGGCGGATCGCCGCGTTGTCTCCGATCGCCTGCTGGGTGAAGTCGATCAGGAACGGGTATTCCAGCGCTGTCGTGACCACGCAGCCAGCCAAGGCGGGAAGAAACCAACCCCGGTCGCCCTGGATGAGTCGACTGACGAACCACCCCCCCACCAGCAGCAGCTGGAGCGGGACAATCCACGTGTTTGAAATGAAGGCCACGGGCAGCGTCGCAGCGAGGAGCGCGTGATAGACCGCACGCTCCCGGCCCGTCGGGCCGGCCTCCTGAGCCACGATCAGCGCCGCTGCAAACGCTAGCAAAAGGAACCCGGAAAGGGGCGGATGGAAATCTCCCTTCGTCAGGAAATAGCTGAGCGGCTCCATGGGAAGATCCAGGGCGTCGTGTCCCGGCGTCGCCATCCACCCCGAGACACGGTGGCCCAGCGGCGTCAGATCGTCGTGGACAATGGCGCCGCCGAGGAAGCGCACCTGGTCGACCGGGTAGGGATCCCGTATAAGGAAGTGGGCCGTGGCAGCAACCCCGCTCCCACCGACGAGGAGCGACACCACGACGAGCCAGCGCCCGATGGGCCAACGGCACAGTCTCAAGACGCAGCTTCCGGCCAGGAGCGTGAAGAGTCCGACCATCGTGCAAAAGGCCAGGTGATAGCTGATCCCGGGCCCGATGCAGAGGACACGTCCCATGAGCGCCGCCGCGTAATGCTGGAAGCTGTAGTAACAGTTCGCCGGGAAATTCGAGAGCCAGAGGTCGGGCGGGGGAAGACGCGTGCCCCGCATGTAGGTCACGATGAAACCGTAGTTGGGCATCTTGTCCTCGCTGTAGTCGATGTCCGGAAACGCGTAGCGCCATGCCATGCAATAGGCGAAGCCCACCATGAAGAGGGCCTCGTACTCCTCATTGGCCTTAACATAGGACCGGTTCCTCCAAATGAGGACCAAGGAGGCGAGCGTCGTGAACGGAAGCAGCATCGGGCGGGGTCCAAATCCAACGAAATGTTCGGCAAAGAACCCGACAAGGCAGACCGCCAGGATGCCGGCAAGGCGGGCGATCGCGTAGTCGCCTATCCATCGCCGGGCGGCCAATCCCAGGCCGAGGAGATTGATCCAAAGCGCGACGATCGCCAAACTTATGTATACCAGCGACATCCCCAATAAAATTGCCTGCCGGGGAGGCCCCATGCGAGCCTCGATTTGCCGATTCCTAGCGCGGATCCGTCCCCCGTCCCCAAGGCATAACCCCGAATACAACCTTTGCAAAATGCGGCCGCCGCCGATGGGCTTGCCCGCGCATGCCCCAAGCTCCCCGCCCCCCTGTTCCGCGACGCCGCTGGGCCGTGGGCATGCTCCTGGGCTCCGGGGTCCTGGTAAGCTTCTTGGATCGGGTGGGACTGTCGGCGGCCGCGCCCCAGCTCACCCGGGAGCTCGGCCTGGGTCCCGCCGAGCTTGGCATTCTCTTCAGCTCCTTCCTTTGGTGCTACGCCCTCCTCCAGGTACCCGTGGGCTTCGTTGTCGACCGGATGGGCGTCACGCGCATCGGCCGTTGGGGATCCTTCCTTTGGTCGCTCGCCTCGCTGGCGACGGCCTTCGCCGGGGGGTTCGGGGGGATCCTGGCGGCGCGCATCGTTCTCGGGGTGGCCGAGGCCCCGAGCTTCCCGGCCGTCTCCAGGGCAACCGGGCTCTGGTTCCCGAGGACCGAACGCGCACGGGCCACGGCAATCTTTGACGCTTCGGCCAAATTCTCCAACGTCATCGGGGTGCCACTGGTCGCGTTTGTCGTCACGGAGTTCGGCTGGCGCTGGGGATTCGGCATCACCTCGGCCATCAGCTTCGCCTATTTCGTGGCCTTCTACGTCCTTTACCGCGATCCGAGCGCGGACCGCTCGCTGTCGCCCGAGGAGCTCGCTTTCATCCGCTCCGGGGGAAGCGTACCCGAGGGCCAGTCCGACTCAGGCACCCTGGAGATGCTGGCCTATCTGCTCAGGCAGCCGAAGATCTGGGGCCTGGCCATCGGCTTCGGGGCCTACGGGTACTCTTTCTACCTTTTCCTAACCTGGCTGCCCGAATACCTGGTGAGTACCCACGGAATGACCCTGCTCAGGTCCTCCGGATACACCGCCACCCCGTGGGCTTTCGCCACGCTCACCGATCTGGTCGTGGGCGGCTGGCTGATCGACACCCTGATCGCCAGGGGCGTGGACGAGACCCGGGTCAGAAAAACGGTGCTCGTCAGTGGAATGCTCTTCGGACTGGCGATCGTGGGCGCGACCCGAACCACCGACCCGATTTGGGCGACCTTTTGGATCTCTATCTCCCTGGGCGGTCTTGCGGCCGCAGCCCCTGTCGGATGGTCCATCCCATCCCTGATCGGCCCAAAGGGCGGCGTCGGTGCCGTCGGGGGGATCATGAATTTTGCCGTGAACGTGATGGGGATAGCCGCCCCGATTGCCACGGGACTTATCGTGAAGAAAACCCAGTCCTTCACCGGGGCCTTCCTGGTTGCGGCGTGCATCCTGCTAGTCGGTGCCGCCGCCTTCACGTTCCTCCTCGGGAAAATCGAAACCCTTCCCGGGCCCAAGGGGGCGACGTCGGGCGGACATTGTCCTCCAAACCTAATCAGCTGAAAACCAACGGCCACCTATGAAAAAGACCCTCATATACCCGGCAGGCCACCCGGCGCCCCGGGGCGCCTACAGCCCGGGTCTCCTCGTAGAGCATGCGGGTGTGAGCACCCTCTACGTCACCGGCCAACTCGCCGTGGATCCTTCGGGCAACGTGGTCGCCCCGAATGACGCGGCGGCGCAGACTGAATATGTCTTCGAATTGATCGGCTCTATCCTCAGGGCCGGGGGCATGGGTTTTGCCGACGTGGTGCGGGTCCAGACCTTCCTCACCCACATGCCCGACTTTGAGAAATTTTCGCCCATCCGGAACCGATACTTCGCCGACACCAAGCCCGTGAGCACGCTCCTGGAAATCAAGGGACTGGCCAAGGAGGGGTGCTGCGTCGAGATCGAGGTGCTCGCCGTCAAATAATCCGCCGATGAATGCCCCGGGGGCTGCTCCCACATCGGTATCCCTCTGCGTCGCGGACGACGAGACGTTCTGGCCCTGGCTGAGCTGGCCAAAGTTCGAGTCCATGGCCGACAGGGAGTCCCGCGTCGTTGTCGCGCCCTTGGCGGGAATGGCGGACTGGGGCCTTGGCCATCCGCTGGACGCCGAGGAAACAGCGCTTCTCGGAGTCCTGAAAGCCGCCATTGGGCTAGTCCAGGCCGGACAGAGACCGGTCGTGCTTCCACCGCTTCGCTTTGTTTTCGGGGCCGACGCCTCCTGCGCATTCGCCGTCGACCAGCCGGCCGCCCACGCGGCAATCGCGGACGTGGCCGCTTCCGTCGCCGCATCAGGTTTCAGGAAACTCGTTCTGCTTAACGCGAGCCCGTGGAACGAGGAGCTCTGCTCCGCGGCCGCGAGGGACCTGAGGGTGTCCAAGGGCCTTCATGTGTTCGTGGTGCACCTGAGCGCCCTCGAGCTCGATTTCCA
This sequence comes from uncultured Opitutaceae bacterium, assembly GCA_903890485.1. Taxonomy (GTDB): domain Bacteria; phylum Verrucomicrobiota; class Verrucomicrobiia; order Opitutales; family Opitutaceae; genus Palsa-1447. The sequence continues at coordinate 1,259 of CAITBM010000087.1, read as the reverse complement.
CCCGCAGCGCAGCCGGAGCAGGAGGCGAGTCCAGACGCTTTTGACGGCGCTCTACGGGGTTGGGCCCGAGGCCGCGACCGACGTGGCACCGGGTGCGAAAAACGCCTGGGGAGTGGAGCCGGTGGATCCCCTCGGCGGGGTTCCCGTGCCCCTCGCACAGGCTCAGTCCGAAGGAGCCGAGATTCTCGCCGCCGCCTCGAGCCGGCTTGCAAAGCTCCTTTCGGAAATCCACGGCCGTGCGCCGCTCACGGCCAAGATCACGCCGGTATGAACTTCCCCTCCTACCGCAGCCGGTATCTTCCGGCAATGACCTCCGGCCAGATCTCCCGGCTGCCCGACAAGGGCTGGGCTCCGGTCATCCTTGCGACCGGGGCCATCGAACAGCACGGGCCCCACCTGCCCGTCGCCGTCGACGCCGCGATGGGGCAGGCCTGGCTCTCGCTCGCCCTTTCCCGGCTTCCCCAAGGGGCCTCGTGCTACGTGGCCCCCCCGATAACGATCGGCAAGAGCAATGAGCACACCGGCTTCCCGGGGACGCTGATCCTCTCCCGAGACACCCTGAGGTCCCAGATTCTCACCGTGGCAAGGCAGGTGCACGCCTGGGGTTTCCGCTCCCTAGCCGTGATCAACACCCATGGGGGCAACATTCCCGTGGTGATCCCCACCCTTCGGGAGATCCGCACCCTCTTTGGGATGAGGGCGGCTCTCCTTCCCTCGCTTCCGCCATCGGGCCTCTCCGACCAGGAATCCCGATTTGGAATCCACGCAGGCGAGGTTGAAACGTCGTGGATGCTTGCCGTCGCCAGGGCGCACGTGGACCTCTCAAAGGCGGTCTGCGAGTACCCCGCCAGAGTTGAGGATCCCAGCGAGGTGAAGCCGGTGAATGCCGCCGCTCTGGTGGCCTGGACCTCCCGCGATGTCTCCGTGTCGGGGACCATGGGAGATGCGCCCTCGGCCACGGCCGAAAAAGGCGAGCGCTGGCTTGTGGCTGGGGCAGAGGCCTACGCCGCCGCGATTGCAGAGATCTGCCGCTCGGGCCGGGCCTAGTTTTTCGCGGTTTTTTGGCTCCTTTTGACACCGCACCTGTCTTGAAAGATGGGAGCTTTTCCGGCACCCTTCCCCATGATGACCTTTAAAAAGGCAGTCTTTCCCCTGGGCTGCGCTGCGGCCGCTTGACGTGATCCCGCCGCTTCGAGCCGCTTGAAGAGTCGGTCTGGGCCAACATAAAGGACCCAGACCATGAAAGGTAAACGCTACAG
>CAITBM010000086.1 GCA_903890485.1 uncultured Opitutaceae bacterium | reverse complement strand
CCGGGAAGGCCCTTCATCCACTCGAGGAGCTCGGCCGCATAGGCGGGCCAGCCCTTGAAATTGCGCCGCCGGGCGGCCTCCTGAAGCTCGGTGAGGCGGGACGGCGAGGAAAGGAGACCCTCGATCGCGGAGGCGATCTCCGCGGACGTAGCGGAACCCAAATCGACGCACCCGCCCCCGCGGGCGATCTCGCCCAGGGCGCCGCTCATCCGGCACAGGCAGGGCCTTCCCCGCGCCAGGCTCTCGGCCACCGGCAGACCAAAACCCTCCGTGATCGAGGGATAGACCGTGAATGCGGCCTCCAGGTAGGCGGCCTCCAATCCGGGTTCGTCGACGGCTCCGTCGTAGCGCAGGGGCCGGCCGCGGGACTTGAGCGCCGCGATCTCCTTGAGGGCCCTGGCACCGGTCTCCGGGTGGGCGAGTCCGACCAGGTGCAGCTGAAACTCAAGGCCCCGGGCCCAGAGGGCCTCGCATGCGGCGAGGAGCGCCAAGTGGTTCTTTCGGCCCTCCAGGCTCCCGACCGAGAGAACGGTGACGGGGCTGGGGGGGCTGGGTGCCGAGGCGGGGGGGGCCGGGTCCAGGCCGAGCGGAAGGGCGACAACGGGCGGCGTGCGGGATAGTCCGAGCCATTTCCAATATCCCACCAGTGCGTCGCGCGAGGCCTCGGAGACCGCGGCGATCCCGTCAAACTGAAGGAGTTCCTGAAGGTAACCGGGGAACCGTGCGACCGTGGAGCGCGGCGTGAACTCGGGGAACTGGAGCGCGATGGCGTCGTGGAAAAGGGCGACCCGGGGTCCGGGGGAGCCGGCGAAGAGGCGGGGCAGCGCCCGGGCCACGGCGGGCGAGAAGATCTCCGGGACGAGGATCCCCTGGGGCGCGCCCGGCGCCAACGAGGGCAGGCCGTCCAGGGGGTCGGCCGTTTTTCTGAGGCGCCGAAGGCGGCCCCTGAGGCTCGCGGCCAGGGACCAACGCGCTCCGCGGCCCTTTGCCGGTGCCACTGAGGCGAGATTGTGCTCCTCAACCGATCCCAGGGGGCGCCAGGAATTCTCGTAGGGGTCAAAGCACACCGCCACGGCCTTCTCTCCGAGGGCGACCCGCAGGGAGCGGCACACCCGCTGGACGCCCGTGCGGGCCCGGGTGTGGCTCGTGTGGCTCAGGTCGAGAAGAAGGGGGGCGCGGCATGGGGGGTCAGGGTTTGACGGGCACGGAGTCGCGCTTCCAGACAGTCACGTTCTCCACGTTGCCGACCTGGGCCCAATGGCCCGGCATCATCTTCGGCAACCGCGCCGAGACGGCGGCCTCGGAGGGGAAGAGAACGGCATACAGCGGCCGGCCCGAGCTTCGGACCGCCGACTCGACCTTTCCCTGGTTGCCCTCGTTGAGGGCGTCCCACCTGAGGAATGTGAACTGGGTGTAGTAGACCAGGGCCCCGCTTGTCTGCATAGAGAGGCACACGGCGTCATGGGGTACGTTTCGCTCCATCCACTCGGCCAGGTGGCCGTAGCGGAGCTCCTCCTTGCCGACCACGAAGGGGTGCAGCTTCCTGATCCCGAGGCCGAGCACCGATACGCACAGCGCAAGGGCGAGCGCTGCGGAGCGGGCCGGGTCGGCCCAAGCGGGCAAACGGCTGCCCGCTTGGCGGGCCACCAGGAGGCCCCCGACCACCATCGCGGGGGCCGCCGGAAGCAGGAACCGCAGGTACCACCACGTCTGGTGGGTGAAAACGTACGTGCAGTAGAAGGCACCAAAGACCCCGATCCACGCCCCGAGGAGCCAGCGGTGGCGCACCTGGATTGCGCCGACCCACGGCAGCGCGAAGTTAAGGATCACGACCGGCGTCAGCAGGATCGGCAGCCAGAGGGCGTAGTGCAGGAGCGTGCCCGGGATGTAGTGCGCGGCGAACGCAAAGGTGGTGTCCCCGTAGCCGGTGGTGATCAGCTTGCCATAGGCGACCAGGCTGTGGGCAAAGAAGAACACGGCGCCAGGCAGGCCCCCTAGGAGGAAGGGGATCCAGGCTCGAGGCGAGGCACCGAGGGCAATGGCGACCGGCACCACGGCGATGAGGTTGGTGGGCCTAAGCAGGACGTCCACCGCGAGGGCCGCGCCGGCGGAAAGCGCCCAGAGGGGGCGCTCGCGGCCTTTCATTGCCAGGAGCACCGCGAACGTGGTCCAGGCGAGGGAGGGAACGTCACTCATCGCCTGCATCGACATGAAGAGGTACAGGGGGCTAAGGGCGATGATCGCGGCCCCCGCCAGCGCCCACGGGCGCCCGAGGCCAACCCTCGTGCCCAGCAGGTACGTCGCCACGATCCCCGCCAGCGCATGGAGGAGGATCGTCAGGTTCCCTGCCTGGTGCCAGCCGACCAGGTACTTGGCGGCGAGGATGAGGACGGGCAATCCGGTGGGGTAGGTGGGGACCAGTCCGTCCCCGTTCCACGCCGGCTTAAAGCCGAGCGGGGTGTAGAGGGGTGCCGTGGCGGCGTCCAAGGGAAGGCCCGGAATCGTGCGGGCCGGGATATGGACGTAATGCCAGGCTAGGAGCCTGGCGTGGTTCATGTAGCCCGAAGTGTCCGAGCTGCCGGCCACCGCCCCGATGTAGTGGCCGATCATGGCGGCGTAGCACAGGAGCGCGAGGATCGCCCCGATCGTCCCCTTCCACCGGAGTGGGGGCGCGAGGGGGGGCTTTGAGTCGGGAAAATCCATACTTGCTTTGCAACGGCGGGGAGAGTGGTTTGTCCCCTTTTAGTGCCCGGACTCAAATCATTTCTCCAGGGGCGGCCCGATACGCTTCGATGGCTCGCGTACGGGTCGCTCGTCGCGCTCTTTGTCTGGAGCATGGCGTTTTTCTACCTTCCCGGGCAGGGATTCACCTACCTGATCGAGTTCGGAAGCATGGAGCACAGCCGCTACGTGCCCGAGTTGAAGGCGGTCGGCCACTACGAGGCGCCGAACTCCCCCGGGTACGATTCCCAGTTCTACGCCCAGATAGCCATGCATCCCCACCTTGGGGACAAGGTCCTCAGGGACGCGGTCGACAGCCTTCCCTACCGCGCCCGGCGCATCCTCTTCCTGCTGACCGCCTGGGCAATCGGCGGCGGCAATCCGGGGCGGGTGATGAACGCCTACGCCGTGCAGAACATCGTGTGCTGGTTCATCCTTGCGGCGCTGCTCCTGAGGTGGTTCCCGCCCACCGAGTGGGGCAATTGGGTCCGGTGGGGAGCCGTGCTGTTCTCCTTCGGGCTCGTCTTCAGCATCTGGGGGGCGCTCCTGGACGGTCCGAGCCTTGTCCTCACGGTCGTCGGAATGGCGCTCATCGAGTCCGAGCGCCCCTGGGCCGGCGCGCTCGTGCTCGGGCTCTCGGGGCTGGGCAAGGACACGAGCGTCCTATGCGGGGTGGCGCTGAGGCCTCCCGACTTGAAGGATCCCAGGACCTGGGGCCCGGCGCTGGCCAGGGGCCTGGCCGTCGTCCTGCCCCTGGTCGTCTGGATCGTGGTGCTCAGGCTCTGGCTCGGCCGGGGCGATGACATCGGGGACCGGAATTTCGCGCGACCTTTTGTGGGGCTCGCCCACAAGCTCCAGGATGCCCTTTCGAGCTTCCTCGCCGAGCGGTATCCCTATCCTTCGGTGGCCAAGTTCGACCTGCTGGTCCTCGTGGGCCTTGTTGCGCAGTTTTGCTTCTTTGTTTTTCGGATCCGCTGGCGCGATCCCTGGTGGAGGGTGGGCGCCACCTACGCGGTGCTCATGGTCTTTCTCGGGGACGCGGTCTGGGAGCGCTACCCCTGCGCGGCGGCCCGCGTGCTCTTGCCGATGACCCTGGCCTTCAACATCCTTGTCCCGCGCAAGGGTTTTTGGCCGCTCCTCCTGATCGTGGGCAATCTGGGCGTCCTCGGCTCGACCGAGCTTCTGCGGCCCCCGGGCCGGGAAAGCTACAGCGTCGAGGGCCCGCGGCAGCTGCGCATCAACGCGAAGGATGGCCACGTGGTCGAGGCCGTCTACGGCGAGCGCAATTGGTGGGGCCCGGAGAGGTCGCGCTGGGAATTCTGGAGGTGGAGCCTGGGCGACTGCTCGATCGCACTCCACAATCCCCAGCCGTTCCCGATCATAGCGGATATCCGCTTCAGGTTGCACGCGGCCGACCGACGCCAGGCGATCGTGAAGCTCGGGGGCAAGGTCATCTGGAGCGAGCAGCTTGACCCGTCGGACACCGAGTCGGCCCTGATATCCGACCTTGTCCTCGAGCCGGGGGACACGGTGCTTTATTTTCAGAGCGACAAGCCCGCGGCCTACCCGGGCAACAACGACCGCCGAAAGCTCACCTTCAGCATTAGGGGACTTGAAATCGACATCAAGGGGCGGCGCTAGCTCCCCGGATGAGGCGTATCTCCCGAAGGACTCCGACCCCATGAAGCTTTGGCAAGTACGACGACACTGGGACGGGTTGGCGAAGGTGGACCCCTTTTTTGCGGTCCTCACCGACCCGGGGAAGCAGGGCAACAAGTGGGCGATCGAGGAGTTCTTCAAGACCGGGGTCCTTGAGGTCGGGCGCGACATGGAGCGCCTCGAGGCGCTCTGCCCGGGGTTCCGCAGGGTCTCGGCCTTGGATTTCGGCTGCGGGGCCGGTCGCCT
>CAITBM010000085.1 GCA_903890485.1 uncultured Opitutaceae bacterium | reverse complement strand
GCAGGAGGACAGTCCGGTTGTTCGGCCTGTGGAGGTTCTCGAATCCCTGGCGCACGACATAGGGGAGGCGCTTCGGCACGAATCGCCTGGCCGCCCAGGAGACCGCATAGCCGAGCCCCGCGAGCGAGAGGAACCCGAGGCCGAGCATGCCGGCAAATCCGAGTCCCACGGCCACCGAGCCCGTCTGCCAGACCGCGAAGCCGGCGACGCAGACGGCGATCAGGACCGCGATGGCTACCCTCCACGGATCGGGTGCGCTCGCCGCCCGGTCGGCAACGGCCGAGCGCAGGGCCGCCAGGGGCGGGATCCTCCGCACGGAGAGGAGCGGGAGAAGCGAGAAGAGCAGGCAGATCACGACTCCGGCCCCCATTCCCCGCAGGAGGGCCGGCCACGAAAGGAAGAAGTCGACGTCGATCGGGAGGAGGCCCTTGAAGAGGACCGGGAGCGCCCTCTGGACGGCGACACCCAGGGCGCCCCCCGAGAGGGCACCGGCGACACCCAGGGCAAGCCCCTGAAGCAGGTAGACGGAAAAACTTTCGCGCGCGCTCGCGCCCAGGCAACGGAGCACCGCCACCGTGGCGATCTTTCCCCGGATGTAGGCGTGCAGGGAACTCGCGACCCCGATGCCCCCGAGGATGAGGGCCACGAACCCGACCAGGCTAAGGAACCCGTCCAGGCGGGAGACGGCCTGGCCCAGGTTGCGCTTGCGCTCGCCGACGGTCTCAAACGAGAGGCGGTACCCGGGGAAGCGCTCCTTCATCTCGCGCACGACAAGGTCGGCGTCGCTTCCGGCGGGGAGCCTCACCATCGCCCGGTACCGGGCGAGCGCCTCCGGCCCGGAGAGCCCGGTGCCCGCCAGGGCGCCCATCCCGATGTAGGCCCGCGGCGCCATCATGGCGACCCCGGGAGACTCCCCGGGTACCTTCTTGAGCGCGGCGGCCACCGTGAAGAGCGTCTTGCCGAGCTTCACCTTGTCGCCTACCCGGAGTCCGTACTGCGCGAGCAGCGTCGGCTCGAGCACAACCTGGGGATCGGCGGAACGAAGGCTCTCCGGGCCGTTGGCCGGCTCCGTCTGAAAAGTCCCGTAGTAGGGGAATTCCCCCTCGATCGCGTGGACCTGGACAAGCCTCACCCGGGTGAGCGCGGGAATGGCGAGCATGGAGGAAAAGGTCTCCTCCCGCGAGACGCCGCCGCCGAGCCCCTGCAGGTAACTGACCACGGGCGCGGCGAGCGGGGCGGGCGCCGTGACAAAGAGGTCCGCCCCAAGGAGGCCCTTCGCCTCGAGGTCGATCGCCTGGCGGACGTTCGCGCTGAACGAGCCGATCGAGACGAGCGCCGCGATCCCGAGCACCACGGAGAGGGAATAGAGGGCCAGCCGGCGGCGGGAAGCGCGGGAGTCGCGCCAGGCCATGAGGAGGATGAAGCGCATGCCGGGAGCCTCAGCCAGCCGGGACCGTGCGCTCGTCCGAGGTCACGGTGCCGCCCCTCAGGCGAAGGATCCTCTGGCAGCGCCCGGCGAGTTCGAAGTTGTGCGTCACCAGGACGAGCGTCGTACCGCGCTCCCGGTTGAGACCGAAGATGAGCTCCACCATGGAATCCGAGGTGTCGCCGTCCAGGTTGCCGGTCGGCTCGTCGCAGAACAGGATCTTCGGGGAGTTGATGAATGCGCGGGCGAGCGCCACGCGCTGCTGCTCCCCCCCCGAGAGCTGGACCGGGTAGTGGTCGGAGCGCGCGGCAAGCCCCACGCGCTCCAGGAGCGCCCTGCCCTCCGGTTCGCACCCGCGCTCCCCCCGGAGTTCAAGGGGCACCAGCACGTTCTCAAGCGCGGTCAGGGTCGGGATCAGCTGGAAGTTCTGGAAGACGAAGCCGACGCTCGCGTTGCGCACCCGCGCGCGCGCGTCCTCGTCGAGCAGGTCGAGGCGCTCGCCGGCGAGCTCGACAGAGCCGCCGGTCGCGCGGTCCAGGCCCGCGCACAGGCCAAGGAGCGTCGTCTTTCCGCTGCCGCTCGGCCCCACGATCGCCATGCTGGCTCCCGCCCCCAGCTCGAAGCTCGCCTCGTGGAGGACCGTGAGGGGGCCGGCCGCGGTGGGGTAGGTCTTGGTGAGCCGGGTCACCCGGAGCATGGCTGTTTCTGGCATGGCGTCCAAGCAACACCGGTGCCGGCGCGAGCGCAAACGGGATCCGGATATCGGGGTCCATGCCCCCGATTACTCTGGAACGCTGTCAGAGGATGGATCATCTCGGAATCCAGACAATGAGCACACCGGCAAAGTCCAGGGACAAGGCAGGCGCATTCGGGCGCCGCGCCGCCCTCGTGCTCGGCCTCCTCGGCCTCGTGGCCGGGGGCCTCAGGGCGGCGGACGCCCCGGAGCACAGGATCGTGTTCTTTGGCGACAGCCTGACGGCCGGCTACGGTCTGGCCGACCCTGACACCCAGTCCTATCCCGCCCGGATCGGTCAGAGGATCGAATCCCTGCACCTGGCCTGGCGGGTCGTGAACGCGGGCCTGAGCGGGGAAACGAGCGCCGGGGGCCTCAGGAGGGTCGACTGGGTCCTCACCCAGAAGCCCGACATCTTCTTCCTTGAGCTCGGGGCCAACGACGGCCTCCGCGGGACGCCGACTGAGGCCACGCGGGAGAGCCTCCAGGCGATCATCGACCGGGTGAGGTCGACGTGCCCGGGGGCCCGCATCGTCCTGGCCGGGATGCGAATGCCCCCCAACCTGGGCGCCGACTACGCCGACGCCTTCCGCGAGCTCTTCCCCTCTCTCGCCAAGAAGAACCAGATCGCCCTGGTTCCCTTTCTCCTGGACGGCGTGGCGGAGAACCCCGCGTTAAACCAGGCGGACGGGATCCACCCCAATGCCGCCGGGGCGTCGATCGTGGCCGACGGGGTGTGGAAGGTCCTGGGACCCCTCCTCACGTCCGGGCCCTAAACGCCGCCCCAAGACCGGGATGGGCAATTCCCCTCATGAATTCTCCCTTGCCCGTGCAAATTCTTGCCCAGATTCTTCGGGCCATGTCGCGGCACCACAGATCGCAGGGACAGAAGCCGGGCACCCCCGCCTCGCGAGCAGGCGGACGTTGCCGGCCCTAGGCACCGCCATGGCCAAAGGTTTACCATCCCGCCTTGCGGTGCTCGCCCTCGGGCTTGGGCTCCTCACGTGCACCGCTGAGGCAAAGAGGGAGACGCCCGTGGCCTCCGCGGTGAGGTCCCAGACTCTGCTCCTGGGAAACGGGGCCGAACCCGAGGACCTGGACCCCCAGGT
>CAITBM010000084.1 GCA_903890485.1 uncultured Opitutaceae bacterium | reverse complement strand
GTCAGCAAGTCGCGGATGGTGATTTCGCGAATGGCAGGAACCGTGGTGTAGGAAATTGCTCCGGGAGCCGGTTGCCCGGCGGTGGGAACGAACGCGGGTGCCGACAAATTTGGCACGGCGACATTCAGCGACTTGAACTGGGGAATGAACCATGAAACCGGGTCATCGACGTGAACCTTTCCCTCCTCGACCAGCATCATAATCGCGACGCCAATGATTGGCTTGGTCATTGAAGCGAGCCGAAAAATAGCGTCACGCGCCATCGGCTTGCGGGATTCGATATCCATCTGGCCGAAGGTTTGGAAGTAGGCCACTTGCCCTCGGCGAGCCACTACCACAATCGCCCCGGCGACATCTTTGGCGGCAATGTGGCGATTGATCATTTCATCGACCTTTTGGAGCCGTATCGTGGAAATACCCACGCTCTCAGGTTTCACCGTTTTCTGGCCGGACCGGAAGCCCTGGGCATCTCCCTTTTCAGTTCCACCTGAGCCATTGGGCACGCTTTCAGCGCCAAGCATGACTGGGAGGTTCAGAATGCCAGCCAGAGCCAGAAGTAGGACAATTTTCGATTTCATTTTAGGTGTTCACGTTTCGGCTCGTCGAATGGCGTGGCACCCGGCGGCAGGGTATCGCGAAGCAGCTTCTCGAAGCGTGGATCACCTCGCAGGGGAGCGTAATCCACATCGAACCTTGCCTCGCTGTGCAGCCAGCGTGCGTCTCCATCCTTTAGCGGGAGCTTCTCCCCAAGCCATTTCAAGACCTCTTCGCTTCTGCCGACTCGAAGCAGCACGTAGGGATCGAACATTGTGATGTTGGCGCCCCCCTGCTCATGCAGCTGGCGATATAGGTCGAGACTGTGTTCGGCCTCCTCTCGCTGCCCTAGAGAGGCGAAGATTACCGCCTTACAATAGATGGCCGGGCTGTTTGGATCGTCCCTGAGCCTTTGCTCCACGTGTTGGAGAGCCAATGCAAATTGCTGCTTTGCTGCATCCGAACGGCCTGAGGACATGAGCGCCTGCCCGACAATTAATGCCTTGGGTGCGACGTTGTTGCCCTGCCAACCGGACACCCAATCCCCGGGATATGACCGGGCAATTTCCACCACCTTATCAAAACGACCATATTTCAGGTAAGCGAACATGAGCTGCATCGCGCATTTTTCGTCCGTGTACGCAGATTGAGGAACCTGGTCCGCAGCCTGCCGGACCGCATTTGCGTCCTCGAGTGTGTCCAGAACGGTTACCCTTTGACAAAGGCACTTGTTGGAGCGCTTGAGCGCCAGCGCCTGGTCTATGGCTTCGAGTGATTCCTTCGGATACCCGCCAAGATTGTACCAAACGGAAGCCATGAACGGCATCTTTTCCCGCGAATAGAACTCGGCCGCCTCCTTGGTTCGACCTTGACTCGCAATGGATTCACCCAGCGTGACAAGGGTCTCCTGGTCATGGGGCGTTTCCAGCGCCAGCCTCCGCGCGATGTCCTCTGCTTCCTTAAAGGAGCCGTCAGTTCCTACGACCCAAACCAGCACCTGAACTTGCGCAAGCCTTGTCACATGAGAATCGGGGCTCAATTCGGCCGCTCGTGCGGCTTCGACTGCTGCGCGTTGCCTGCGTGCCGGCGACCGATCGTAGGACATCCTCAGAAAATGGATGTCATTCATGGCCTCGATGGCCCAGACTTCTCCATCCGTAGGATCGATGGACTTTGCCTGTTCCAGGAGCTTGCCCGCAGCCTCGAACGCCTCCTTTGACGGATCGTCAAACGTGGGCGAGGTCTGTGTCATCGCTGACGCGCGCGATACGAGGTCAACGACCTCGGGATTGCGGCCAGCCGATTGCCTCGCCGAATCCGGCGCCTTGGTGCGGCTCCAAGGATGCCAAAGGGCTATCGCAACCATCACGACTGCGAGGACACCGGAAGCGCCTGCCCACAGGGGCGATTTCTTGGCCCGATGAGGCGCCACGGGGGTATTCTCCGCCGTGTTCCGGCGCGAGGCCTCGTCCAAGGGGCTGCCAAGGAGTTTCTTCAACCGTTCGCCAAAGGCCGGGGGAGTCTCACCGCCGGGCAACTTGGTCCATTGAACGGCCAGGAAGGAATCCGGCACCTGCGCGTCGTGATCGCCGGTGCCATCCACCGTCACAGGAACGATGAACGCCTTGCCCCTGGCCATCAGATGCGAGCGGTCCTCAGCGAGCTTCCACTCCAGTCGAAAATAGCCTTCGAGCCGTGTCTGGGTGTGCTCCGAGATGATCGGCATGAACAGGGCGCAGTTCTTGATCTGCTTGCGGATGCTCTGGTCCCAGGCGTCCCCACCGCGAAGCTCGCTCTGGTCGAACCAGACCTCGACACCCGCCGACCGTAGGGCCTCACAGATCCGCTTCGCTGCCTCGGCGTCCTGGGAGGCATAGCTGAGGAAGACTGCCCCATGAGATGAACCGGCGTGGGTGTTGTCGGGCATGAAGCGGGAGCAGGCTGGCAAGGTGGCCGTACTCTGGCCAGACCAAAGCCGGCTGCCAGGGTTCAAGGCATCCCGTTAACCGCGAGGTTGGCGGTGGAGTGTCCGGCTAACGGCGGATGGGGCCTGGGTCGGGGGGTCGAAAACCCACCGATTTTGCAAATCCGCCTTAGTCGAAGGTGACGGTCACCTGGATCTCGACCGTCGCGTTCCGCGGGAGGCCAGCGACGGCGATAGCGGCCCGGGCATGGCGACCGCGCTCCCCGTAAAGGGAGACGAAGAGGTCGCTTGCGCCGTTGATGACCTGGGGGCTCTGGTCGAACCCCGAGACGGCGTTCACATAGCCGGCCACGTAGATGAACTCGCGGACCCGGTCGAGCCGGCCGAGAGCGGCCTTGATCGAGGCCAGTGTGTTCAACGCGCAGACCTGCGCGGCCTGGAAGGCGGAGTCGACGGTCTGTTCCCGGCCGACCTGGCCCGCGTGGGTCGTCACTCCGTCCCGCGAGCTGATGACCCCGGCAAGGACAAGCGTCGTGCCGTTCATGCGGTAGGGCAGGTAGCTGGCCGACGGGACCGGGGCGCCGGGCAGGGCAAGGCCGAGTTCAGCAAGCTTCGCCTCAATGGGATCCATGGACCAGTGCTGACAGCTTTGAGGGTTCGCTCAATCGAAAATGGCCTCGGGGAGGTAGCCCGAGATCGTGGTGATCGGGCCGTTCACCATCTGGCTCACCTTGAGGTCCAGGACAACGATGCAGAGGATGAGCGAGAGCTCGCGGGAGAGACCGAGGCGCCCCCGGACGAACTCGACGGCCCGCCTCACCACCCTTCGCGCGGCCTCGCGCGGGTCCTCATCCGACTCGATGAAGACATGGAAGGGTTTTGAGGAGTACCGGGTGGGCACCAGCGCCGGCGGGACCACGGCATACGGCCCCTGGGCCGCGCCCCCCTTGGACAGACCCACGCGCAGCGTGACAGTCATCGGGGCCTCCATTCCGTTGATCGAGACCTCGCCGTCGCCCTGGGCTGCGTGGGCGTCGCCGGCGCAAAGGCCGGCACCCGCCGCAAAGACCGGAAGCCAGAGGCGGGCTCCCGCACCCAGGTGCCGGACGTCCATGTTCCCCCCGAACGCCCCGGGCGGGCGCGTCCTGAATTCGCCGTGCTCGGCCCTTTGGACGCCGATGATGCCGCAAAACGGGTGGAGGTCCACGGTCGTCCCGGGGATGCTCCGGGTGAAGCCCTCCTCCAGCTTCCAGATGTGGAGATAGGGTTCGGTGAACTCGTCGCCCAGGACGCCCATGCCGGGCGTGACGCTGGTCCAGGCCCATCCCTCGTGCTTGAAGTCGAGGATGTCGATCACCAGGGCGTCGCCGGGGGCTGCGCC
>CAITBM010000083.1 GCA_903890485.1 uncultured Opitutaceae bacterium | reverse complement strand
CTGAGCGGCTCCACCTTTTCGATCCGGGTTCAGGGTCGGTCTGGAAGGTTGGTTAATGTTGATACGACTGACGCTGGTTGTCCATCCCTGGCGGAGGGAAGGCACGGCTCGGCGGGCCTGACCGGAGCCAGGGATGGATGCAAACTCGCGGCGTAGCGAGCGGGGCTTTTGTAGCCCAGTTTGCTGTGCGGCCGCTTCTGGTTGTATTTATTGCGGAAGTCCTCGATGACGACGCGTGCCTCGGTGAGCGTCCATAGCTGCTCACGGTTGAGGCACTCGTCGCGGAAGCGTCCGTGGAAGGATTCGACGAAGCCGTTTTGCCAGGGGCTGCCCGGCTCGATGTAGATCGTCTTGATCTTGTTGTCGGCCAGCCATAGCTGGAGGTCCTTGGCGATAAACTCCGATCCGTTGTCGGAACGGATAAACTCTGGGGCGCCGTGCTGGGCGACGGCGCCCTTCACGAGTTCGATAACGTCCCCGGACTTGAGGGCCCGGTCCGCCCTTAGGACGTGGCATTCACGGGTGTACTCGTCCAGGACCGTGAGCATCCGCAGGGCCCCGCCGCGGACCGTGGCGTCGGCGATGAAGTCCCACGTCCAGACGTGGTTCTTATGAGTCGCCCGGGTAGGCAGCCCCGTGGATCGGCCCTGCCGTCGGGCTTTTCGCTTTGTCGGTGGCACGCGCAGGCCTTCCTGCCGGCGCAGGCGCCGGATCTGACGCCTGCCCACGTTCCAGCCCTCATTCTTGAGCGCCTGGGCGATCCGACGGTAGCCCCAACGGGGCTCCTCAGTGGAAAGCTGATGCATCCTCTTCACGAGCTCCTGCTGCCGGCTCGTTCGCCGGCCCGCCTTGTACCAATATCCTGACCTCGAGAGCCCGAGCATCCGGCACCCTCTGCGCCCGGAGCACACCCCATCCCTTACGGCCGCTTCCACGACCTGCTTCTTGTGCCCCGGGCTCACAATTTTTTTTCGAGCGCGTACTTAAGGACCTTCTGGTCGAGCATCGCTTCCGCGAGCATCTTTTTCAGCTCCGTGTTCTCCCGTTCGAGCTCCTTCATCCGCTTTGCCTCGTTCACCTCCATATGCCCGAACTGCCTCTTCCAACGGTGGTACGTCACGTCCGAGATGTTCTTCTCCCGGCAGATGTCCACGATGCTTTTGCCTGCGTCCGCTTCCCTCAGGATGCGCACTTTCTCCTCTGTGCTGTAGCGTTTTCCTTTCATTGGTCTGGTTCCTTTCTATTGGACCAGACCGACTCATCAAGCGGTTCGAATTAGCGGAGGCACGTCACAGGCACGTTAACTTGACATCCTGCCGGCCAAAGCGGCTCATGCCGGCTGGACCGGAAGAATATCAATGGCCCTGGCCCCATCGAATAGCCTAGTCGGGCGAGGCGAATTCACCGGGCCTCTCGATCCATTGCCGCTTCGCGAGCGCACAAACATCACCACTCTCAATCACTCCCCATACCAACACCTCCATGAGCCCAGAAATCACCGTCCTCTCGCTCGCCAAGATGATCGACCACTCGCTCCTGCATCCGACCATGACGGATCCGCAGCTCGATGCCGGCTGCGCCCTCGCCGCCAGGTTCGAGGCAGCCACCGTCTGCGTGAAGCCCTACTATGTGCCGCGCGCCGCCGAGCTGCTCAAGGGCACGGGAGTCCTCGTTTGCTCGGTGATCGGCTTCCCTCACGGCAACAGCCACACGTCCATAAAGGTGAAGGAGGCCGAGCTCGCCATCCATGAGGGCGCCACGGAGATCGACATGGTCGCCAACGCGGGACGCGTGCTAGGCGGCGACCTGCGCTACGTCGCAAGCGACATCAAACAGGTCAACGACGCCTGCGTCTCCAAGGGCGCGATCCTCAAGGTGATCTTCGAGAACGACTACCTCCAGGAGTCCCACATCATTTCGCTCTGCAAGATCTGCTCCGAGATCGGCGTCGCCTTCGTGAAGACGTCCACGGGCTATGGCTTCGTCAAGCAGGCCAACGGCGACTACAACTACAAGGGCGCGACCGACGCGCACCTGAAGCTGATGCGCGCGCATTGCCCCGAGACGGTGCAGATCAAGGCCGCAGGCGGCGTCCGCTCGCTCGACGACCTGCTCAAAGTCCGCGGATTCGGCGTCAGCCGCATCGGCGCCACCGCGACGGAATCGATCCTCACCGCGGCGCTCGAGCGCGGCTTCCCGCCGGGCTCCACCAAGCTGGCCGCGATCAAGCCCTCCGGCGCTCGCGCCCCGTCCCCTGCTGGCTACTGAGGCCTGCCGCCCCTTTTTACCTCTCGGGTCGGCGAGCCTGCGGATGCTATCGAGAGTGAATCTCTCGCCGTTCTGAAAGAACCGCGTCCCGCGCGCGCGGGACGTTAATCAGGTCCACTCGGGAAACTGGGTCACGTTCAGGTCCAGCGAAGAAATCGACGCCAGGTCTGAATCATCGAGGCTGAAGTCGAATATGTTCAGGTTCTCGGCGATATGCGCCTTCTGGGTTGAACGGGGAATGACCACGATCCCCCTTTGGTAATGCCACCTGAGGCACACCTGCGCCACCGACTTGCCGTGCTTCTTGGCGATCGCGGCCAGGGTTTCGTTCGCGAAGAGCCCGTGGCGGCCCTCGGCAAAGGGCGACCAGGCCTCCATCTGCACGCCGTGCTGCTTCAAGTAGTCGTACGCGCTCGCCTCCTGGAAAAACGCGTGGGTCTCAATCTGGTGCACGGCGGGCTTCACCTCGAAATTCGAGATCAGGTCGCTCATCAGAGCCAAGTCGGCATTGCTCATGCCGATCGCCTTGATCTTCCCCTGATGATAGAGCTCCTCCATCGCCCGCCAGGAGCCTTTCCAGTCCCCCCCGAAAGGCCGGTGAATCAGGTAGAGGTCCAGGTAATCGACCTTCAGCTTGTCAATCGAGGTTTGGAATCCCTTCTTCGCATTCTCGTAGCCCATATCGGCCTTCCACAGTTTCGAAGTAATGAAGAGCTCCTCGCGCTTGATCCCACCTTGCTTGATGCCCTCGCCCACGGACACCTCGTTGTCGTAGATCATGGCGGTATCGATGAGGCGATAGCCGAGGCCTATGGCTTCGGCCACGCACTTCACCCCCAAGTCGCCCCTGAGCGTCATCGTGCCCAGTCCAAGTCGCGGCATCTTTACTCCATTATTGAGCGTCACCCAGGGGACCGATTTATCGGAGGCGCCGGCACCGATGGCGCCAAGTAGCCTTCTGCCGCCCATGCCGACGAAAAGAGCGGAAGCAGCGCTCGTCTGGAGGAATTGTCTGCGGTTCATCGGCCCGATTTTGCGCTCCTAGGGTGCAAATTGAAAGATCCAATAAACCGCTTGCCCCTCAATGCAACCTGTCGGTCTGGCAGACCGCATTCACCCAACGAGGGCCATGGGGACTAGCGTTGCGGGATTGCTGGAAGGGGCTCATTTTGGAAACCGAACACCTGATTGTTGTGGGGCGAGGCTCACGCCAGAAGATACGCTCGGTCTGCCGATGGCGCCGGCGGGCGGCACGGTCATCCGATTCGTGCGGGCACCCCGACCGCAGGCCTTACTTCAATTTCGACTTGCCGATTGATTTTGTCCACACTGCTGGATTCCAAGTTGCGCCGATTGCGATTTCACGGATCCACGAGTTCGAGCCAAGAGAACCTCCGTAAGCCGGGTCGCCCGACTTCAACCAAATGCCCGTAGTTTGTTAGTTCCGAATCTCTACCCCATCCGTCAGTCTTTTCCCGTAAGAACAAGATTCATGTCGCGATCAATCCCGCCCCGAAGCAATCCCGACTTATGACGCCGAAAGACTAAGCCCGTCTCCCCAAAAGGCCGGCGGCGAGCCGGTTTAGGTTTTGGCCCCTCACGTTCAACCCCAAACGATCCGTCCCTCCATCCCATGCCCCACTTCAGCCTGCCAGCACCTTGCCGCCGTGCGCTCCAAGCAGGAGCCTTCCTCATTGCGCTTCCGGCGGCGCTCCTGGGCGCCGAACCGGTTCCCAGCCCCAGGGAGGTCATTCCCCTCGACGCCGGATGGCGATTCCAGCTGGGCGACGTGCCCGCGGCAAAGACACCCTCCTTCAACGACACCTCCTGGCGCGTTCTGGACCTGCCGCATGACTGGAGCATCGAGGGGGTTTTTACCCCGCCGCCGGAGGGCGACAAGGATGGCGGATACTTCACCCACGGCATTGGCTGGTACCGGAAAAGCTTCACCCTACCGGCCTCAGCAGCAGCCAAGAAGGTCGTCGTGGAGTTCGACGGCGTCTACATGAACAGCGATGTTTGGATCAACGGCCATTTCCTGGGGCGCAGGCCCTACGGATTCGTCGAGTTCCGCTACGACCTGACTGAATTCCTGAAGGGTGACGGAACGCCGAATATCCTTTCCGTGCGCGTCGACGACTCCGCCGAGCCGGCGCTGCGCTGGTATGCGGGCTCGGGCATCTACCGCAGCGTCCGGCTGGTCGCGACGGCCTACACCCACTTCAGGCTGGACGGCGGCATCAGGATCTCGACGCCGCAGGTCTCGGCGGACGAGGCCGTGGTCCAGGGCGATGTCGCCATCGAAGCCAATTTTTTCACCGAAGCCGAGCGCCAGGCGTGGCTCAAGGACCCTTGGAAGGTGAAACCCTCCAAGCACGAGCTTGTACTTACGAGCACGGTCATCGCAGCCGACGGCTCCGAGGTGGCGACCACGGCATCAAAGTTCGACGTTCAGGACATGCACCATGGCCAGCATGCCACGCAGTGGCTGAAGGTGGCGAAGCCCAGCCTGTGGTCCGACCGGACCCCGGTCCTCTACCGGCTGCGGAGCACGCTCGCCCTGGACGGGAAGACCCTCGACGAGACCACGACCACCTTCGGCATCCGGCAGCTCACCTTTGACCCGGACCGCGGGCTGCTCGTCAACGGGCTTCCCACGAAGCTCAAGGGGGTGTGCCTGCACCAGGACGCCGGCTCCTTCGGCAACGCCGTTCCCGCAGCCGTCTGGGCATGGCGGTTGGAACAATTGAAGGAGATGGGCTGCAACGCGGTCCGGACAAGCCACCATCCCTTTGCGCCGGAATTCTACGACCTCTGCGACCGACTGGGCCTCTATGTCTTCGACGAGGCCTTCGACGAGTGGACCCGCGACTGGACCTACAACTATACCGAGAACACGCGGGGCAAGTCGCAATACGGATACCACCTTTACTTCGAACAGTGGCACCAAGCTGACATCCGCTCGATGCTCCGGCGCGACCGCAACCATCCGAGCGTCGTCCTCTGGAGCGTCGGGAACGAGATACCCGACCAGTTCAACGATGACGGCTGGAAGATCGCGAGGGAGTTGGTGTCCATCTGCCACGAGGAGGATCCGACCCGGCTGGCCACATCCGCGTGCGACCAGTCGTTCGTTTCGTCCCGCAACGGCTTTATGGACGCGCTCGACCTCGCGGGCTACAACTACATTGACCGGATCTATGGGGAAAAGACCTACGCCCCCGAGCGCGAGCGCTTCCCGCACCGGCTCTGCCTGGGTACCGAGACCACCAACATGGTGCGGTACTGGCTCGGGGTGCGCGACAATGACTTCGTGATCGGCGAGTTCGTGTGGACCGGGATCGACTACCTGGGCGAATCCCATGCCCTTCCCAAGCGCGGCTCGAGCTCCGGCTACCTCGACCTCGCCGGAGGCAGGAAGCCCGAGTACTTCAGGCGGGCCGCATTTTGGCGCGACGACCCCGTCCTGCAGCTCAGCGTCCTTACCGGCGAGAAGTCCGACCGACCGTGGCTGCCCGAAGCCTCCCTGATAAAATGGAATTGGCCCGCGGGGGCGAAACTCGTGGTCCGGGCGGTGACAAATTGCGATGAGGTGGAGTTGTTCCTCAATGGCGCCTCCCTGGGCCGCCATCCGGTATCCCACGATGTCTACGCAACCGAATGGACGGTTCCCTACGCTCCCGGCGCAATCTCCGCCGTGGCATTTCGGGCCGGCCAAAAGGTCGCAACCCAGGAGATCCGCACAGCCGGCGCGGCGGCGCAACTGAAGATCGCGCCGCTTCACTCCCCGATCGCGAGCGATGTCTCCCTGTACGAGATCACGGTTGTGGATGCCGAAGGGCAGACCGTCACCGACGCCGTTGCCCCGGTCACGGTGCGGGTCGAGGGAGACGCGCGCCTGATCGGGCTCGACACCGGAGACCTGGGCTACGGAGGCTCGTTCAAGAACGCCTGCCGCGACGCCTACCTGGGCCGGGTCCTTGCCACCGTCGAGCGGAAGCCGGACGGGGGCGCGTTTCGGGTCGTCGCGACGGCTCCCTCGCTCTCGGACACGTCCTGCGCCGTGGGGGCCAGGTCACACTGACCTCCTGGCAATCGATGAACGTGCCCCGCATGCTTTCCCGTGCGCTGCTCGCCGCGGCGCTGGCCCAAACGGCGCAGGCGACGGAGACGTTCGTCTACTTTGGCTCCCACAGCTCGGCCCCCGGGGCCGGGTTCTCGCTCGCACGGTTCGACTCCGACACCGGAGCCCTCTCGAGGCCCGAGTTCCTCCTTGAGGCCAAGGAACCCGCATTCTTCGTCATTTCTGCCGACGGAACCCACCTCTACACCTGCAACTCGGGAACGCCAGGCGGCCTCTCAGCGTACTCGGTCGAGCCCCACACGGGCCGCCTCAGGCTCCTCAATCGCGTCCTGGCCGGAGGAGGCGACACCAGCTTCATCAGCCTGGACAGGGCCGGTCGCCACGTCCTCGCGGCAAACTACGACGGAGGCAGCGTCGCCGTCTTCGCCCTGAGGCCCGACGGCTCGATCGGCGACTGGACGGCCTTCGACCAGCACAGCGGCCGAAGCGTCAATCCGGTCCGCCAGACCCACGCCTATGCCCACGCCATCGTCCTCGATCCGGCCAACAGGTTCGCCCTGGTGCCGGACCTCGGCACCGACAGGCTTTACATCTACCGCTACGACGAGGCGACAGGCGGGCTTGAGCCGAATGTGCCGGCCTACGTCCCCATCGCCCCGGGCTCGGGTCCGCGCCACGTACGATTCCATCCGAATGGGCGATGGGTCTACCTGATCAACGAGATCGCCAGCACGATCGTCGCTTTCAACTGGGATCCCGTGTCCGGGGCTCTCGCGCCGTTCCAGACCGTTTCCACGCTACCCTCTGATTTCAAGGGCGTGAGCACGTGCGCCGAGCTCGAGATTCATCCCAACGGGAAGTTTCTCTATGGCTCCAACCGCGGCCATGACAGCCTTGCCGTCTTCGGCATAGACCAGGTCACAGGAAAGCTCTCGCCCGTTGAGTTTCATCCGAGCGGCGGGAAGACTCCGCGCAATTTTGCCCTCGATCCGACGGCCCGATGGCTAGTTCTTACAAACCAGGACAGCGGCAATGCGGTTGTCTTCCGGGTCCACCCCAACACCGGTCGCCTAACCGAAACTGGCGACCCCGTGCCGGTTCCCTCCCCGTTCTGCGAACGTTTTCTGCCCGCACAAAAGCCGCCCTTCGTTTTTGATCCGGATCCTAAATTCGGGAATCGTCAGATTCGAGGAAGCAATTCCCTGCCCTTAACGTGTACTCCGAACTAGCGCGGCATTCCGGAAGCAATTCGACAACCACGGATTCGGGAGCAATTCGCTTACTTTTGGTCAGAGAATTGCTTCCAACGACCCAATCTTTTGGGCAAGCCCGTAAGAGTGGTGCCCCCGCCCGGACTTGAACCGGGATAGGCGGTTTAGGAAACCGCTACTCTATCCAGTTGAGTTACAGGGACTTCACAATGATCCAGCAATAGGATCGCCTTACGTTCGGTTTTTTCACGACCGGTGTAAATCGTTTAATTGCCCGCTACAGCCTTGGGGCAATTGGGCCACCGCGAAACCAGAACGTCACGGGGTGATCGGATCCGCTCACGAAATCCGCTGTCCTAGAACCTAGGAATTTCCTTCCAGCGAAGGGGCCTCAAAGGGTTGCGCATTCCCGCAGCTTCGAGGGGCCGCGAACCACTCGCATCCTGGAGGAACGGGGTTAAACTATGAATACCATGATAGACTCAATTAAGAAGACCCTGCTGGCCGGCGTCGGCGCGGCAGTGGTGACCAAGGACAAGGTTGAGGCCGCGCTCGGGGACTTCGTGAAACAGGGCAAGGTCACGACATCCGAGGCGCGAGAAATGGCTGAGAAGATCGCCGCGGACGGGAAGAAGGAGTTCGAGACCCTGAGCGGCGAACTCAACGAAAAGTTCAAGGACGTGGTCGCGGGCTTTAACCGCAACACGCAGGACCGGCTCGCGGCGCTCGAGGCACGGGTCGAGGCGCTGGAACACAAGCACGCGGGGAAGAAGAAGGGTCCGTGAAACCGTTAAAGGTGCTGAAGGAGGCCATCCGCGCGAAGCACATTCTCGCGGTGCTGGCCCGGCACGGCTTTGACGGCCTCCTGAACCAGCTGGACCTCCACCCCGGCCTGTTCTCCAGGGTGCTCCCGCACCCAACCCCGCGCCCGGTCGCCGAGCGCATCCGGCTCGCGGCCGAGGAACTGGGCCCGACCTTCGTGAAGCTCGGCCAGTTCCTCTCGATGCGGCCGGACGTCGTGCCCCACAACATCGTCCTGGAGCTCCGCAAGCTCCAGGACCAGATCCCGCCGCTCCCCTTCGAGGTCATGCGGCCGATCCTGGTGGACGGCCTCGGGCGCGAGCCGTCCGAGGTGTTCGACGAGTTCGACGAGACCCCGGCCGCCAGCGCATCGCTGGCCCAGGTCTACTTCGCCCGCCTGAAGGACAGCGGGGAGAACGTAGCCATCAAGGTGCAGAAGCCCGGAATCCGCCAGCAGATCGAAATCGACTTCGACCTGGCGGAGTGGCTCGCGGGCATGCTCCACCAGCGGGTCGAGGCGCTCAGGCCCGCGGACCTTCCCGCCGTCATCGCCGAGGCGAGGGACTGGATGCTGCGCGAGCTAGATTTCCGCCTCGAGGCCAACAACCAGGAGTACTTCAACAGCCTAAACCAGCACCCGGAAAAGG
>CAITBM010000082.1 GCA_903890485.1 uncultured Opitutaceae bacterium | reverse complement strand
CGCCCCACGCTGCGCCAGCCTGCTGCTCGAGCCCGTGCGGGGCGGAAAAATGAATGGCGGCGTTGTGATTGAGCCACGGCAGGACCTCATCGAGCCTTGAAACTGCCCCCGATGCCAGTGCACCCCCGGACAACCGCATGGGCACAGGGGGAGGCGCGGAGGGCAGCCCCCCCTCTTTCCATTCGTCCCGGCTGTCCCTCACCGTCTCAAGTAGCGCCTCACGGCCGTCGTTGGATCCGCAGAGGATCACCCCGAAGCCTGGGGTGCCGGCGAAGCGAATTGCCAGGCACGGATGCCCGGGCGAGACACCGTCGGAGTAAAGCATCTCGTCCCCGCCAAAGTCCGCTTTGGAGTCCGGATCTGCGCTGATGATCGCAAAACACGCGGACGGCTGGTGGATGCCCAGCATGCTCTTGGGTTCCGGGTCGCAGATGCACACGCCATTATCCCGATCAATCGTAAGCCGACCCGAGTGCTCAAACTCGTTCGCGCCAAGGGAGAGCGAGTGCGTGACGAGAAACTCGGCGACAACCGTTTCTGGCGACACCTTAACGTCAAGAAAGGCCGCGGGCCGGTCCCTGGAACACCAGACCCTAACCTCAATCTCCCCTGCGCCCAGCCGGTAGATCCAACGAACCTCGCCAGGCGCCATCACAAAAGCCGAGGGAATGCCCAATTGAAGCCACCGATCACCGCGCCGCACAAACATCCGCTGTCCGGTTGCCCTGCACAGGCCCAGCGCGCTCCGAATGACCGGGAGCAGGCGGCCGAAGGTATTGTTTCCGAAATAGGCCTGTGCGGAGAATACCCCAGCGGCATAACAGGTTGTTCCAAACTGCTCGGAATCCACCCAGCGCCAGGATCCGCTCCTGAGAATATGGCCGTGGGGCCTTGCCACACGTGCCTCCTTCTCGACCGAGACGACATGGGTGTCCGTTCCACTGAAAAACGATAAGAGATTTCCGTTCGGCGAGATCTCCTCGTTTCGGCGTGGCCCGGGAAACCAGGTTTCCCAGTCGGCGATCGTGGGCGTTTCACCGTGGAGCCAGGGCGAGTCGACGAACACCGAAGGGTGAGACTCCTGGACCGGGGAAGTCGCCCGGCTGTACCGAGTATCCGCCGCAGTGGACCATTGGGAAGGGGCGAGCTCCCAAAGTTGCTTTAGGTCCGACGCAGACGACGCTGCAGGGTGGTCTGCTGCGAAAAGAGCCAAGAAGGCGACCTCGCACGAGCCCACCGGGGGCAATGTCATCGCTCGGCTCTGAAGGCACCCCATGGCACTCTCGTATTGCAGCCGGCGAGAAGGAAGAGTTGGACTCCTTACGGCAAGGGGCACGCCGGTATGCCTGTGGTCTTCGCCAAAAAACTGCACTGCGTCGGTACAGTAGGCTGAAGCGCCTTTGTCACAGCCGAGCGCAAGCCAGGGATGCGTTCCGCCGTGCGCGGGTTGATTCTGGCGCGCAAGTACGACCCACCCGAGCCGCTCGTCCTCGACCGGCAGGAGGTCGATGTATTGAGAGTTGAATGCCTCGTTGTTCCGGACCGCTGCCTCGTCCGCAAGTCCGAGGTCCTGGGCCATGAGGAGATCGACGACTAAGGATTCCGTGGAATGATTTGCGATTCGTGTGCTCCACCTCCAGGCCGTCAGGCTCGGGTGGAGCTCCAGAAGCGCACTGCACGCAATTCCTGGGGCGACAACAGACGTCCACTCGACGGAAGTGGGGCCCGTTCGCCTATGGGCAACGGTAGGGCCAGCGAGATGCGCCCATCCGGAAGCTCCGTCCGATGTTTGCCACCTCAAAAGCAGCCGGAAAAAACCATCTTCGGCAGGCCCGGGGATGAACTGGTTAAGGAGGTTAGATCCGCACCGAATCGCGTGAACGGCCCCGCCGGATGTAATTTCTATGCTCAAGCCCGAGCTGGAAAGGAGCTCGGTGAGTCCAAACGTGGACTCTTTCTTGAGGGCCGTGACGCTAGGGACCCTGTGGTCTTGGGTGCCAGGAATCATTTCAGGTTGAAATATCCGAATAGCAAACGCTGGACTGGCGGGATTCCCTTAAGGGGCCGACGGCGTCAGAATTCGAACCGCTCCATCCAGACCTGATACGTCTCCCTGGTGCATCCGGCCTCGGCGAAGGGGGCAAGGCGCACCACTACCGGTTCGCCCGTATCGATCCTTACGGCCTTGATGGAGTAGACCTGCCCGGGCTGCTCCACCTTGAAATCCATCTTTGAAAGATCGGTGGTCGGCACCCTGAATTGGCCTACCTTTGCGGCCGGATTCAGGCGATCATCCGCAGCGAGGACCAGCGGCCCGTAGGTCAGGGCAAGGCGGTTCCAGTTCTCATAGTGCTCGCCCACGAGCAGTCTCGGGGTGAGCGGAATCTGCAGGGTGATGACATCCCCATCGCGCCAGGTTCGCTGAATACTGGCATAGTCTCCGGCGCGGGCCGGGGCGCTCCAGGGCTGGTCGTTAACGGCGAGAACGGCGTTCTGGGACCAGCCTGGGATGCGCAGCTTGACGGCAAACTTGTGGGGGGCGCCAGAATGCAGCGTGAGGCGCACCAGGCCGTCAGAAGGATACCGCGTGTCGAGACCGAGTAAGATATGATGGCCATCGGCGAGCGTAAGTTCCGCTTTGGCCGGCGCGTACAGGTTGACGACGATTCCGTCGGCCGAGGTGGTCACGGCGAAGGTGGGGATCAAGGCCATGCCACGGGGGCCGCTGGCCGTGCAGCAGGTAAGCACGTCCTTGGAATCGTTGAAGGCCTTCTGGCCAGCCAGGCCCGCGTACATGCACCAGCCCGTGCCATCCGGGCGCTGCGCGCCAAGGAGCTGGTTGAGGGTCGTTCCCTCCAACTGCTCGGCGAATCGGGCCTCGCCGGTGAGGCGCAGCAACTGGGCGTTCAGCTGCAGCCAGCTGACAGTGACGCAGTTCTCGCCGACATTGAGGTCGTTGGGCAGGTCGTGGTCGTCGCGAAAACGCTCCCGAGCGCTTGTGGTGCCGGTGACATAGAGCCGTTTGTCCACGATGTCCTGCCAGGCATTCAGCACGGCTTCCAGAAGACGGTGCTCTCCGGTCGTGCGGTACAATTCGACCACCCCGTTGAGGCAGGAGAGCATTTCATACGCCTTGGCGTCGGCGACCTTGTCGACCCGTTTGACGGTCAGCAGAGTGGAGAGGATATGCGGACCTTCCGGCTCTTCCCATGCCCGCAGGATGTAGTTGCAGAAATCCAAGTAGCGTTGCTCACCGGTGAGACGGTACAGGAGGACCATCGGCTCAAGCACGCTGGTTGGGGCCATGCCCACGTGGATGCCGCCCTTGACGATGTCGCGCTGCCCAGGCCCGTCGCCGAAGATCCGGCATAGCAGGTCTCCCTTCCGGCGACAGGTGTCGAGTGACTCCTGGTTGCCGTTGTAGCGTGCTTGGGCGATCAGGCCCATCATGTTGTATTTGTGCGACCAGACGTCCCAGGCGGTCCAGCGATCCTTCTCCAGGTAGGTGCCCAGGTAGCCGTCGGCCGCCTGGCACTGGCAAAGCCGTTGAGCCACCTCGTCCAGCCTGCTGCGCAGGGCCTCGTCATGCGTGTACACCCACGCGAGAGTGGCGGCATGCAGCCATTTTCCCACGAACTCGCCATCAGAACCATCCCTCCCCGGCCTCTTGATGTAGCCTTCGAGCAATCGGGCCGGATCGAGCTTGAGCAGGCGATTCTGCTCATTGGCCTCGATGCGCGACCCGAGCCATCCGCCGAGCTGAACCCGGTCGGGCACCTGGAAGGCCTGCATGTCAGCCACTGCTCCGGGAACCTTCTCCGGCATTGGCAGAACCGCTGCCGCAAGCGGAGCAGCGACAAGGAGCGCGAGAGAGATGAATCGGGATTTCCCATTTGGATTCATATTTCGAGTGATCAGTGGAATCGACTGGGGTAAGCGTATATGATTCTGGCCGGTCCTCGGTCGAAATTCAAGTT
>CAITBM010000081.1 GCA_903890485.1 uncultured Opitutaceae bacterium | reverse complement strand
CGGCGGCCCCGATCGTGGTGGCGGACACCTTGTGCGTGATCCACAGGATCGAGTCGTTGTCGATCATCAGGTAGTCGCGAGTCGGCTGCGCGGCGATGAACTCCCGACGCCACTGGGTCTCAAGCCCGGCCAGGTACTCCTGGTTGTAGGCGTGCGCGGCCATCGAGGGGACGCCCTGCGCCAGGATCCCGAGGGCGGCAACCCCGAGGAGGGTCTTCGCGACCGCGGGCTTGGGGAACTCCGGCAGGACCGCGAGGATGGACACCCCCATCCACAGAAGCGTCGGCAGGGCGAGCCTCCGGATGATCGGGTCGTCGAACTGCCCCCAGAAGTAGCACATCATGAGCGCGAACTGCGCGAGGAAGCCCACCGTGAAGAAGATGCAGGTGACCGACATCGCCCCCTCGCTGCCGAGCGACCGGAGGCGCTTGGAGGCCAGGAGCAGGAAGAAGAGGATGGCCGCGCACCCGAGGGCCGAGAGCACGTAGGAATTGGGCTGGTCGGTCGACTTGCCGAAGAGGAACGCGACCGCGTGCACCAGGTTTTCGGCCACGTAGGTGACCGAGAAGGGCTTCGAGAGGCCGGGCTTGCTCTGGAGCTGCCACGAGGTGGCATTGATGTCGAAGATCCGGGTGTGGAGCGCGCAGTGGATCAAGAGGAGCGGCAGCACCAGGACCTGCCAGGTCATCGTGACCCGCCGGTCCCTTAGCCACACCCAGAGGATGACCAGGGCCGCCGGCAGCAGGAAGATCGCCGACTCGTAGCGCACCTGCGTGAGCAGCATCGCCGAGTAGCAGAACGCGGTGAAGGACGGTCCGTCGCGCCGCTCGATGTAGCGGGCCCCGAGCAGCATCGTCGCCAGGATCATCAGGATGTTAAGGAGCTCGAACCCGCCGCCCGTGGCGTTCTGCCCGAGGAGCGGGAGCCCCGCGAAGAGCGCGACCCCGAGCCAGCCGGCCGTCCTTCCGGCGAGCTTCCGGCCGAGCGCGTTCACCAGGCCGAGGAAGATGAAGGTGAGGATCACGTTCAGGACGAACGCGTTCTCGGGCCGGTAGCCGAGCAGATCGTGGAGGATCGACTCGAGGAAGGGGAAGAAGAGCTGCCGCTTGTCCATCATGCCCTCGAAGATGATGAAGGCCCCCTGGACGTCGCCCCCCCGGACCGGCGTCACCACCGACCGGTTGAAATGCATGCTCATCGAGGTCCCGAGGAGCATGAACTCATCCATGACGATCTTGAACCCGAAGGACTCATGGACGATCAGGATGAGCCCCCCGAGCCCGACGACGGCCACGGTGGCCCAGTCCACCGCCCCTATCCCGGCATCCCTTATCCCGATCAAATCCTGCCGGAAGGTCTCCCACAGGGCCCTGACGAACAGGACGAACGCCGCAAGGACGCACCAGTACCCGGTGTCCGTGACAATCGAGAGCGCCATCTTGTCCGGTACGAGCTTGAAGCCCGTCGCGGCCGCGAAAAGCGAGACCAGGGCGAACAACCAAAGGCGGCGGTCCGTCAGGACCGGCGCGAGCGAGGAACCGTT
>CAITBM010000080.1 GCA_903890485.1 uncultured Opitutaceae bacterium | reverse complement strand
CGCCAAGCCGGGCCCTCCCTACGCCTGGAGCTTGCGCTCGTCCCCACCAGCAACCACAACCAGAACTGAGATCAACAACCCGCCCAGACTCTCACTCGGGGTGGCTCAAGAAATGCGGTCCGGTCAGTCGATCCGCGCGCTCGGGATAATGTCTCCGAAAATCACGGACGCCGTTCGATCCGCAAACAGGATTCCCGTTGCCGGGTTCTTGTAGATGCTGCCGATCAAATCCTGGGAGTTTCCGGCGGTTGCGGCTCCGCCCAAGGAAGAATTTACGGCGCCGAAGCCCTGAACAAAATATCCGTCGGTGGCAAAAAGTCGGGAAACACAAAGGGCGGCCAATGCGGCGGTAAGCAGTGCCCTAACGGGTGAAGTCTTGGGGGTGAACATGGGGTTTGGGGGATTGGGATTAAGGTAATGAAGCATCTGGCCCGATCAAAGTGCAGGCATTGAAGCAAAATATCTACAAATTCCGAATCCAAAAGGCCCTAATAATGACGATACCGCCACGGATCGCCTTGTCGGGCTTTTCTCAAGAAACCTGAAACCTCGAGCCCGGCGTCCAAGGAAAGATGTTGCCCTTCCTCAAGCCAAGGCGTCGATTCCTCATCCCCACCCCATCATGAAACGCCCACCTTTTGTCGTTCTGATTGCCCTGTGCTTTTGCACCCCCCGCCACGGGCTCTTCTCCCAAACTCCCGATGTTCCTGACTGGGCCCAGCCCGGTTCCGCCACCCATCAACAGGTCCCACCGCCGGCAAATTTCCATCGGACCTCCAGAAATCTTCAGATCCCAATTGGCGCCTTTGAGGGCCAATCTGACGTCGGCGGAGCGGTGGTGCCGGGGAGCGCGACCTTCAACAGCTCCACAGCCGCGTATACGATAACCTCGGCCGGATACAATATTTGGTATACGCGCGATGAGTTCACGTATCTTTGGAGAAAGGTCACCGGGGACGTTTCGCTCGCCACGGACGTGTCGTTTCCGAACCCGGGCGGCTACGGGGATCGAAAAGCCGTGCTTGTCATCCGGCAGGACCTCGACGACGACTCTAAGGAGGCGATGGTTGCCCTCCATGGGGCGGGGTTGATCCACCTGGCCGAGCGGCCGGAAAAGGGCGCCAACATCAAGGAAGACCACCGAATCGAGGCCAAAGCGGGCACCCTCGCAAAGCGGCTGGGCATCGAAAAACACGGGGACCAGTTTACGCTTTACCTGAGCGAGCATGGCGAGCCGATGCATCAGGTCGGCCCGTCGATGAATCTGCACATGGAGGGCCCGTTCTACGTCGGCATTGGCTTTTGCTCCCACCTTCCCGCAACCCCCGACACGGCCATTCTTACCGATGTCGTCTTAGAGGATGCTGCCGGAAAGGTGCGGTAGTCGCCGCCCACGGCTGGAAACCCGCGACCGATCGAATTTTGAACCGGGTTTGCGTGGACTTCGGTCCCGTTTTGCCGAATGAACCCGACACCTGGGAATCTGCTCCCTGAACGATTAAGCAAGATCCCTATCTTATTTTTCATTAACAATTTATAGACGTATTGAGCGAGGCGATACCGAAGGGAGATGGCCCGAGTTGCAGGGCTTTTAATTTGTATTTCAAGAGATTCGCCGCAATCTACCCGTCCTAGGTACCCCGCCCCGCTGCACCCCCGTATTCACGACGTTTTCTATGGCTGAAAAAGGAGAGCCTACAGGCATTTTTGCCGCCAAGCGGCTCAGCGCGCACAATCGCGCGGAGATGCGGGATATATTTGACCGGGCCATCGAGCTCGCCGAAAGGGAC
Organism: uncultured Opitutaceae bacterium; assembly: GCA_903890485.1. GTDB lineage: Bacteria > Verrucomicrobiota > Verrucomicrobiia > Opitutales > Opitutaceae > Palsa-1447. Next base: position 38,638 of record CAITBM010000080.1, on the reverse strand, counting down.
AAGTTGCGCCTCAAGGTGCCCCACGAGGTGAAACACGCCCTCAAGCATCGGGGAATGCACTACCATTACCGGCCCGAGCTGTTCCTGCAGCTCCAGGGGCGCACCGACTTCCAGTTTCCGAGGGAGTCCTTCAGCCTCAGCCCCGACGAGCTTTGCGTCATTCCGGCGGGGGTTCCCCACGGCGAGCTCGTCTACCCCGAGGCCGCCAGGCCTTTCCGCAACCTTGTGGCCGGCTTTTACAACAACACTCTGAGCCTGCATTTCGCCTACGAGGCGAGACCCCATCATCCCGACATCGAGGTGATCGAATTTTTTGATGCCCCCAACCTGGACGTCTTCCTTACCCTGGCAAACAGCCTGGCTCAAACTTTCCAAAGCCAGGGACCTGCGCGTGACTCCGTTTTGAAGGGGCTTTCGATCGCCCTGATCGGCCTTTTCCGCAATATCGTCGAGACCGGCACCGGGCAGCTCAATAGCGACATCGGAAAGGTCTTCCACGCGAAATGCATTGTCAGGGAACAATTCGCAAACCCGGACCTTGGCGTGCAGAACATCGCGGAACATCTCGGGTGTTCCGCCGATTATCTCTCCCATCTGTTCCACACGGAGACCAAGGAGAGGCTCACCCACTACATCCAGCGCATCCGCATCGAGGGCGCCATCCTGGCCCTAGAGACGACCTCCCTGAACATTTCGGAGATCGCCTATGCCGCGGGATTTGCAGACCCAGCCTATTTTGCTCGGATATTCAAACAGCACAAGGGCCTGCCGCCCCAAGAATACCGTGCCCAGATCGAAGCCCACCGCGTCGAGGTTGAACTTCAGCCGAAGACCGTGTTTTTCGACCGCCTCGACTTCACTCACGGCCAGCCTAAGGTAGCTATCGTACCTGACAAGATGGCGCCTCTTGACGCCGTCGCCCTAAGCCGGGCTGGGATCGTTTCGGGGAACAAACGATAGCGCGGCCGCCGCGAACAGTAGCGAGACGCCGCCGGTAACAACCGCAGGCATGGCATGGCCCGCAAAAAGGTGCCTAACCACGGGCCCGAGAACGGCTGCCGCAATGATCTGGGGCAGCACGATGAAGAAGTTAAAGACGCCCATGTAGAACCCCATCTTTTCTGCGGGTATGGCGTCGGTGAGCATCGCATAAGGCATCGACAGGATCGTCGCCCAACCGATGCCCACACCGACCATCGAGACCAGGAGCAGTTCCTGCCTCGACCAGAGGCACGTGGAGATGAGTCCCAGGCCCGCGCAGATCAAACCAGTGCGGTAAAGGGTACGCGTACCGACGCCTTTGCGCGCCAAGCCGACAAGGACAAAAGAGACCAAGAACGCGATGAGGCTATAGGCGGAGAGGCAAACGCCGCTCCACTCAACTCCCCGCTGGTAGGCCTCGGATCCAGGAGCCCCGTGGAATATCTCGGTTCCCACTGCAGCTGGTCGTCTGGCAGGCGGTTTCATCCCTGGACGCCGCACCGGCGGCACCCGTCGTGCGTCTTGTTGGGCTGTCTCCAGGGGAGGTGCTTTCGTTCACTGCCGAGGAGCATGACGGACAGGTTATCCCCAGGCGGCATGAGCTTTTGGCCGAGGCCCCTGGGAGCGACGGGTTTGCCGAGGTGACCTTCGCCCTCAAACGGGAGTCACGGCCCGGCCAGTATGAGCTGATCGGAACGGCGGACCGCCCTCCATTCCGTGTCTATTGGCGCCCCCCTGCGGACCTTGCCCCGGGTGAGACGCTGAGTTTTGTGGCCACGATCGATGACCTGCGCGGCCACCGATCGGCGACGGAGGTGAGAGGAATCAAGGTCGCTCCAAGTGCGATCGAATTCGGAATCAGGGGCGCAACCGTGCCCGTAATCACTCGGAAGCCGGCCAGCGTTTCTAGGGCGAGGGCAGGGACTAGCCTCGACCTCAAGATCGAGGCAACAGGCACGCCGCCACTTGAATTCGCCTGGCTTCACGACGGGCGCACCGTTCCGGGAGCCGTCGATCCCCTGCTGCATCTGAGCTCCCTCACCGAAGCGGACTCGGGCCGCTACAGCGCCACGGTCCACAATCGAGAGGGGACGGCAATCAGCCGGGATTTCGCGATCAAGGTGGAGCCCTAGCGGAGGGTCCTGGAGCCCATCAGCCGCCCGTCTGCTCGGCCGATGAGGCCATCGAGTTCTCGGGCCGCAATGGGAACACCAGGCTAACGCCAACCACGACGGCTATATTGGCCAATAGGCCGACAAGCCCTGCGTTGATCCCCGAAACAGGATCGTTGTGGGTAAATACAAGAACGCCGGTAACCGATAGCCCAGTCACAAGGCCGCAGAGGATTCCTCGGGCGGTGACACGCGTGGAAAAAAGGCCGAGCACGATACCCGGGGCGAACTGGCCCACCCCTGAATAGGCAAGGAGAAGAAGCCCCACGAGAGTCGTAGAGCTGTGGACCGAGAGATAAAGCGCCACGGCGGTGATCACCACGACGGCCACGCGGGCCACGCGACCAATGTCGTCCTCTGACATCGCCGGTGAGAACAGCGGCCTGTACACGTTCTTTGCGAGGAGGGTCGAAGCCGTCAGGATCTGGACAGCGGCCGGCACCATGGCGGTGAGCGCGCCGGCCCCGCCGATCACCCCCAGGATCCAGGGCGGAAACGTCTTGCGAACGGCGGTCAGGAGCGCCAAGTCGCCGTTCTTGAGCCCCGGCGCCACGAGAATGGCGGCGCAACCGGCGAAGATAATCAACGCAAGCGGGAGCATGTAGAGCGGCATCAGGATCGTGTTCTTGCGAACGATTTCCCCGCTCTTCGCCGTGAACACTCCGCCGAAGAAATGGGGCCACGTGAACATGAGGCAGTTCATCAGCACGGTGGAGATGAACCAGGAATGCCCGTAGTTGGTCGTGGCACCCGGCATCGTGAGGTGACCGGGCTTGGCCTGCTCGACAGCGGCAAACATGGCCCCGATTCCCCCGAAATGCGCGTAGGGGATCCAGGTGCCCACGAGGAACGCGACGAACACGAGGAGGAAGTCCTTGAGGACACTCACCCACACGATGCCCCGCACGCCGCTCACCAGCACAAAGGCGGCCACGACCACGGTGGCGACGAACATGGCCGGGGTCCTGCCCACGCTTTCAAAGCTGGCCACATTCACGATGATCCCGAGCGAGGTGACCTGCAGCTGCAGGTACACCACCAAGAACACGACCCCTGCAAGCGCCACGAAACCCGCAAGGAAGGTGCTTCCATAGCGCCTGCCAAAGAAATCGGCCATGGTCTGCGTCCCATGGCGCCGGCCGAATTCCCACAGCGGGGGGCCTATGAAGAAGCACAGGATTTGGCCTAGGGTCAGGTAGACGAGCACGTACAGGGTGGGCCCGCCCTTGGAGTAGATCCATCCGCTGATCCCGAGGACCGAGAACGCCGTGAACGTCTCGCCCGCCATGAGGATCCAGACCAGGATGACGCCGAGTCCCCGGCCCGCGACAGCCCATTCCTCGAGGTTGAGCTGGCGTTTCTTGGCCGCCAGGAATCCGGCACACGAGCCCACGAAGACGATCCCAAATATGATGGATAATGCGAGGGCGCCCGGACTCATCGGCGTTTCTCGATCCTGAAAGCAATCGACATGAGCACCGGAGTCGCGCTGACCCACGCCAGGATCCAGAACATGTTGAACGGCAGTCCCAGCACGTGGGGGTTGAGGCGGTCCCAAATGGGGACGGAGAAGCACAACCCGCAGAACGGGATGAAGGCCAATACCAGGGACACGATGGAGGGCTTCCTCACGAGCGGGGGCAGCCTTAACAATGTCGGGATGGGAGCGAGAAGAAACAACCCTGCCCCCAGCCATCTTTGCCGAAGCAGAACCCATCCAGAGGAACCTCCTTCGCTCTGAGCTGGCGGCTTGGCATCGCGAACAATTGCTGCGTGGATCCCTCCCGTGGATCTATCGGAGCATACCGTTGCCTCACTCGAAAGAGAGCTCGAGAATGAGGGCTTCAAGGCGTCACACGCCGGCCCGCTCCTGCGTTCGCACTACAGGGTCGACCACGCCGGGGTTCCCAACGGGCGAAGCTTCCCGCCGGAGCTCGCGAGGCGCCTGGCAGAGCACCGGGAGCGCCGGCAGTCCGCCATCCTGTCGCGAAGGGTTTCCGGGGACGGGACAACGAAGCTGCTGTTGCGCCTGGGGGACTCCCGGACCGTGGAGTCCGTCCTGATGCCCGACTACAGGGAAGACCGGGCTGCAGGATGCATCTCGTCGCAGGTTGGCTGCGCCATGGGCTGCGACTTCTGCGCCACGACGAAATCAGGGTTCGAACGCAACCTCACCCCAGCGGAGATGGTGGAGCAGTTTCTTGCCCTCAGGCATGAAGCCGGCCTCGTGAAGCGAAAACTGCAGACCCTCGTCTTCATGGGCATGGGCGAGCCCATGCTCAACCTAGAGAGCGTGTGTGCTGCGATCTCAAGGATTGCGGACAATGCGACCGGGGCCCTGGGCTTCAGGCAGGTCACCGTGTCCACCGTCGGCATCGTCCAAGGAATCGACGCCCTGGCCCAATCGGGGCTAAACGTTCACCTGGCCGTGTCCCTTCATGCGCCCGACGATGCTACCCGGGCCAGGCTCTTGCCAACCGGACGCCGATTCGGGGTCGATGATATCCTTTCTGCTGCCGATCGCTACCAGGCGCGGACGGCACGCCCCGTTTCGATCCAGTATTGCCTTCTGAAGGAGGTGAACGATTCGCCCGACCAGGCGAGGCAATTGGCTGCATTGGTTGGCGGAAGGCGCATGCACGTGAACCTCTTGAGCTACAACCCGACGGGCCTGAGCCTTCGCGGGGAAACCTATGCGCCCTCAACCGAGCAGGCGACCGACACCTTCCTTTCGATCCTCAGGGAGCGCGGTGTCGTGGCCCACATCCGGAGATCGCGCGGTCCCGACATTGACGCAGCCTGTGGGCAGCTTCGGCGGCGCGCAGGGGCCGTTCAATGAACCCCCGCCCGCATAGCGGGCGCTAGGCCTTTTTCACGAAGCAGGCCTTTAGGGCGATCGAAACCCCTTCGATCCGGCAATCGATCTCGTGGTCGCCATCAACGAGTCGAATGTTCTTCGCCTTGGTGCCAGATTTGAGCACCTGCGAGCCGCCCCCAAGCTTAAGGTCCTTGATCAGGGCGACGGTGTCGCCGTCGGCCAGAGTGTTTCCGTGGGGATCCTTGACGATGCGTGCCGCCTCGGCGGCCGCCTCCTTGGGCCATTCGTGTCCGCATGTGGCACATTCCCAGTGGTCGTCATGGCTGAGGACGTCCTCAAGTGTGCAAGCCGGGCAGGCATTTCGGGTCATAAAGGGGGAAAATCTGCCTTCGAGGGCTGCCGAATTCCAACTCTAGATCGCCTTGAACCCGAAATCCTCGAGTTCGCTCAGGTGAAACGGAGCCGTATCGATCAGTTCATGGACCTTTGAAAGCGCGGTCCGCATGTCAGGGGCCTGGAAAAACGAGGCTCCGTCATCGCAGTCATGAAGGTGGACCGCCCATCCGCTTGAAGGCGAACCGCCAACCTCGAAGACCGATCCGTAAAGGTAATTTCCGGGCAGCCCGTGGTGCGGCCCGGCGCCCGCCACCAGAAAGAGCGAATGGACCGGGTCGTGGTGGACGGGCGCATCGCCGCTGTGGTGCTTGCGGTGATGCACGGGTTTCCCCGTTACCTTCAGGCGAAATGCCTCGGCCTTGGCTCGGCTCGCCTGGGGCAGCCAAGCGACATAGCGATCGAAGACGGCAGAATTGGGCTCGAGGGCCCCGGACTCGATCGATCCTGCGGCAAGCGCGTCGATGTTTCCCGCCATGAAGGATGGCTGACCCGAGAGCGAGCGAGCGGTGACATGCCCGCCCTTGTGGTCCGCGCTGGAGTAGACCTGGTGCGCATCGTAGAGGCGCTTCAGGGACTCGACGTAACTCGTCGTGTGGGGCACAGCCCCGATGGGGCTGTGCTCGATCATCTCCATCACAGACTGGTCAAACTGGGCGTTGGGGTCCTGGGGCATGGCCTCGTAGATAGAGTGCTGCCCGAGCCAATACGAGTTAAGTTATCCGCTACACGTCCACGACGATGGTTTCGCCCGCAAAAGTGACTCGGTCGCCCGCGGCCAGCTTCTTGCGCTTTCGGGTCTCGACGGCGCCGTTCAGGAGAACCCGACCCTCGCTTATCGCGACCTTGGCCTCGCCCCCGCTTGGAGACAGGCCGCCGAATTTGATGAACTGGCACAGTTCGATCGGCATCTCGGTTACCCGGACTGACCTGGCCTCGCCTGCATTGGGACGCGTCATGGCCGGGGATCCTAGCACCCGCCCGGTCCGCGTCCATCCCCCTGTGGGGCCCCTACGAAAAAGATCTTCAGTGCTTGTCTTTGACCCGGGGGTCGGATGTGCCGTTCCCACCTCCTCGATGCTTATCAAGACCCGCGAAGTCCGGCCCAGCGCCTTCCCACGCCACGTGTTGAACGAATACGGAGTCGTCGAGAAGGTGCCCTCACACTGGGACTTGCTGCCCCCAGGAGACGCAGCCCTCAGCCTGCGGATCAAGAGGGATGGACCCTCACTGACCGTGATCGAGCTCAGAGGGCGCAAGAGGTTCTCCCGGGGCATCTGGGCTCCGGCGGACCGGATCGAGGCCTTGCGGGCCGAGCTCCTCTCCGAACGCGAGGCCCCCTCCTACCAGAAGAAGCTAGAGGCCGGGCGCAGGCGCCGCGCGGCGACCCAGGAATCCTACACGAAGGACTTCCGGGATGCCGTCCTCGACTACCTTGGCTTCCATCCCTGCCACCTCGCGCAGGCCGAGCGCCTGGCGGACCGGGTTACAGCCCACGCCGTCCCGGTGGGAAGCGGCACGGTGGCCAGGACCGAGCGGATTCCCATCGGCGAACGCGCCGCGGCCGCGACCCTGGCCTGGATGCGCCACCAGACCACGGCATACGACGACATGGTCATCCCAAGGGTGCGGGGGCGGCGCCGGGCCGTGAGGCGGATGCTCGTCCAACGATCGCTTCAGCTCTTGTCCGGCTACCGCAGCGGGCGCGCCGTCGACACTGGCACGTGCCCCCTTCACGCCGCCCTTGCCGCGGCTTCCCTTTCCGCCCGAACCGACTTGTAACAAAGGGGGCAAAAATCCCTCTCGAAAACGGGCAGCGGCGCCACTAGCGTTCTTTTCGCCCAGCCGCGCAGGAATTCCCCCACCCCATGCCCCCGAAATCGACCCAAAGGATCGGCATTCTCACCGCAGGCGGTGACTGCCCAGGATTAAACGCCGCCATTCGCGGGGTTTCCAAAGCCGCCATGCACTACGGCATGACCGTGGTCGGGATACGCGATGGCTTCCGGGGCCTCGTGGAGAACCGAACCCTGCTGATCGACAACCCGCTGGTGAGCGGAATCCTGACCCAGGGAGGAACGTTCCTTGGCAGCAGCAGAGACAGGCCGCACAAGATGAAGGTCGGGGGAAAGACGGTGGACATGACCGCCGAAGCCGTCCGCACCTACAACAGGCTTAAGCTTGATTGCCTCGTGTGCCTTGGCGGCAACGGCACCCAGAAGTCGGCGTTGGCACTCAGCCAGAACGGGGGCATCAACGTCCTGACGCTCCCAAAGACCATCGACAACGACGTCGCCGAAACTGACATCACCTTCGGATTTGACTCGGCCATGGCCATCGCAACGGAGGCGATCGACCGGCTCCACACGACGGCCACCAGCCACCAGAGGATCATCGTCTGCGAAATCATGGGGCACGACGCGGGTTGGCTTTGCCTGGGTGCCGGCATCGCCGGGGGTGCCGACGTGATCCTGATCCCCGAGATTCCCTACGATCTGGCAGCCGTGGCGCGCCACCTTTCCCGGAGGCACAAGGCCGGAAAACGCTTTTCGATCGTGGCGGTTGCAGAAGGGATTGTCTCGGTGGACGAGGCCGCGGCAAGGGAAGGCTCCGGCAAGTCGGGCGCGCTGCGCAAGGCCCCCTCGCACCTCGAAGCGTTCACAGCTCCCGGCACCGAGGGCATTCGCCTGGTCCATGAGCCCGTTGCCAGCCGCATCGCCCGCCAGCTGCAGAGCCTGACAGGCACCGAGGCCCGCGTGACCTCGCTTGGGCACGTCCAGCGCGGCGGCACACCCACCTCATTTGACCGGCTCCTCTGCACGAGGTTCGGCACCAAGGCCGTCGAGTTGATCCTCAAGGGGCGAAACAACGTGATGGTCGCTTTGAAGGGGAACGAATGTGTGCCCGTGGCGCTCGAAAAGGTCGCGGGCCGCAAACGCACGGTGCCGCCCGACCACGCCTGGGTGCAGACGGCTCGCTTGACTGAGACCTGCCTGGGAGTGGACTAGCGTGGAACACCCCCCATTTTGGGAGCAAAGCCGGACTCCGGGACCCCGTCTGGGAGAAAATACGTTTTGAGGATATGCGGACGACTAGATGAATCCCTTACCCGGCACCAAGCGCCCTCCGTCGTGGAGATGCATTTGAGCACCTCATGCTCCCTTGACTAAGCCCCGCGCGGGCTCGGTAAAGGCCCAGAACCGCGATGAGTCCCCCGTCACCCAACTCAACCCAAGAAATCCCCGAATTTCTGCTGGTGCTGCCGTCGTACCGCGACGCGGATAGGCTTCCCCCGTACTTGGCATCCCTGGTGCAAGCACTGGAGTCCGCGCCCTTCAGAACGGACATCCTTGTTGTCGACGACGGATCCCCAGCGGGGGACCAGAGTGAACTCTGCGCGGCTTGTTTTCCGGGCCAGAGAGGCAACTGCAGGGTCTTGGCACCCCTTCTGCTCCCCAAAAACGGAAAGAAGGGCGATGCGATACTCGAGGGATGGCGGTCAACGCCGGCGCTCTGGAAAGCATTTGCCGACGCCGACGGTTCGACAAACGCTTCTGAGGTCCGGCGGGTGTTGGGCGAAATCAGGGACCGCGATCCGGCCCAAGCTGCTTCCTACTTTGCGGTTCGCGCGCGCTCCGGTCCGCTGCGAGTGCGGAGGACTTGGTCCAAGCTGGCATTGAGCAGGATGTTCTCGACCCTGGCGGGCCTGGCCCTGCACGCCCCGGCGATCGACTTCCAATGCGGGTTCAAGGTTATCCCAGGCAGGGCGCTCCCGGAACTTGAACGCCAGGTTGGCGGCTGCGGCTTCTGCTTCGATCCTGCGCTCTATCTCGCCCTCAGATCGGCGGGAATCGCGGTCAATACCCTCCCCATCGCCTGGTCGGACCAGCCGGGTGGGAAGGTAAGCGCCTGGCGAAACGGACCCGGAATGCTCGCGGGCTTGGCGAAACTGGCGGCGCGCCGCCTCGGCCCCCAACGTTGAGTCCACGGCCAGACTCGGAACGCACGCCCAATTGGAAGGCAGGCGCGCAGGCGAGTCGCGAGAACCAAACGCCCAGCCGGCTCTCGCTTGCAAATCTAATAGGGTGCATGGGGGCAGTTAAACGGGATCACGAAACGGAGGCTGTACTTGCAAGAATCCGTTGGATGTCGTATTTCTTCCTACCTTCGGAACCGTTAGACCCCGCCTGGCGCATTCGGACCGAACCCAGAGCTACCCTGCACCCCTTTCCTGATCTTCTCTAACATCAGAAAACAAAACACCCCATGACCCAAATCAGTCGTCGCCGTTTCCTTCAAGCAGCCTCGCTCGCCGCGATCGCGGCCAGTTGCCCCCCTCTTCGGGCCGCGGAGGCCGATCGCTTCAGAAACCTGGTGTCCCCGAACAAGCGCCTGCGTATCGCGTGCGTGGGCGCCGGCGGAAAGGCCTTCAGCGACATCATGGCGTGCTCGGCGGAGGATATCGTCGCCATCTGCGACGTGGATTTCGACAGGGGGCTCGAGATTTTCGGCATGTTCCCGAACGCAGCCCGCTACCGGGACTACCGCCAGATGCTCAACGAGAAGGCGGACGAGATCGACGCCGTGATCGTGACGACGCCCGACCACACCCATTTTCCTGCGGCCCTGATGGCCATCGAGATGGGCAAACACGTCTACGTTCAGAAGCCTTTGTGCCACACGATCGACGAGGTCCGGGCGCTCAAGGCGGCCGCCCTGAAGGCCGGTGTGGTCACGCAAATGGGCAACCAGGGGCACTGCAATGAAGGCACGCGCCTGCTGAAGGAATGGGTCGAAGCGGGCGTGATCGGAAACGTGCGCGAAGTCCACACGTGGACCAACCGGCCCATCTGGCCCCAGGGAATGACACCGCCGGCCGACGACGCCGTGGTGCCTCCGACAATGGACTGGAATCTCTGGCTGGGAGTGGCTCCCGTCCGCGGGTATAGCGCCCAGATCGCCCCATTCAATTGGCGCGGCTACTGGGACTATGGATGCGGGGCTCTCGGCGACATGGGATGCCACGGCATGGACGCGCCGTTCTGGGCCCTGAACCTGCGCGGCCCCGTCAGGGTATCCGCCGAAAGCGAAGGGGCGACCGAACTCGTCGCGCCCAAGTGGTCCATCGTTAAGTATGAATTCCCCCAGCGCGGTTCTCTGCCGCCGGTTACCTACACTTGGTATGACGGCGGAAAGCTTCCGCCCGTGCCCGAAGAGCTCGGGCCCGGAGCGAAGCTCCCGCAGGGAGCCACGCTCTATCGAGGCGACAAGGGAGCCATCCTGTCGGAGGGCGACTACGGCGAATCGCCGCGTCTCATCCCGGAGTCGAAGATGGCGACGTTCAAGCGCCCGAAGAAGACGCTGGCACGCATACCGAAGTCCAATTCCCACCAGGACTGGATCACGGGATGCAAGGGCGGGCCCGCCCCCTGCTCGAACATCGTCGACCACTCCGGAGACCTCTCGCAGCTCGTGCTCCTGGGAAATGTGGCGATACGCGCCGGAAAGCCGATCGACTGGGATCCCGTGAAAGGCGTGTGCGTCGGCCTGCCTGAGGCCAACCGCCTCCTCTCCAAGTCCTACCGCCTGTTCTAACAGATAACCCACCTTCCTTACCCATGAAAACCCTCTCGTTACTTAGGCCCGGACTGTTCCTTGCTACGGCGGCACTCGCCCTCGCCCAGGGAAACCCCGCCCCAGCTCCCGGCTTCACGGCCAATGTCCACGACGATATCGGCGCCGGCCACGGCGCTGACGCGAAACGCTGGGCGGCACCCGCCCCAGTATTTGCGCCCGACCTCTCAAACGCCGAGTTCAAGCCCGGGTCCTGGGCCTGGGAAAACGGCACCTTGGTCGCCAAAGGTGGCGGCGATATCTGGACCAAGGAATCCTACGGCGACTTCGTCCTTAACCTGGACTTCAGGTGCCAGGAGAAGGCAAACAGCGGCGTCTTCCTGCGGTGTTCAAGCATCCCCGACTGGCTTAACTCAGCCATCGAGGTGCAAATCCTCCAGGGAGATGCACCTGACAAACATCTGGTGGGAGCCGTCTACGACTGCGTGGCCCCGAACCGCCAGATCGCGATTGTTCCCGGTACCTGGTACCATTACACGATCAGCGCGATCGAGAACCACATCAAGGTGACGCTCAACGGAGAGGAGCTTGTGGACATGGATCTGACCAAATGGAAGGAAGCCGGAAAGAACCCGGATGGGACACCCAACAAATTTTCAAAGGCCTACAAGGACATGGCGCGATCCGGGCGAATCGGCCTGCAGTACCACACCAACAAGGTCGAATTCAGGAACATCGTTGTCGACCGCCTCTAATTGCCGCGCCGCACACCCAAGAAATCATCCATCATGAGTGACTCCCAAATCCAAACCCGCGACAGCGGATCGATGCTCGCCCTCCTGCTCCTTCGGGCCTGGCTCGGTGTTCGCGCGGTCGTTACCGGACTCGAGAAGTTCTCGGACACCCGCACCCTTCAGGTTCCCCTGCTTGATGCTGCAGGGAAGCCCGACTCGAGCGGCGCCGTTGTCGAAGTGACCCAGAAGTTCTACTCGCTCCACAGCTACCACGCGATCCCCGACTCCATGAAGGAGAAATTCTCCCAGGAGCCGCTCTTGCCCGCATTCATGACGGCGCCCTATTACGCCGTCCTCGGCTGGGCGCTTATCGCATTGGGCCTCGCGGTTCTCGTCGGCCTCTGGACCCGGGCGAGCCTCTTCCTGATGGGGCTCCTGTACGTGAGCCTTACCTTTGGGCTGATCCTCATCAAGCAGGATGGGGGCGTCTCCTGGCTAGCCATCCACGTAGCCCTGATCGCCGTCGCCCTGAGCCTGACCAAGCATAACCGCTTCGCCCTCACCCGCTCATGAGTTCACGCGAGCCTGAAGTGAAGACCGACGGACTCGGGCGCCGGCGGTTCCTAAAGACGGCGACTGCCGCCGGCCTGTCGATCGCCCTGGCGCCATTGCATTCGGCCTATGCCCAAGCCGATTCCGGCGACTCCATCAACATCGCGCTGGTGGGCTTGGGCGCCCAGGGCCGGGTCCTGATGGACGCGATGCTCAAGATCCCAGGCGTCCGTTTCGTCGCGATCTGCGACATTTGGCCTTATGCCCGCACCTATGGGCAGCGCTACCTAAAAAAGAACGGATTCGAGGTCCGGGCGTACGAGAGCCACAAGGAGATGCTCGAGAAGGAAAAGGACCTGCAGGCTGTCGTCGTTGCTTGTCCCGATTTTTGGCACGCTCCCATCACGAACGACTGCCTAAGGGCCGGTCACCACGTCTATTGCGAGAAAATGATGTCCAACACGATCGAGGGGGCTCGATCCATGGTACAGACCATGAGGGAAACGGGAAAACTGCTGCAGATCGGTCACCAGCGCCGCAGCAACCCAAGGTACTTGGTTGCCAGGAACAGGCTCCTTGGAGAGGCCCGCCTGCTGGGCCGAATCACCGCGGCAAACGCGCAGTGGAACAGGGCTGTTAGCGCCGACCTGGGCTGGCCCAACCACACCGCAATGCCAAAGGAGCTTCTCGAGAAGTACGGCTACTCGGACATGCACCAGTTCCGCAACTGGAGGTGGTTCAAGAAATGCGGGGGCGGCCCGCTTTCGGACCTGGGTGCGCACCAGATCGACATCCTCAACTGGTTTCTCGACGTGAGCCCCTCCACCGTGATCGCGTCGGGCGGCAGGGATTACTATTCGGGCCACGAGTGGCTCGACAACGCGATGGTCATCTACGAGTACAAGCTGCCCGAGGGCACCGCTCGCGCCTTCTACCAGGTGCAGACCACGACAAGCGCCGGGGGCGGCTATTACGAACAGTTCATGGGCACGGAGGGAACCCTCCGGATGTCTGAAAACCCCAAGTACACGCAGATCAACCGCGAAGCCGCTGCGCCGCCGTGGGACCAATGGATAAGCCGACACCTCCTCGCGGCCCAGAAGGCGCCGGCAAAATCCGACGACGACAGCTCTTCCGGAAACGACAAGGTGGATGCGCGGGAAACCGCGGAACTCGCCGCCTACTACCTGCCTGTGATCCTCTCAAAGCTGATCCACCAGCCCCACCTCGAGAACTTCTTCAACGCCGTGCGCGGCCGCGGCACGCTCAACTGCCCGGCGGATGAGGCCTTTAAGAGCGAGATGGCCGTCTTCAAGGCAATCGAGGCTGTCGAGACACGGAGCCTTGTAACCTGCAAATCCTCGGATTTCATAGCCTAGTCCTATGCCTATACAGACTCGTTTCCATTCGTTCGCGTCGCGGCGCCCTGCCCTGCTGGTGACGGCCTTCCTTGCCCTCGGCCTGCTCACCTTGGCCAGGGCCGAGGACCTGGTGCCGCTCAAGCTCGACCTTCCCAAGCCCATGTTTGTCGGGACCCCGGTGCCCGTTAAGCTGCCCAACCTGGAAGCCCCGCGCTCCGGTCGTCGGCCGGACTTCATGGCGCCAAAGGACGCCACGAACCTTGCCCTCAACAAGAAGGTCACCAGCAGCGACATGGAGCCGGTGCTCGGCGACCTCACGCTCATCACCGACGGCGAGAAGGCCGGCGACGAGGGCAACTACGTGGAACTCGGCAAGGGAAAGCAGTGGGTCCAGATCGACCTGGGCAAGTCATCAAAGCTTTATGCGGTGGTCGTGTGGCACTTCCATTCCCAGGCCCGCGCCTACAAGGCCGTCGCCGTGCAGGTCTCGGACGATCCCGAGTTCTCCAAGGGGGTTGTGACCCTCTTCAACAGCGATGACCAAAACGTGCTCGGGCTCGGAAAGGGCACCGACCCGACCTACATCGAGACGTACGAGGGCCGAATAATCGACGCCAAGGGAAACTCCGCTCGTTACGTGCGCCTCTACAGCGCCGGCAACACGACCTCGGAGATGAACCACTACATCGAGGTCGAAGTCTACGGGTCTCCGTAAGTACAGTCTTCTAGCCGCACTCGCGCTCGCCGGAGCCGCGCTCGCGGTCCGGACGATCGCTCCGGGCTCCATGCCGGTACACACCGACGAGGCCGTGAACGCGTCCATTCTCGGCGGGATGCTCGAGGGAAAGAGGTACGAATACGACCCGGTGGACCGTCATGGTCCCACGCTCTATTTCGCGACCTATCCCCTCGTCAGGTGCCTGGGGGTCCATTCCCTCGCTGAGCTTGAAGCCTGGGAACTCCGCCTTGTCCCTGCCGTTTTCGGGACCGCTCTCTTGGCCGCCCTACTGCTCCTGCGGCCAGGCCTAACCCCCGGGGTCCTTCTCGCCACATCGCTATGGCTGGGCCTTGGGGCGCCGTTCGTCTACTACGGCCGGTACTGGATCCACGAGACCCTATTTGTATTGCTGACCGCGATGATGATCGGAGCGGCATGGCGCTACCTTCGGGATGGGCAACGGGGGTCGTCCATCCTCGCGGGGGCATCAGCGGGAGCCCTGCTCGCGACCAAGGAAACTGCCGTGGTGGCCCTTACAGGGGCTTTTGTCTCCTTGGTCGCCGTCCGACTCCTGGGGGCCCCGTTGGCCCTCCCGGCTCGCAGGTCGGCTGCCAGGGACATTTCGATCGGGATAGCGGCGGCGGTGGCCACCGCGATGCTCCTCTTTGCCTCGCTCGGGCGAAACCCGCACGGCGTCATCGACGCCCTTGAGTCAATGGGTCACGCAGCGGCCCGGGCCGGCGGTCAGGGCCACGAGAAAACGCCACTCGCATACCTCCAATGGCTGCTCGTGCCGGGAATTCGGAGCGTCCCCTGGTGCGGCTGGACGCTCGCCGCTTTCGGGATCCCCGGTGCCGTGCTGGCCTGGCGGAGGCGGCGCACAGATTCGCTGCCAATATTCCTGCTGGCGTACACCGCGGCGGCGCTCTGCATCTACTCGGCTATCCCGTACAAGACCCCCTGGCTCGAGCTGAACTTCTTGACCCCCGGGGCAGTCATCGCCGGGATCGGACTCTCGAGCCTGTGCTCATCCCTCGCCGGCAGTGCCGGGCGGGCCGCGAGCTTTGTTCTCTTGGCGGGACTCGTCGCCGTCCTTGCGTCAGAAACGAGGCGCTTGTGCTTCACCTATCCCTCAGATCCCGGCAACCCGTTGGCCTACTCGCCGACGGTGCACGACGCCGAGCGGCTTGCCGCCCGGGTTGAGGGAATCGTGGCGGGAACGCCCGCACCGCGGGGTGTCGTGGCTGTGGTTGGCGCAGACATCTGGCCTCTTCCCTGGTACCTTCGGCATTGCCGGAACGTAGGTTACTGGGACGAGGTCCCGAGCTCGCGCGTACTCGCTGCAGTTGTCAGCTCGGCCGCGCTATACGAGAAGACTGCAAACACGCTGGGCCCGGGCTGGAAGCAGGAGATTTACGGACTAAGGCCCGAGGTTCTTGTCGTCCTGTTCTGCCGCCCGGATCCTGGCGAGGCTCCAAACACTCCATGAGCACCCCGGATGCCCGCGCGCCGCAGCGCGTCTTTCGGCACAACGCCATGGCGACCTGCTTTGAGCTTCATATCGCCGGGCAGCATCTTGACTACGCGGGGCAGGCCGCCTCCGCGGCGTTTTCCGAGCTCGACAGGCTCGAGGGGTTATTGAGCCGGTACCAGGAGTCGAGTGAGATTTCATGCATCAACGCCCTGGAACCCGGCGCATTCCTCAAGGTGAGTCCCGACACGTTCGAATGCCTTCGGACCGCCCTTGAGATGCATTCCCTTACGGGAGGCGCATTTGACCCCACCATTGGCCACGCTACATCGGGCTCAAGGGTCCCGGCCTCCGCAAAAAAAGCACGCCTTGAGCTCGACCCCGCGACACTCGCGGTGCGGGTGCTCGATGCAAAGGCATCGCTCGATCTGGGTGCCATAGGAAAGGGCTTCGCCCTCGACAGGATGGCGGAAGTCCTCCGGGGCTGGCAGGTTGACCAGGTGCTCCTTGTTGGGGGAGGAAGCAGCGTCTTGGCCATGGACCGTCCCTTGGGCTCGGGGGGATGGGAGATCACTCTCGGTGCCGGAACCCAAAAACGGCACGTCTGGCTCGAGAGGCAGTCCGTGGGAAGCTCGGGAACCTCGGTGAAGGGAAAGCATATCCTCGATCCCCTCTCCCTGGAGCCCCCGAGTCACGTGCACAGGGCTTGGGCCCTGTGCGATAGCGCCGCCGAGTCCGACGCCCTTTCCACCGCATGGATGTGCTTGAGCGAGGAGGAGGTCCGGGAAGTCTGCGCAAGCCGACCCCGCACCGGTGCGATCCTTCAACCGCGAGAGGACAGCATCGACCTGGTCGAAATTGGTTTTGCGAGGGAAATGCTGAGGATACCCCCGGTCGCGTAATCCCTGTTGCACGCCGGGGTTCCGCCTCCGTACCTTCGGCTCCACGCTATGAACGTCGCGATCACAGGCGGAGGGGGATTTCTGGGCCGAAGGCTTGCCGACCTGCTGCTCACGCGACCCGAGGTGGGGCGCATCCGCCTGGTGGATTCCTCGCCCATCGCTCCGTTCGCCGAGGACGGCCGGATCGAGCGAATGCAGGCGAACCTCACGACCCCCGGAGCGGCGGCAGGCGTCGTCGATGGTGCTGACGTGATCTTCCACTTGGCCGCTGTTGTCAGCGGGCAGGCCGAGGCCGAGTTCGACCTCGGGATGGGCGTGAACCTGGACGCGACCCGGTCCCTTCTCGAGGCCGCCCGCCAGAGCCGGAGGACGCCCCGGTTCGTCTTCGCGAGCTCGCTGGCGGTCTTCGGGCCACCGTTGCCCGAAATCGTGACGGACGAGACCGCGGTGCACCCGCGCTCCTCATACGGGGTCCAGAAGGCCATCGGAGAGCTGCTCGTGAGCGACTTCGGCCGGAGGGGTTTTGTCGACGGGCGCGCCGTGCGCCTTCCCACCGTATGCGTAAGGCCCGGGAGGCCGAATGCAGCCGCTTCAAGCTTTGTGAGCGGGATAATCCGTGAGCCCCTCAGCGGCCTGGGCGCAAATTGCCCCGTGGGACCGGATCTCGAGCTCTGGCTTTCCTCACCCAAGACTGCCGTGGCAAACCTGGCCCATGCCGCTTTTATCCCGGGTGGATCGCTGGGAGAGAATCGGATCCTGAACCTGCCTGGGATTACGGTAAGCGTTGGCCAGATGATCGCTTGCCTCGAGCAGACCGCGGGGAAAGAGGCCTCGGCAAGGATCACATTCACCCCCGACGCGTCGGTGAATCGCATCGTCTCGAGCTGGCCGGCTCGCTTCGACGTGTCGAGGGCCCTGGCCCTGGGTTTCTCCCGCGACCCTGACTTTGGGAATTTGATCGCCGACTACCTTGAATCGGGAGCTGCCAAAACTAGGCAGCCCTGACCACGTCCCTGAGGGAGTCGGGGCCGCCCACATTGCCGGGCCAGACGATAAACTTCATCCCGGGAAAACGGGTTTCTGGGCCCATGAGCCAGACCGGAACCCCCGGCGAAACCTGGCCGAGCACCCGGGCCCGGCGCATCCCGAAACCCCTTGTCGCAATATCGCTGGAGGTTATCCCCCCCTTTGCGATCACGAAGCGGGGTCGAGTCGGGACCGCTTGGGCGACGGCCACAAGCGCGTCGGACACTATGCTCCCAACGCGCAAATCCCCGGCTAGGCCAAGGGAAGACTCCCTTTTCCGACTCGAGAAAACGACAGCGTGAACCCCCGACTTGATCGCATCCCTTGCGAGGCCCGCCGTCCGCGAGACCTCCCTGTTTCTCGACTCCGGGTCGGCCAACTTGTCGACCTGGACCTCGATTGGGCAGGTTCCCGGCAACCGAAGCAGCGACTCCAACTGGGCCGTCGTCCTTTCCGTGTAGGATCCGGCAATAACAAGTCCGCCGTCCCTTGTCGGCTCGCAGTATTCCCGTGGCTCTAGCAGCGGCTTGGACACCAGTCCCGAGCGCACGCGCACAAAGCTCGCCGCAGTCCGGAACAGGTATCGCTTGCCGGCAGCCTCGGCCAGGAGAAGCGCATGGGCAAACGCCTCAAGATCGCAGTAGGCGGCGGCATTGACCACCAAGTGTGCGCCCTTGGGCAGGGAATGGAGTTTTTTGAGGACCCGATCCACGGCGTCCTTTCCCCGCAAGAGGTCGATTCCGATCGAGGCAACATCGACTGAGCGCACCCTGCCGTTAGTCTTCTCCTCAATCCACTCGGTGAGGTCCGATTTCGTGTAGCCGAAGGTTGTGTCGCAGGCATACTCGGTCTGCGCAGCGGGAACGAGCCGGTCGCCCTCTGCCACAAAGTGAGTGTTGTTAACCGTGTATCGGCCGCCCTCAAAGAACGCCGGGATAACGATGACGCCGTCCACGGGATTTTCGAGGGACTCGGCAAGTGCACACAATTCGACGGCAAAATGCCCGCGAAGGGTCGAGTCGCTCCTGCTCACCACGACAAATTCGCGCCCTGCTAGCCGCCCCGCTTCCCGAAGGTTGGCCACAATCTCTCGGTTTACCTCGGCAGCCCTATCGCCGGACATGCCCCGGGAATTGGTGAGGACAAAGAAACACGGGCCGGGTTCGGCCAAAGCAGCCGCAAGGGCCGGGATGCTCCAGTCGGCAAGGACGTCAATCCCGTGCACCGTCTGGGTTCCCGTGGGATCATCGTCCAGGACGACAGCCTTAACGGTGCTCGCGCCAAGAAGCCTGAGCACATGGACGAAATGGTCGCAGGAGGCGGCTGGGGGCAAGGCC
This sequence comes from uncultured Opitutaceae bacterium, assembly GCA_903890485.1. GTDB lineage: Bacteria > Verrucomicrobiota > Verrucomicrobiia > Opitutales > Opitutaceae > Palsa-1447. Next base: position 19,599 of record CAITBM010000080.1, on the reverse strand, counting down.
TCGAGGGCGGATCGGAGCATGGCGGGTGATTATTTTCTCCCCTAACACCGGGCAACAGGCAACGCATGAATCCGACTTGGTGACAGTCACCCGGACTTCAGCGCGGACCCATAAGAGCTCAAGTCGGGCCCATCCCGACCGATTTAGAGGGTCCGGGCTCCCGCTTATCCCATGAAATTGAAACCAATCGCCGTTGTCGTCCTAGCCGTTGGATTCGTTGCGCCACATGGGAGAGCCACGCCCGGGGTTACCGCCACGGAGATCCTTGTAGGCCAGACAGCTGCACTTTCAGGACCTTCCCAGGCGCTCGGAAACGGGATGCAGTCGGGCCTTCAGGTCGCGTTTGACGAGGTGAACGCCGCCGGCGGAGTCCAGGGTAGGCAAATCCGGCTGACGAGCCGCGACGACGGCTACGAGCCAGCACGCGCCGCTGAAAACACCAAGGCACTGGTCGAACAGGACGGGGTCTTTGCCATAGTCGGCACGGTTGGGACGCCGACCACGGCGCAAGTCGTTCCGATTTGCGATGCCGCGGGCGTGCCGCTTGTCGGGCCTTTCACTGGGGCCGCCACTTTCCGGGTTCCCTACAATCCCCGGATAGTCAATCTGCGCGCCTCCTACGGCCAGGAAATCGAGAGAATCGTGGCCCTCCTTGTCGATGGCCGGGACCTGAAGAAGGTCGCATGCTTCTTCCAGAACGACCTCTACGGACAAGCCGGGCTGAAGGCCCTCCAGACCGCGCTTAAGAAACGAGACTTGGAGCCCGTCGCCCTCGGGTCTTACGAGCGGAACACGACCAATGTGGCGGCCGCTGCCGCTGCCATTGCCAAGAGCGCACCCGAAGCCGTCGTCATGGTTGGCGCCTACAGTGCGTGCGCCGAGTACATCAAGCAGTCTCACAAGCTGGGGTTGTCCGACACACTCTACTGCAACATCTCATTTGTGGGCACGAAGGCGCTAGTTCGCGCGCTTGGGCCCGAGGCCGAGGGAATTTTCATATCCCAGGTGGTGCCGAGCGCCCTTTCGGCCCAGCTTCCCGTTGTCGACGCGTACCATTCTGCACTTAAGAAATATGCACCGGATTCAGAACCCGACTGGATATCCCTGGAAGGATATCTCGTGGGAAGACTTTTTGCCTCGGTCGCTAAGGCCTCTGGGCCCGAACCGACCCGGGAGTCGTTTCTGGCCGCGGTACGGGCATCCTCTTCAATAGACCTGGGCGGGTTCACGGTTGGCTTCTCCGGGACGAGCAATCAGGGCTCCAACCAGGTCTTCCTTACCCAGGTAAAGGGCGGCGCCATAGTCTCGGTGAAATAGGCCGAAAGGCCTCTAAGCGCCCCAGTTTCACGGGAGCTTTACAGCTTTTCGGGGGGATCGCGCCTCAATCGATTTGAAGGTCCGAACCCGATCTGCGTGTATCCATGCAGAAATCGGGACACCCTCACGAAAGAGGGACCATGACCTCAGCAATAAAGACGTGCTTCCTTTATCTGGTTCTGTCCGCCGGAGCTTCCGCACTCTCGGTAGGAGACACCTATCAGCAGGTGACGGCGGAGAAAGGGGAGCCCCGCAGCAAGATGGTGGCCGGCAGCCTGCAGATCCTCAATTACCCGGACCTAACGATTAAGCTCCGGGACAACACGGTCGTGTCGCTGACCCCAATCGTCCCGGCGAACCGGACCGAATCGCTGCCAAAGCCTACCTCCCCCCGGACCCCAGCACAACGCCTCGCGTCCGCGGCGCGCGAGCTCAGGGAAGCCGTAGCCCGCGTCCAGTTTATCATTAACCAGCCGGCTCCGATGGGGATGCGCACCCCCAAAATGCGCGTGTGGGAATACGCGACTTGGTTCGATGCAGGATCCCTGAAGCCTGACTTCGTCAAGGTGGACGTTCGAAAGACGCAGGAGACCCCCTATGACGGCGAGGACTTCGTCTGCCTTAAGTCGCGACCGGAACTGGTCTGGGCAGGCCGCGACCTGGAATTCAACCCCATGCTTAAGTTCTTCTACGTGGACCGCTCGGTGCCAAAGAAGAAGCTCACAAACGACGAGATGACAGAGATCAACGTGCTGTATCGCACGATCGGCCGACTCGAGAAGGAATTGAACCAGTCGGGCATCGCGCTCAAGCCTTCGAGCTGAGGGTAAGCCCCTGGCCCTCCGGGCGATCCCTAGTTCTCGCCTTTTTTCGGCGCGCCCTTGAAGATCAAGGGACCATGTCGAAGGTCTACTTCTACTACTCGGCCATGAACGCCGGCAAAAGCACCGTGCTCCTCCAGTCGAGCTACAACTATCAGGAACGCGGCATGCGAACCATGATGTTCATGCCCGCCTTGGACACGCGGGCGGGCTACGGGCGTATCCAGTCGCGCATCGGCCTGACCTCGGACGCCAACCCCCTCCAGGCCACGGACAATATCCTTGAGCAGGTTCGGGTGGCCCACGCCGAAAAGCCCGTGGCCTGTGTATTGATTGATGAGGCTCAATTCCTGACCCCGATGCAGGTTCGCCAGGTCACCGACGTCGCCGACGAGCTCCGGATCCCCGTCCTTTGCTACGGTTTACGCACCGATTTCCAGGGGCGCCTCTTCCCCGGCAGCGCGGAGCTGCTCGCCGTGGCCGACAACCTCATCGAGCTGAAGACGATTTGCCACTGTGGGCGCAAAGCCACCATGAACCTGCGCGTCACCGAGGACGGCAAGGCGGTGACGGTTGGCGCCCAGGTTGAGATTGGGGGCAATGACCGGTACGTGGCCATGTGCCGGCGCCACTTCAAGGAAGCCTTCAGCGCCAAATAAGCCCGAGCGCTAGTTCAGGCGCCCGAGCCCTCCGTCGAGTGCAAGCACTTCGCCGGGCCTCGTCATGAACTCGGCATTCGATCTTCCGCTCCTTACGCGGCAGGGCCCTCCAAGGTTCGACCTGATCTCGACGCGGGACAAACCGCCCTTCTTCCAGTCTAGCCGCATGAGCTCAAATCCGCCCCGCGCGCGAAGCCCCGATACGTGCCCATCAGGCCATGCCCGGGGAAGCGCAGGGAGTAGGTCCAGCACGCCCAGGTGGCTCTGAAGGAGCATTTCTGAAACCCCGGCAGTGAACGCAAAGTTTCCGTCAATCTGGAATGGGGGATGTGCGTCCATCAGGTTGGGGTAGACGCCGCCGCCTGGACCGTAGTTTGTCGAGGAGTCATTATGGACGGGCCTAAGGAGGTTCTTGATCAGGAGGTAGGCGTGGTCACCGTCCCGGAATCGAGCCCAGTAGTTGATCTTCCAGCCGAGCGACCAACCCGTTCCATCGTCTCCCCGGATTTCAAGGGCCTTCTTGGTGGCAGCAAAGAACTGCGGAGTTGCTGGCGTGATCTGCCTTCCCGGGTACACCCCGAAAAGGTGGGACGTATGCCGGTGGTGCACGTCGTCCTCCATGAAGTCCTGGAACCACTCCTGGAGCTGACCTCGGGAACCTACCTTGAGGGGATAGAGCTTTGCCCTGGCGCCCTCCAGGCGTGCGGCAAACTCGGGATCGGTGCCAAGGACTCTCTGGGCCTCGATGCAGTTGGTGAAGAGGTCCCAGATGATCGCCATGTCCATCGTGGTCGCCATGCTCATGTAAGCGTGCTTGCCATCGGGACCGATGAACCCGAGCTCCGGCGATCCCGAGGGAGCGGTGACCAGGTGCCCATGGCCGTCGTCCACCAGCCAGTCCAGGCAGAATTCGGCTGCGCCTTTAAGGATCGGCCAAGCCCGCCCACGAAGGAACTCCTTGTCTCCCGTGAAAGCGTAGTGCTCCCAGAAATCGCGGCTAAGCCAGGCCCCTCCCATTGACCAGTTCGCCCACACGGGCGTACCCCCACCGTAGTCCCCGACAGGGCCCGTCTGGCCCCAGACATCGGCGTTGTGGTGGGCCATCCACCCCGACGCCCCGTAGTTGACCCGGGCCGTCGTGCGGCCGTGCTCGGCCAGGACCTCCACAAACGAGTACAGGGGTTCATGGCACTCGGCGAGGTTCGCCACCTCGGAGGGCCAGTAGTTCATCTCCGTGTTGATGTTGAGGGTCCAATTCGAGCTCCAGGGCGGCCGCATCGAGTCGTTCCAGATGCCCTGCAAGTTGGCGGGTAGCCCGCCGGGCCGGGAGCTGGAGATCAATAGGTAGCGGCCGTACTGGAAGAGGATAGCCGCGAGTTCGGGATCCGACTTGCCCCCGACGAAGCGCTCGAGCCTCTCGTCCGTGGGAATTGCACTGGCCTCCTTGTCGGAGCCCAGATCCAAGCTCACGCGGCCCGATAGCCTTTGGAAGTCCTCGACGTGGCGCGCATAAAGTTTCCCGTAGGGAATGCCCTCAGCGGCCTGCAGGGGCCGAAGCGCCTGGACGGCGGGATCGCGCCCGTCGTGGCCCGGGGACTTGTCGGACCCGTTGAAACTCGTACCCGCAGAAAGCAGGAGAATGACTGAATCCGCACCCTTAACCGCAAGCGACGAGCCATCATTTGTAACGGTGCCCCCCGAGGAAACGGCCCGCACGTGGAGCTCAAACCTCATCCCCTCAGGGTTGGGTCCCTCGTCGTACCGCACCGAGTCCGGCGAAGTTAGGTAACTTGGGTCCACATGGACGGGGCACCGCCCCCGCATCACCAGGTCCATGCCCAACCCCCGACGAACCTCGTGGCGTAACGGGCTGTCAACAGAGGCCGAGAGGCTGATGCCGCCCGGTTGATCGCAAGCGATTCTGAGCACAACCAACTGGTCGGGATTACTGCAGAAGACTTCCCGAGTGAATGTGGTATTTCCCCGGCGGTAGCGCACCGTGGCCACACCACGGGAGAGATCCAGGCTGCGCGAATAGCCGGTGGCGGCACTTCCCTGCTCGTCGTCGAACCTGACCCTCAGATCGCCCAGCGGCTGGTACGATTCGTTGTAGGGGCCCTGCATTTTCTTGCAGAGTTCGTCCGCCTTCACGTAGTCGCCCGCGAAGATCGCGGCGCGGACCAAAGGGAGAACCTCACGCGCTCCCGGGTTGTTCCAGTCCCTAGGGGCGCCCGACCAGAGCGTCCCCTCGTTCAGCTGGAGGTGCTCCTCCTCCACCCCGCCGAATACCATTGCCCCAAGGCGACCGTTTCCAACGGGAAGGGCTTCCGTCCAGACCCGAGCTGGATGGGAGAATATTAGGCCAGGAGCTGCCTCACCTGCCGAAACCGAGTGCCCAAGGGAGCCTGCGAGAGCGATGCCCAAGCAAGCTACAAAACGGGGAAAAAGGACGAGGCTATGATTCATGGGTGTGAAAACGGGGCATTGGGAGTGCGTCCAGCATGCCCTGCGACGGGAACCCCAGATCGCTCGATCCCCGAAGCTGGACCGGGCGCAAGCTTCGTCCAATGGAAAAAGAACCTACTCGTCTCCAACGGGACGCCGTCCCGCTTTGTGCTTCGCGCGGTGCTTCTTCTCGCGAATCATTTGCGCCTTCTGTCCTCGGCTTTTCTGCCGCACCTGACGACGGCGCTTCTCCATTTCCTGGCGAGCGGCCTCGCTTTGCTCCCGCCTTCGGCTTTCGAGTTTTTCGCACAGCTCATTCCAGGCGCGGATGCGGTTGTCGAACTGCGACCGCTCGGCCTGACAGCGCACCACGACGCCGCTCGGCTTGTGTCTGAGGCACACGGTGGACGAGGTCTTGTTGATCTTCTGGCCCCCCGGACCTGCGCCCCTCACGAAACTCTCCTCAACATCGGCAAGGGATACGCCCAGGGCTAAAAGGCGTGTTTCAAATTCTCGGTTCATTGCTTAGGCCCGTCTTGTGATTCGGGTACAAGCCCATAGGATCAGTTGCCAAGAGCAACTCCATCCCGCGGCAGCTGCCCGCATCCGCACCGGGCGATCTCTCCTCATCCCCCATAGAACGCTCCCTTATTTCGCATTTCAATCCGTGTTTTAGCCAAGCAAGTGATGGCCGACCTCTTTTGATTGGAACCCCATTCCCCATGATTACACCCCGAACCCTGTTCCCCCTACTTCTGGCCGTCGCTTTCGCCCTGCCCCACCCGGTCCGGGGAGAAATCGAGGGAGAAACGCTTTCCATCAACGACCAGGAGTACCTGGAGATGAATGGACTCAACGTGATGCTTGCGCACGACTACTATCCGTCCGGTCACCAGGGCGGAGTCGGGGTGATACTCAACGGACAGCGGGTGGCGACCAACGGCGACCTTCGCCTAGAACCCACACCCGGCCAGTGGCAGCCGACGCCTGTGGTCGGGCCCCGGAAAGTCGACCGGGCGAGCCAGGAGATCAGCGTCCACATGGCGTATCCCGACGACAGCATGGACAGGAAGGGATTCAATCCCATCACCTACCCCGACCTGAAGCTGGGCTACGTCGTGAAGGTCAGGCCCGAGGGCAGGTCATTTAGAATCATCGTGGATCTTGACGCCCCCCTACCCGACGCATGGGTAGGCAAGGTGGGCTTCAATATTGAACTTTATCCCGGGATTCTCTTTGGAAAATCGTTCGAGATAGGCGGCCAGTTTGGCACCTTTTCGCGCCAGGCCAACGGCCCGGGGGCGGTCGCCGACGGCGACTACGAGTTGGACCCGTTGGGGCACGGAACCAAGCTCACGGTCGCCCCGGAGACCGACGCGCAACGCATGACCATCGAGTCCGTGCGCGGGGGTGAGCTCACGCTCCTCGACGGGAGAGCGCAGCACAACAACGGCTGGTTCGTGGTTCGCTCCCTTGTTCCCGCGGGCGCGACAAAGGGGGCGATCGAATGGCACGTCACCCCAAATGCGATCGCTGGATGGAAATCCGAGCCGATCATCCAGGTTTCCCAGGTGGGGTACCATCCGAAGCAGCCCAAGATTGCCGTCATCGAGCTGGACCGGCACGAGACGGAGCTTAAGCCGGTCGCCCTCTACAAGCTGACGGACTCAGGCACGGTAAAGGTCGCCGAGCGGCAGGCCAAGGACTGGGGGCGCTTCCTGCGCTTCCACTACCTCCAGTTTGATTTCTCTGATGTCGTCGAACCCGGCATGTATGTGGTGGGCTACGGCAGCCAGCGCTCAAACGCATTCCAGGTGAGTGAGCACGTCTTTGAACGCAATGTTTGGCAACCAACGGTGGAATACTTCCTCGCCGTCCAGATGGCCCATATGAGGGTCAATGATCACTACCGGGTTTGGCACGGCCTTGACCACATGGACGACGCGCTCATGGCACCTGTAAACTACAACCATTTTGACGGCTATTCCCAGGGTCCGTCGACCCTGACAAAGTTCAAGCCCGGCGAACACGTCCCCGGCCTGGACCAGGGTGGCTGGTTTGACGCGGGCGACCATGACCTGCGAATCGAGTCCCAGATCGACACGGTACACGGCCTGGCGCTGGCCTGGGAGCTTTTCCACCCCGCGCTCGACAACACCTCGATAGACCAGGCTTCGCACATTGTCGAAATCCACTGCCCGGACGGGAAGCCCGACGTCCTTCAGCAGATTGAGCATGGGGTCCTCTCCATCGTCGGGGCCTACAATTCCATGGGCAGGCTCTACCGAGGCATACAGGACGCCTCGCTACACCAATACACAATTCTGGGCGACGCGGCCGACATGACGGACAACGTTGTTTTCCATGACACCGACGGGGCAGCAATGAAGGCACTTGCCGCAGCAGCTATCGCGGGCGACCAGTCCGAGCCGAAGATCGACCACCTGCCGCCCCTTGGGTCGCTCGGCTCGGCTGACGACCGATGGGTGTTCACCGAGGAGAACCCCCATCGCGAGCTCAACACGGCCGGCGGCCTCGCAGCGGCATCCCGAGCCCTCGCCGGCTACAACGACCCTCTCTCGAAGGATTGCCTCCGCATCGCGCGGGAGCTCTGGGCAAGGGCCAAGGCCCCCGAGTCCTCACTTTCCCGCCTTGAGCCGGCCCTTGAGCTTTACCAGACAACTGGGGAGCAGGCCTATGCCGATGTGGTCGTTTCCCTGGCCGACAAGACGATCTCGCGCGTCCAGCGCTTTGGCTGGATCGGCGCGCGCGCGCTCGGCCTCATCAAGGACCCCGTCTATGCGGGCAAGATCCGGGCCGCCCTCGCCGAATACCGAAAGCAGGTCGATGCCTTGGAGCTGAAGAACCCCTACGGCCTCCCCTATGAGCCGGAGATCTGGGGAGCAGGCTGGAATGTCGAGCGTTTCGGGGTCCAACAGTACTTTCTGCACGTGGGAGCCCCGGATATCTTCCCCGCCACGTACATGATGCACTCGATCGACTTCATCCTCGGCTGCCATCCCGGATCGAACACCGCCTCGTTCGTATCGGGCGTTGGCGCGAAGTCCATGATCCCCGCCTACGGGATGAACCGGGGCGACTGGTCCTACATTCCCGGCGGGATCGCCTCGGGCACCGCCCTGATTCGGCCCGACTTCCCCGAGCTTCTCGAGTGGCCGTTCCTCTGGCAGCAGGGAGAATATTGTCTGGGGTACTCAACCTCCGATTACGTGTTCCTCATTCTTGCTGCCGATCACCTCCTGAAGAACTGAACCGTGGCGCTTCTAGGACCTAGACTCATCGCGTCCGGCCTCAAATCCACCGCCGGATGGTCCCAGCGGGGCAAGAAGCTTGTTCGGACTTTTTGCTTCGAATCGTTTGTTCCCGCGATGAGGTTTGTGAATAGGGTCGAGGAAGAGTCGGAAAAGCGGGACCACCATCCGGAAATCGGCGTTCGGTGGAACCGGGTTTTGCTTGGATTCACCACGCATTCCCAGGGCGGATTGACAGAAAAGGATTTCCTTGCGGCCCGAAGGATGAGCCAAATCTACGCGGAGGAAGCGAGGGCGCGCCCCGTCAATTTGCCGGTGCCCAAGCCAAGCCGTCGGCGAGACTCCCGGCCTCGATGAGCTTTTCCAAGCGCCACGTGGCCAGGTCGATCGCCGCCACCCTGCCACTCTGGTCGCACGATACGTAGGCGACCGCCCCTCCCGGCTGCACCAGGATCTCCTGCGGCGCGCGCGGCACCTCCAGGGTGCGCACCACCCTCATTGTCCCCAAATCAATCTCGGCGACCAGATTTAGGGCGGGAATCGTAGCGAGAAGCCATTTGCCGTCCGGCGTCGCCGCCGTTCCAAACGCAAGACCTGGAAGCGGTATGGACCGGGTCACCGTGCGGCTTGCGGTGTCGATTACGGCGATACGCAGGGCGGTCTGGTCCGCAGTGAAGGCCATCCTGTCGTCTACCGACAGGGCTATGCGTTGCACCATCGGGGCAACCCGGATCGTTCCGACAAGCGCGCGACTCGTGAGATCAAGCACGGAGACTGTCCCCGGCCCAACATTGGCCGTGTAGGCTGTCTTGCCGTCGCTTGAAATCGCCAGCATGTGCGACTGTTCCGCACCGGTTGGGATCGATCCAATCACCCGTAGGGTCACGGGGTCGATTATCGTCACGGTGCGGTCGAGCTCCGTCGTCACGTAAACGAGGCCGTCCTTGGGCCCGAAAACCGGCTTGTGGGGTCGCACGCCCCTTCCCAAATCGATGGTCCCCACAATCGAGCGCGTCCTCAGGTCGATGACCCGGATTAATCTTCCGTCGGTTCCGGGCCTACCGACGCCCGAGTCCCCGTAAAGTGGCACAAAGGCTCGCGTGCCATCGGGGCTAGCAGCCACCTCGTGCCCTGTGACCCCGTCCTCGGGTATCACAGCTATCTGGCGCCCACTTGAGGGCTCCACAACCGACAGCGTTCTCGACTGCTTGTTGGCCACAAGGAGCAGTCCCTTGGGAGCTGAACCCTCCGCGGCGAACGCCGGGGGTCCAAAACGGGCCAGCCCAACAATCGCGCACGCAACGAGGAGACAGCGGCCGGCGGACGGGGTGCTCATCATTGGTCGCACTCTCCTCTCCTCCCGCGGGCAAAGTCAATCACCCGGCAGCGTTACTGGCCCCATCACTCGCGGGCCTTGTCCTCCGTGGTCGCCAGGCTGAGCTTTAAGACATGCCCTCGTAGACGAATCCCGCTGAGCTTCTTCAGAATAAGCTCCGCGTGCTCGGCCGTAACATCGACCAGCGAGTGCCGTTGATGGATATCGATGGCGCCCACGACGCTCGAATCCAGGCGAGTAACGCCCGTTATCTTGCCCACTATTTCCCCTGTGGTTACCAGGTTTTTGCGGCCCGCATTTACGAAGAGGGTCGTCATCCCTTCCTCCTTACCGGTCCTCCCGAGAGGCCTGGGGGCCTCGCCTTCGTCCTCGGCCGTTTCCGGTGAGTCCTGCCCCTGCTCGGGGCCCTCCATCCGGGGCCTCGCTTCAGGTGGGGAGGTTTTTGCGGCCGGCGCTGGGGCCGCTGCCCCTCCGCCTTTCAGCAGCTGAATCAGGGCCGAGCATATATCGGTGCTAGAATAGCCCTGGTCAAGCAGGCGGTCCACAACGCGGTCCTGCTTCTCAAATTTGCCCTCGTCGATAACTCCCCGGATCTTCTCGTAGAACAGATTGGCCCTCGCCTCATCGACCTGCCCCAGGGAAGGGACGGTCTCCCGACGGATCTTTAGGTTTGCGAAGCGCACCATGCTTTGGAGCCGATAAAGCTCCCGTCCCGAGACAAAAGTGATGGCCTTGCCGGATTTACCCGCCCTGGCCGTGCGGCCGATCCGATGCGTGTAGTCCTCGGCGTCGTTGGGGAGGTCAAAGTTGAACACGACCTCCAGATCGTCGACGTCGAGGCCGCGGGCCGCGACGTCCGTTGCCACGAGGAACTCGAACGCGCGTTTTCGGAACTTTTCCATGACCCGCGTGCGCTGCGCCTGGCTCAAGTCCCCGTGAAGCCGGTCGGTGGCGTATCCCCTGGCGTGAAGCTGCTGGTCGAGCTCGTCAACCATCACCTTGGTGCTGCAGAATATGAGCCCGTAGCGGAAGTCGTTGATGTCGATAAGGCGGGTGATCACCTCGAGCTTCGAACGCCTGTCGACCTCGTAGTACACTTGGTCGACCTGAGGCGCATTCTGCGCATGGGATTCAACTCGGATCCATGCCGGGTCGTGGGAGTAGCGTCCGATCAGGTCCTTGATCACCTTCGGCATCGTTGCCGAGAAAAACAGGAGCTGCCGCTCAGCGGGCACAGCAGAAAGGATCCGCTCGATATCGTCGCGGAACCCCATGTCGAGCATGCGGTCGGCCTCGTCGAGGACAACCATGCGCAGGCCGTCCAGCTTGAGTGTGCCACGCTCCATGTGATCCATGACGCGGCCCGGGGTTCCGATGACGATCTGTACCCCCGAGGCGAGGGCGCGGAATTGCCGGTCATAGGACTGCCCGCCGTAGATTGGCACCACGTTCAGGCCTCGCTTGAAGAAGAGCAGTTTGCCGGTCTCCTCGGCGACCTGGACCGCGAGCTCCCGAGTCGGGCAGAGGATCAGGACCTGAACCTTGTGCACCTGGGCCTTGCAGATTTCGATTGCGGGTATCGCGAACGCCGCCGTCTTGCCGGATCCCGTAGCTGACTGTCCGACGACGTCCCTGCCCTGAAGAACTGCCGGGATGACGGCGGTCTGGATAGGGGATGCCTCCTCGTATCCGAGCTTGTGCACGGCCTTCAGGATCTCCTGCGATACACCGAGCTCGGCAAAAGGGCGTTTTTCCATGAGAGACGGTGGGGTAGCCCGCTCCAAAGGGGCAGCCTAAAATGACGGCACCAGCCCCGAGGGCCAGCGGGCAAGGCCGCCCTACCCTTGGGAGGCGGGAGGAATGGGCATGGGAGGCTCGTTAAGCAGCAACCAATAGAGGCCCAAGTCTCCAACCGCGTTTGCGAACCGTTCGAAATTGACCGGCTTCACGATATAGCTGTTAACCCCGAGCCGATAGCTCTCCACGATGTCGTTTTGCTCGCGAGACGACGTGAGCATGACGACCGGAATCGACCTCGTGCGCGGGTCACTTTTTACCCGAAGGAGCACCTCCAGGCCGTCCACCTTGGGTAGTTTTAGGTCGAGCAGAATGAGACGGGGAGCCTCTTCAGGCTTCCTGCCAGCATAAGAGCCGCCGCCGAAAATGAAATCAAGCGCCTCCGCCCCGTCCCTCGCGACGTGAATCTTGTTTGTGAAATTGGCTTTTTTTAGCGCACGGAGCGCCAGCTCGAGGTCCTGAGGGGAATCCTCGACGATCAGCAACTCAACGCCCTCGCCGGATTTTTCGTCATTCATGAGATTACTTCCCTCCAAGGTTAAAATAGAATGTGGCGCCTCGATCGACCGCAGCTTCGGCCCAAACTTCCCCGCCGTGCCTATGGATCACCCGCTGCACGATGGCCAAGCCGACCCCGGTGCCTTCGTATTCGTCAGACCGGTGCAGCCTTTGGAATACCCCTAAAAGCTTGCCCGCATATTGCATGTCGAAGCCTGTTCCGTTGTCCCTAATGAAAAAGACATCACGACCCTCCCGAGTCTGGCTACCTATCTCCACAACCTGTTCCGCCCGTTTTTGGGAATACTTGAGGGCGTTTGAGATGAGGTTCACCCACACCTGCTTTATGAGCGCCGGGTCGCCTTGCGCCGCCGGCATTGGTCCTACGCTAACCTTGAGCCCCGGGCGGCCTGGCTTTGCGTCAAGTTCCACCAGGGCATCGCCGACAAGCTTGGACATGTCGATGGGTGCCTTCACGAGCGGCGCGCGGCTGAGGCGGGCAAACGCAAGGAGATCATCGATCAACGCCCCCATCCTTTGGGCGCCATCTCTTATAATTTGCAGGTAACGGCGGCCCTCATCCGGAACCAGTGTTCCGTAGTCCTCGAGCACAGCCTGCGAAAACCCGTCCATCGCCCTCAGTGGCGCACGCAGGTCGTGCGAAACAGAGTAACCATCCAACCCGCGGGCCCAAACGAGTGGAACCTTGCCGGTGTTGTCGTGGACGTTTCCAAACGCCACGAGGCCGAGGAGGCTCGCAAACAGACCGAAGGGCAGCTCGAGAAAATCCTGAAGGGCGCGGACTGCCTGCTCTGGCAGGCGCTCGTCACGGGACAGCCCGATGTGAGTTTAAACTGGCGGATATACCTTACGCCCTCGGTCCTATATCGCAGGATCTTCGGAAAGGATTCCGTCCCCGGGCAATCGATCCTGTGGACCGAGGATATGATCCCCGAGTGGAAAGAAATCAACGCGACGTGCAGGAAGGCTATGCTCGAGGGTAGGCAGGACTACGACCAGGAGTTCCACGTAAACGTTGGCGGAAAGACATTCTGCATGCACGAGCATGTGTCCCTCGACAAGCTCGGGTCCGGGGAGTGGAACCTTGTGGGAGTTATCGTGGATATCACTCGCCTCAAGGAGACTGAGGTTGAGCTCGCCAGGACTCGGGACGCGGCGCTGGAGTCCTCACGCACGAAGAGCGAGTTCCTGGCCAACATGAGCCATGAGATTCGAACCCCAATGAATGGAGTCATTGGGATGACAGGATTGCTCTTGGACACGGAGCTTACGCCCACCCAGAGGGAGTTCGCCGAGACCATCCGGGGGTCCGCAGATGCCCTGCTCACGATCATCAACGACATACTCGACTTCTCGAAGATCGAGGCCGGGAAACTCACGTTCGAGACTCTCGACTTTGACCTTGTCGAGACCGTCGAGGGGGCACTCGACATGTTCGCGGAGCGGGCCCGCCACAAGGGTATCGAATTGGCCTGCGACCTGCCCGCCACGCTTCCCCGGCGCCTAAAGGGTGATCCGGGCCGCCTTAGGCAGGTGATCACGAACCTCATGGGCAATGCCATCAAGTTTACCAGCAAAGGGGAGGTTGTCGTGCGAGTTGGTCTTGCCAGCGAGAGCGAAACCAATGCCGTGATCAGCTTCTCGATCAATGACACCGGCATCGGGATACCTGAGGAGGTCCAGGCAAAGCTCTTCCAAGCCTTCACCCAGGCGGACAATTCGACGACCCGCAAATTTGGCGGCACCGGCCTCGGGCTCGCCATCTCCAAGCAGCTGGTCGAGATGATGGGGGGAACCATCGGGGTGACCAGCGAGGCCGGCAGGGGCTCCACATTCTGGTTCAACGTCAGCCTGGAGAAGCAAAGCGGGCCGCCAGTCCCCGCCCCTTCCATATACTTTCGCGACCTGTTTGACCTGCGCGTCCTCGTGGTCGACGACAACGCCACCAACCGACAGATCCTGCGGCACCAGCTCTTTGCCTGGAAAATGCAGAAGGGAAGCGCAGCCAACGGGCATGAGGCCCTCGAGATCCTGCGGGCCGCCGCCGCCGAGACGAAATCCTACGACCTGGCCCTGCTTGACATGCAGATGCTCGAGATGGACGGGCTCACCCTGGCCCGGGCGATTAAGGCCGATCCGGCGATTTCGTCCACGCGCCTGATCATCCTGACCTCGATGGGCTACATGCATTCCCAGGAGGAAATGAAGGCGGCAGGAGTCGACGCCTATCTCGTAAAGCCGGTGAAGCAATCGCGCCTTTTCGACTGCCTGGTAACCGTGCTCGGCCGTGCGGCGGCGGAGCACGTTTTCGTGAAGCCAAGCAAGGACGCCTCTGTGGCGGAATTCCCGGCAGAGCTAAGGCAAGCCAGCCATGCACGCATCCTCCTGGCGGAGGACAATATTGTTAACCAGAAGGTTGCGTTGGCCCAGCTCAAGGGGCTCGGTTTCACGGCCGACGCCGTCGCAAACGGCCTCGAGGCCATAAGCGCCCTGAAGCAGGTCCCCTACGACATCATTTTCATGGATTGCCAGATGCCCGAGATGGACGGATATGAGGCTTCGCGGCTAATCCGGGTCGCGGAGAAGGCCTCGACCGTGACCTGGAAGTCACCGGTGCCGATTGTCGCGATGACGGCGCACGCCATGACAGGCGACCGCGAGAAGTGCCTGGCCGTCGGGATGGACGATTACCTCTCAAAGCCGGTGCGCAAGGCGGATCTCCAGTCGGCCCTGATCAAGTGGTTGGTGAAAAGAAAGCAGGCATAAGGACGAGTGCCGTTGACAGGAGTAAGGGCGATCATACCTTTTTCGAACCCCCCTCGGATTCCATGAGCAAATTCAATTTGTTGGTCAACGGGCAGTCCCACGAGGTCGACGTCGCCCCGGACACCCCCCTACTCTGGGTTCTTCGCGACCACCTCGGGCTTGTTGGCACCAAGTTTGGCTGTGGCATCGGACAATGTGGGGCCTGCACCATACACTTGGATGGCAACCCGGCCCGGGGGTGCCTGACCCCGGTCGCGGCGGCCGGCGCCTCGAAGATCACGACTATCGAGGGGCTCTCGCCTGACGGCACACACCCCCTGCAAAGGGCCTGGTGCGAGCTCGACGTGGCGCAGTGTGGCTATTGCCAAGCTGGGCAAATCATGTCGGCGGCGGCTCTTCTCGCTCAGAACCCGCGTCCCACGGATGGGGACATCGATGATGCAATGGCCGGCAACCTGTGCAGGTGTGCCACCTATTACCGGATCCGGGCCGGCATCCACCGGGCCAGCGATTTGGCATCTTCAGCAGCGGAGGTCCGCAAATGAACGCGCCGGCCCTGACACAGATGGACAGGCGCGGATTCCTAAAGCTGGCCACGGTTGCTGGGGGCGGATTCGTGCTGGGCAGTTTTGTCCGGGCAGACACCCCCGCGGGGCTCCCCACCGAAAGTGTCGAAAAAGCCGGGGATCTTTTTGCCCCGAACGTATTCTTGCGAATCGCCTCCAACGGAGCTGTTACGATCGTCTCGGCCCGGCCCGAGGTTGGGCAGGGAATCAAGACCTCCCTCCCGATGGTCGTCGCCGAGGAATTGGGAGTGGACTGGAAGGACGTAACCGTCGTCTCGGGCCCCCTGGATCCGTCGTTTGGGCCACAGTTTGCGGGCGGAAGCGTTTCCACGCCGATGTCCTACGGCGAAATGCGCAAGATGGGCGCAACGGCCCGCACCATGCTGCTTGAAGCAGCCGCCCAGACCTGGTCGGTTCCCGCGTCGGAATGCGTCGCCCAGCTCGGTGCCGTGCGCCACACGCCCACGGGGAGAATCCTCAAGTATGGCGACCTGGTGGGCAAAGCCTCCACCCTTGCAATCCCCGATCCGGGCTCGGTCGTCCTCAAGGATCCCAACAGTTTTTCGCTCTTAGGTACCCGTGTGGGCGGTGTCGACAACCTGAAGGTCGTCACCGGGCAGGCGCTCTTTGGAATCGACCAGAAGCGGCCATCCATGGTCTACGCCGTTTATGTGAAGAGCCCGGTTTGGGGCGCGCGGGCGCTATCGGCAAACGTGGACCACGTGAAGACGCTTCCCGGGGTGCGTGACGCCTTTATCGTCGACCGGACGGTGCCAGCGGGCCAGATCACAGGCCTCGTCCCCGGGGTGGCGATCATCGCTGACTCGACTTGGTCCGCGTTCAGCGCCCGAACCGAGCTGAAGGTCACCTGGGAGGCGGGCGCGTTCCCCTCCAGCAGCTGGGAAGGGTTCGCCGGACAAGCTCGGGAGATCGCCGCGGCCGGAGCTGATGCCCCCAAGGTCAAGGAGACGCGCAGGGACGGGGACATCGACCAGGCGTTCGCCGCCGCTGCAAAGGTGATAGAGGCCAATTATTCCTACCCATTCATATCCCACGCAAATCTCGAGCCCCAGAACTGCCTGGTGGAGGTGGTCGGGGATCGGGCGGACATTTGGGCCCCGACCCAGAATCCGAGCGGTGCCCAGAAGATCGCCGCCGAGGTCCTGGGGGTTCCAGCCGACCATGTCCACGTCACGATCACCCGAATTGGAGGGGGTTTCGGGCGGCGCCTGGACTCCGATCCCGTTGCGGAATGCGCCGCGCTGGCGCAGAAGACCGGCCTTCCGGTGAAACTCCTGTGGAACCGGACCGATGACCTCCAGCACGACCACTACAGGCCGGGAGGATTCCATTTCCTGAAGGGGGCCGTCGATGCGCAGGGCAAATTGAGCGCATGGCGCAGCCACCATGTCTCCTTCGGCTCAAACATGGGGGCCGATGACTATCCGGCGAGATTTGTACCCAACTACCTTTTGCTGAACAGCTCCCTGGAAAACGGGGTGCCTCAGGGCCCCTGGAGGGCCCCGGGAAGCAACACTTATGCCTGGGTGACCGGCTGCTTCCTCGACGAGCTTGCCCATGCCGCCTCTAAGGATCCGGTCGAATTCAACCTGGCGCTTCTTGGAGACAAGGACTTGGTGAGCGATCCCGGCACGACGGGTCGGGCCTACAACGCCTCGCGGATGCGAAACGTCGTCCGACTGGTCGCCGAGAAGGCCGGATGGGGCAGGCCGATGCCCAAGGGAAGCGGAATGGGGCTTGGATACTATTTCAGCCACCAGGGCTATATTGCCGAGGTGGCCGAGGTGACAGTGAGCCCCAAGGGGGACCTCAGGGTCGACCGGGTCGTGGCCGTGGTCGACGTCGGCTCACAGATAGTGAACCTAAGCGGGGCCGAAAACCAGGTCCAGGGTTCGATCATCGACGGCCTCAACGCCGCGTGGCGCCAGGAGCTCGACATTCGTGAGGGCCACGTCGTCCAGGCCAACTTCGACGAATACACGATGCTGCGGATCCCGGACGCCCCAAGGAAGATTGAGATCCATTTTGCCAAGACCAACTACCCGCCGACGGGCCTGGGCGAGCCCGCGCTCCCGCCGCTGGCGCCCGCGGTCTTCAACGCAATCTTCGCGGCAACGGGCAAGCGCGTCAGGCAATTGCCTCTTTCAAGGACGGACCTTTCGTGGTCCTAGACGGCAGCTTTGGGCGCCAGCCCGGCTCCTCCGATGAAGGAACTCCAGGCTATCGTTGAGTACCTCGAGGGCTCTTCTGCCGGCTCGGTCCTGGTGACGCTCACCAGCGTCCAGGGCTCATCCTACCGCAGGCCTGGCGCACGGATGCTCGTGACCGCGAAGGGCGAGAGGATTGGCTCCATCAGCGGAGGCTGCCTGGAGGAGGACCTTGTGATGCACGCCCGGCAGGTCGCCAAAACAGGAGCGCCGTCGGTGGTGACCTACGACACCTCAGCCGAGAACGACCTGGTTTGGGGGGTTGGACTCGGATGCCACGGCGTCGTGAAGATCCTTCTCGAGCCACTTGGTGCCCGTCCAGATTGGGTTCGGGACCTGGCCGCCAACCTCAAAAAAGGGGCGCCCACGATCTTGGCGACCTCCTGGGGCGAAGGCCGGGCGCTGGGGACGCGTCTCCTGAAAGGTGCGGCGGCGGAATCCGCGCCCGGCGTTTTTGTGGACCGGGTGCCCCCCCCCCTCCAGCTCGCCGTCTTCGGCGCCGGGGACGACGCTCAGCCCCTCGCCCGCATCGCGATGGAAATGGGCTGGCGGGTAACCGTGGCTGATCCCAGGCCGGCGATGGCAACAGAGCGGCGATTCCCAGGCGCACATTGCGTTGTTGCGGCGCCCGCCGAGGACCTCGTAGGAAAGGTTTCACCGGCACAGGGCTCCGTGGCGATTGTGATGACCCACCACTACCGGCACGATCTTCCCGTTATTCGCAGCCTCCTGCCGCTCCCCTTGGCGTTCCTGGGACTTCTGGGACCCAAGAAGCGATCGGAGAAGATCCTGGCGGACCTGGCGGCCGAGGGGCTCCGGGTCACCCCTGAAATGGGGCGAATACTCCACGCCCCGGTGGGGCTTGACCTCGGAGGCGACGCACCCGAGGAGGTGGCGCTCAGCATCGTGGCCGAGGTCGCGGCGGCACTTTCGGGAAGGGACGCCAGACCGCTCAAGGACAGGCGGAGTCCGATCCATGGATAAGCTTCCCTCCGGGGCCACTAAGTTTGGGGCCGTGGTCCTGGCAGCTGGCGGTTCGGCACGGATGGGTGCCCCCAAGCAACTCCTGAACGTGCGCGGCGAGTCCCTGGTTGCCCACGCGGTGGCTGCTGTGGCAGGAGCGGGGATTCATCCCATCGCCGTTGTCGTCGGGGCCCACAGCGAGATGGTGGAAGGACAGGTCGATCGGCGTGTCGCCCAAGTCGTGGTGAATCCTGACTGGGCCACAGGTATGGCTTCATCGATCCGGGCGGGGGTTGCCGCGCTCGTATCCGGGTTCCCTGGCCTCGGAGCCATCCTGGTGACCCCGTGCGACCAGCCCGCACTATCTGCGGGCGCGGTCCGGCGCCTGATGGGGTCCCTCGGGGGGGCAGATCAGATCGTGGCGTCGCGCTACAACGGGCGCTTGGGTTCCCCGGCCCTGTTCGGTTCGGGGTTTTTCGAGGCCCTCCTGGCGCTTTCGGGTGACCAGGGCGCAAGGGCCCTTCTCAATGCACCTTCGTCACTTGTGATTCCCATCGACCTGCCTGAACTCGGCCTGGATCTCGACACCCCCAAGGACCTCGAAGTGTGGAAAGCTGCAAAGGGATCGGAATAGTCACAGACGTTGAGTATAAGTGATTTTCAGGGATGGAATTAGAATAATGTTGCCTCGTTGTAACAATGACGTCTTACCTCGGTGATGATCGTCAGTGTTCATGCGCCGAAGTGCGCCGAAGTGCGCCGAAGTGCGCCGGAACGAGCTTCCGGAAAATCCTAGACTCCATCTTTGCAAGGCACATCTGGCACAATTACGGTGATGTTTTCACCCGGGAACAGGCCCGCACCAAAATCGTCCCGGGAAAAATCAGGGCAATCCACGGGCATTTTATCG